>CAZZHQ010000017.1:0-36120 GCA_964654015.1 uncultured Dehalococcoidales bacterium | reverse complement strand
TTCGCCCATTGCCCAATATTCCTTGCTGCTGCCTCCCGTAGGAGTTTGGGCCGTATCTCAGTCCCAATGTGGCTGACCATCCTCTCAGACCAGCTACTGATCATCGCCTTGGTGAGCCGTTACCTCACCAACTAGCTAATCAGGCATAGGCCCCTCTGCGAGCACCCGAAGGCTTTAATGAACAAGAAACCCCTGTTCACCGTATGCTGTATTAGCTTGCTTTTCAGCAAGTTATCCACCACTCACAGGCAGGTTACCTATGTATTACTCAGCCATTCGCCACTAGACTACAATCCGAAAACTATAATCCCGTACGACTTGCATGCATGAAGCACACCGCCAACGTTTATCCTGAGCCAGGATCAAACTCTCTATTATTTAACCTTACCTTCAATTTACTATTCAATTGTTAACGTACACGTGCATCAAATACACGCGACACCTATGATACAGGTATTTTCGCCTTATTGTCAAATATATACAGGATATTTTTAAGCCAATTTATATATTGATATAAGCTAGCTCTATGGTGTAATCAGTGCTAGAATGTTGTAACTTACAGAGGGAGAATGTATATGTCCATAAACGAACAAAGAAAACCGAACGTGAACTGTATAACCCAGGGAAAATTGAGTTGGTACTATATAGAGAAACCAACTACTACTGAAGTTGAATATTTGGCTGATAAATTTAATTTTCATCCCCTTGATCTGGATGATGTTCTAGGTCGAGTACAACGTCCAAAAATTGATGAATATGAGGATCGAGTTTTCATGGTTCTGCATTTTCCGGTTTTTGACAGGGAGCATCACATTACACGCCCCATCGAGATAGTCATATTTATTGGAGAAAACTATGTTGTTACTGTAAACAAGTCAGTTAGCCTCAAGCCATTGGCAAAACTGTTCCAGGATTGTCAAAGTAATGATAGTAATCGCCAAAAATATATGGGTAGAAGTTCTGGATTTCTTCTATATAATATCCTCGATGGATTAGTTAACTACTGCTTTCCAATACTTAGTAGAATTACTGAAAATATTGATGATGCCGAAGATGTTATCTTCACTAAAACAATTCCAAAAACAGTTCACGAAATCTCCCTTATTCGAAGAGACCTTATCTCTTTTCGGCGTATAATCAGGCCTCAAATAGCAGTGATAGAAACTTTGGAGAACGAGGAATATCCCTTTTTCAGAGAAGATCAGGAAATATATTTTGGAGATGTTGCAGACCATTATCGTAAAATATGGGACGGTCTTGAAGATTGTAAGGAAGTCGTTGATGGACTTGCAGAAACCAGTAACTGGTTGACCTCACATCGCATTCAGGGAATCATGAGTATATTGACTATCGTTATGGCACTTCTTGCTCCAGCGACTTTAATCGCCAGTATCTTTGGAATGAATATTCCATTACCAGGAGGAATCAACGGTGGGAGCCTTGTACCTTTAATTGTTATCGGATCCACCATGCTTCTTATATCAGTAGGGATGTTTGCTTACCTGCGCTACCATCACTGGTTTTAAACGTTAATATTTATAAAGGTATCGCTGTCAAAATTGTAATAGTAATTGATACTAATTTGCTATTGTCTTGGTATTACGCTTTACATTACAAAAAAATATAATTGTTAATGGCTAAAGTTAAGCTAAGGTGTTATACTCAAAAAAATCACTTAACGGAGTATATACAATCGTGTTACTGGCTATTGATATCGGAAATACCAGCATTAAGATAGGCGTGTTTAATCGCGACAATCTGGTGATTGCCTGGCAGTTATCCACTGAATTGAATCGGCAGGCAGATGAGTATGGAATGTTATTGCTTTCTTTGTTGCAAAATAAAGAAGTTAAAGCCTCAGACATTGATGGTGTAATACTATGTAGCGTTGTCCCTCCCCTGGTCTCGACTTTTCAAAAAACAAGCGAAAAATACCTCGGCATTTCCCCATTGACAATTGAAGCTGGTATTAAAACTGGAGTACGTATCTGTGTTGAAAACCCGCGTGAACTCGGTCCCGATCGAGTAGTAAATGCTGTAGCTGCTCACTCACTATACGGTGAGTCAGTAATTGTTATCGACCTTGGTACTGCGACGACGTTTGATGTTATCTCTAAAGAAGGTGATTATATTGGTGGGGTTATTGCACCTGGAATCAGCATAGCCAGTGAAGCCCTGTTTCTACACACGGCTGCACTTCCTCGTATAGAATTTAGCCGACCGATGGAAGTAGTTGGAAGAAATACCGTCTCCGCCATGCAATCGGGTATATTCTATGGTTATATTGGTCTTATTGAAAACATAGTCAAACGAATTGAACAATATTTAGCTTGCAAAACCACGGTAGTGGCAACTGGAGGGTACTCTCAACTGATAGACGAGATTACTGCCATAGATAAAATAGAACCGAATCTGACTCTGGTTGGTTTGCGGCTTATTTATGAAATGAATACCGTGGAAAATAGCAGGGGTAATTGTAATGCTGGAAGGTAAATATATTGTACTTGGTGTGACAGGTAGTATAGCTGCTTATAAAGCAATTGATATTGCAAGTCAATTAACTCAATTAAAAGCAAAAGTAGATGTGCTAATCACTAAGGACGCAAGGCAATTCGTCACTCCTCTTACATTCAGAGCTATTACTGGCAGACCTGTATTTAGTGATATGTTCGATGCTACAATAGAACAAGGGGTTACTCACGTTAGCCTCGCTGAAACCGCTGATGTTATCGTTATTGCTCCTGCTACAGCTAACATAATAGCGAAGCTGGCTAATGGTATTGCTGATGACATTGTTTGCTCCACGGTTTTGGCATGCAAATCTTCTATAATCCTGGCTCCTGCGATGAATGTTAATATGTATGAGAATTCTATTACGCAGGAAAATCTTTGTAGACTCATTAAACGTGATTTTATTATTGTAGGACCAAGCTCAGGGAGGCTGGCATCAGGTGCTAAGGGTAAAGGTAGGTTTTCCACTAGTGCTGAAATAATTGATGCTATTAATCAGGTATTAGCCACAGAAAAAGATTTAAAAGGTAAGAACGTTTTAGTTACTGCGGGCGCAACACAGGAATCTATCGATCCGGTCCGATATATAACAAATCATTCCTCAGGAAAAATGGGATATGTTTTAGCCGAGGCGGCCAGGGATAGAGGTGCGAAAGTGAAACTAATTACGGCACCAACAGCGCTGAATAATGTGGCAGGTGTTGAATCAGAGAACATCACTACTGCTGAAGAGATGTATCAGGCTGTAAAACAATCTGTTTCTTGGGCAGATGTTCTAATAATGGCTGCCGCAGTCAGCGACTACCGACCAGAAACCATGGCTGATGAAAAATTAAAGAAGGACAGCAATGATTTAAATCTATATCTATGCCGTACGATAGATATATTGTCTAGTGTAAACGGTGATTTTATAAAAGTCGGATTTGCTGCTGAAAGTAGTAACTTGATAGAGAACGCAAAAAAGAAAATGGAGCAAAAGAAGCTTGATATTATTATAGCCAATGATATAACTTCCGAAGATAGCGGTTTTGGCTCGGATAATAACCGTGTAATTATAATCGATGCAGATGGGAAAATAGATACATTGCCTCTAATGTCAAAGAGAAAAGTAGCAGACAAGATTTTGGACAGGGTAGTAATAGCTTTTAATAAATAGTTCTGAGAATAGATGTCATGAAATATGCAAGATAATATAGCCAAAGCTTATAAACCTGGTTTAATTGAAGATAGATGGTATAAATTCTGGGAAAAACAGGGATATTTTACTCCGAAGATTGAGCCAGAGAAGAAACCGTTTGTTGTCATTATGCCTCCTCTTAACGTGACAGGCGAGATACACATGGGCCATGCACTGGCAATTACGATAGAGGACATATTTGTAAGATGGCATAGGATGAAAGGTGAACCTACTCTGTGGCTTCCTGGTACGGACCACGCAGGAATTGCTACACAAATCATTATAGAAAAACAATTAGCTGAACAAGGCATCAATAAAAATGAGTTAAGTCGGGAACAATTTCAAGAAATAGCCTGGAAATGGACGAACAATATTCGTGAGAATATTAGTCGCCAGAGCAAAATACTGGGTGCATCTTGTGATTGGTCACGTGAATGTTTTACCCTTGATGAAGGGCCATGCAAGGCAGTTAGAAGTAGTTTTGTTAACCTCTATAAAAAAGGATTAATCTACAGAGGGGAGCGGATAATAAATTGGTGCCCGCGTTGCCAGACCGCTCTTTCAGATCTTGAAGTTGAGCATAAAAACACTACAGGGCAACTTTTTTATATCCAGTATCATCTGGCTGAGGGTAATGGTTTTATCACTATTGCGACTACCAGACCAGAAACCCTTCTTGGTGATACTGCTATTGCAGTGAATCCTGAAGATAAACGGTATAAAGATATAATAGGAAAAGATGTTATCCTGCCTATTGTAAATAGAAGGATACCTGTAGTAGCTGATGAGGCAGTGGACCCTTCTTTTGGCTCGGGGGCTTTAAAAATTACACCTGCTCACGACCCCGTTGATTTTGAGATAGGTAAACGCCACGGTTTGCCTATTATAAACATAATGAATGATGACGCTACGATAAATCAAAGTGCTATAAATTACGCGGGCCTAGACCGTCTATTTTGCAGGGATAAAATAGTTACTGACCTTAAAAACAATCAACAAATCGAAAAAATCGAGCCTTATATGCACTCAGTAGGTTACTGCGGACGTTGTGGCACAATGATAGAACCGCGTGTCAGCATGCAATGGTTCGTACGAACAAAACCCCTGGCTGAATCAGCCATCAAAGTGGTAAAAAATGGAGAGGTCAAAATCACTCCAAAGCATTTTACTAAAGTGTACTTTGATTGGATGGAGAATATTAAGGACTGGTGTATCAGTCGACAGCTATGGTGGGGTCATCGTATTCCAGTATGGTATTGCTCAAAGTGTGGGGAACCAACTGTATCGGAGAGTGAACCATCAAATTGCCAGCATTGTGGTACGGACGAACTTGTACAGGATCCGGATGTTTTGGATACTTGGTTCAGTTCCGCACTCTGGCCACATTCCACACTTGGCTGGCCAGATGATACTGAAGACCTTCGCTACTTTTACCCAACATCAGTAATGGAAACTGGTTATGACATATTATTCTTTTGGGTTGCCAGAATGATTATGATGAGCCTTGAAAATACTGGCGTAATTCCTTTTCACACTGTTTATCTAAATGGGTTAATTCGTGACGAGCATGGTGAAAAAATGAGTAAGATGCGAGGTAATGTTATTAACCCGGTTGATGCCATAAACGTTATTGGTGTCGATGCCCTTAGATTTGCTCTTACTTCTGGAACCACTTCTGGAAACGATATTAGTTTAGGTAAGGACAAACTGGAATCCAGTCGTAATTTTGTTAATAAGCTATGGAATGCCAGCAGGTTTATACTGCAAAATCTAGAAAAAGTAATACCCGATGGGTACGAACAGTCTGATATGGAAGAGAGTACTTTATCCATGGCTTTTGAAGATCGATGGATAAATAGTCGGCTTAATCGACTTATTAATAACATTAGCGAACTAATGGTAGATTTTAAAATAGGTGAGGCAGAACAGCAACTACATGATTTTATTTGGTCAGAATATTGTGACTGGTATATCGAATTTGTCAAGACAAGATTACGTTTGGGGCACATTGAAATAGCTGCTCTCACTAATTCGGCTATAATACTGGAAAAACTATTACGTCTCTTACATCCGTTTATGCCATTCATAACTGAGGAATTGTGGCAAAAATTAAAATATTATTTACCCGATGGAAATAAGCTTCCAGCTTCTATAATGATAGCTCCTTATCCAATTGCTAATAATAGTTTAATCGATGAAGAAGCTGAACAAGCTGTAGAGGCGGCTATCGAGGTTATTCAGTCTATACGTAATGTCAGAGCTGAGTACAAAGTAACACCAAGTAAGTTTATTGAAGCGCGACTATATGCAGGAGATCATAAAGACAACTTTATTGCTTTAAGTAGAGTGATAGCCCCACTTGCTCGCGTTAAACCATTGGCCATCCTTAGCAGGACTGAGAGGAAAACAGATAATGCTAAATCATCGGTGCTTGTATTAAAAGAAGCAGAGATTGTATTACCATGGGACAACATGGTGGACATAGTCGCAGAAAAAGAGCGTTTAATAAAAGAAATTACAACAATCCAGGCACTGATTGATCAACTAAAACGAAGATTGGCTGATAAAGTGTTTTTAAGCAAAGCTCCATCGCAAATTGTAGACAAGGAAAGGGCGAAGCTTCTGAATCTTAACAATAAATTGGAAAGACTATTGACCGAAAAATCTCAACTTGGTTGAATAGTTCTTTTTCCTTTTAATCGCGTATAACGATGCAACTGTAATAGGGCCTTCTTGGTATCGCTGGCGACGCAGGACTTATCGCTTCTTTTTATCCGCTCTCTGAAAAGCCAGTAAGTAAATTCTTGAATCTCTGCCAGGTTAATCGTTTTCAATAAAGGTCGTTTTTTCTCCTTTTTGTAACGAGTTAGCAATTCAATTTGACTACCACCGTAAATCTGGAGAAAGGCTTCATCTAGAGTGTCACCGTCTTTTGATAAACCTGAACTCCTTTTTCTTTTACGTATCTCTTCCATCACGGTTAAAATAAGCATCTCTTCCATTAAAATACCATATAGATAGTTAAGGTATGCCTGGTATTTAGCACTGCCAATCAGTTCCTTGAATTTTTCTCTGGTTAATTCTATGGGAGGTCTATCAAAGAATAGCAGGTCAACAATTTCCTGCTCGGGAACAAGTTCCTTAACTTCTTCAAGTAAACGCTCAGCTAGAAGCAACCAATCGAAGGCTTCTTTATCAATCAGATATTGATAATGACGTCCCTTGTAATTTTCCTGAGTACTTGTCCAAATATTTATAGCTTCAAGTAAAGCAAAGTACCATGGTTCATTTTCGGCTATCGACTTTTTAAGGTGCGCAATTGCCTGAATATCTCTTGAATCATCTGCAATCTTATTTGTCATTTTTCAATACCGTATAATGGTTGCGTTATTATATCCTTCAGATATTAAGGGCTCAAATCTAATATCAAAACGAGCAATGATGCGTAAGTTCATTATGGTTATCGTAAAGGACGTTTTGAAGTATATTCTCAAGTTGTAATTCGATGTGCGCTAATTAGCCTGTAAAACTACCCTGTCACGAATCTATTTATAGTATATTTCCAGTAACAGAGCCCTTATTTTCCGCAACAATGTTTGTATTTTTTGCCAGAACCGCAGGGACAAGGGTCATTACGACCAACTTTTTTTCCTGCAAACACAGTTTTTTGTTTTTGTGGAGTTTCTTTCCTTATACCAACACGATAAATACTACATGCGACATCATGTCGAATCCCAGCCAGAAGTGCGTCAAAATAAACATGACCCTCTCTTTTGTATACATCCAGTGGTTTTTGCTGTGCTACTGCTCGCAACCCTATTCCAAGTCGCATGTGGTCCATCGCAGTAAGATGTTCTATCCACAATCTATCGATTACACGAAGTATAACTAATCGTTCTGCTATACGCATATTAGCAGGGCCAAGTTCTTGTTCACGTTGATTATATAAATCAGTTGCGTAACTGTCGATACTTTTATTAATCTCGGCAACATTTGTTTGGTTTCCTGCTGAGTCGTTGGGGACAACTGATTTTGGCATCGGGAAAATAGTTTCAATGCCTTCCAACAAACCGTCTATATTTAAATCATCCACATTCTGGTTGTAATTAGCATCCACTACCGACTGTATTTCATCATTAATCATGGATGTCACGTTTGCTTTTAAGTCAGCACCACTCAATATTTTTCTTCTCTCTGCATAGATTACTTCGCGATGTTTATTTATTACATCATCATACTCTACCAGGTGTTTTCTAATATCGAAGTGATAACCTTCTGTTTGAACTTGAGCATTTTTAATAGCTTTGCTTACCAGAGGATGTTCTATTGGTGTATCCTCCTTTATACCAAAACGTTCCATTAACCCAGCAATACGGTCACCCCCAAAGCGCCGAACAATTTCATCCTCCAGGGAAGAATAGAAACGTGAGCAACCGGGATCGCCTTGCCTGCCCGAGCGACCACGAAGTTGGTTATCTATGCGTCTGGCATCATGATGCTCTGTACCAATAATATGGAGCCCACCAAGTTGAATTACATTGTTATGTTCTTCTAGCCACGATGCTTGCTCACGTCCTTCAAAGCTGCCTCCAAGAATTATATCTACTCCACGACCAGCCATATTTGTGGCTATGGTAACAGCCCCTAACCTACCGGCCTGCGCTATTATTTCGGCCTCTTTCTCATGGTTTTTTGCATTTAATACCTGATGTGGTATGCCTTTTTGGTTGAAGACGCTGCTCATTTTTTCAGATTTCTCAATTGACGTAGTGCCAATCAGAACAGGTATTTTTTGTTTATGTAGCTGCTTGACCTCTACGGCCACAGCTCCAAATTTTGATTGCTCATCTTTATAAATTGGGTCTGTATACTCAATACGAGCCATAGGTTTATTCGTTGGTACCACTACAACCTCTAGTTTGTAAATTTCATGGAATTCCTCGGCCTCTGTTGTAGCAGTACCAGTCATACCAGCAAGTTTTTGATACAGGCGAAAGTAGTTTTGGAAAGTGATGGTCGCCATGGTAACGCTCTCTCGCTGTATCTTCATCCCTTCTTTGGCCTCAATAGCTTGATGCAGTCCCTCTGAATATCTGCGGCCAAACATCAAACGGCCGGTAAATTCGTCAACAATGATAACTTGTCCATCTTTGACTACATAATCACGATCTTTCCTGAAAAGTGTACGTGCTTTAATAGCGCTTTCAATATATTGGGTAAGTAAATGATTTGAGGGATCATATAGATTTGGGGATTTGAGCAAGCCAGCTTTTCTTAGCATGTCTTCAACTCTAGAGTTACCGAGCTCAGTTAGTATCGCTGTACGTGTTTTCTCATCGATAGTGTAATCTTCGTTGGCTTTAAGGCGAGAAGACAAACGGGCAAATGTGTAGTATTTTTGAGTGGCTTCATCAGCAGCTCCACTAATGATGAGTGGAGTACGAGCTTCATCTATGAGAATATTATCTACTTCGTCTACAATGGCATAACTAAAAGAACGATGGACACACTGAGATAAATCTAAAACCATGTTATCCCTAAGGTAGTCAAAAGCGAACTCATTATTGGTACCATAAGTAATATCAGCTTTGTAAGCCTCACGACGAGCTATATGTGGTTGATTAGGAGGAGACAAAATAGGACGGAGGTGTTTCCATTTTGGATCGTCCGAATTGTAATCAGTATCATAAATATAAGAAGGAAAAGAATGACCCGTATCTTGCCGTGCATTGATACAGGCTACACTCACTCCCAACATATTATAGATAGGGCCCATCCAATAGCAATCCCGTTTGGCCAAATAGTCATTGACAGTGACCAAATGGCACCCTTTACCAGAAAGGGAGTTGAGGTAAAGTGGTAGTGTTGCTACCAGAGTCTTCCCTTCACCAGTCTTCATTTCTGCTATTTTCGCCTGGTGAAGTACGATACCGCCAATAAGTTGAACATCAAAATGCCTTTGTTTAATAGTACGGTTTGCAGATTCTCTTACCGCGGCATAAGCTTCAGGGAGTAAATCATCCAGACTTTCACCTGCAATATATCGCTGTCTAAATAATACTGTCTTGTTACTGAGGTCAGTATCGCTAAGCTTGGAGAACTCCGGCTCTAAGGAATTTATCTTGATTACCAGCGGTTGAAGTTGCTTCAGTTGTTTCTCATTTGAATCAAACAGGCTAGAAAACCATTTAGGCATTATTTATAGGCTCCGGAATAAAAATATTATTATTAACAAAAACTATTTACTCAAACATGGCCCCAATAGATAGTCCTGTGTGGATACGGTGTATAGCTTCTCCCAGCAGCGAAGCAATTGGTAGAACCGTAATTTTATCTAATCGTTTACTCTCATTAACGGGTATCGTGTCAGTGACAACCACCTCTTTTACAGCGCAATCCTCAATCCTCTTGATAGCAGGACCTGCAAATACGGGATGTGTGCAACAGGCATAGACTTCAAGAGCACCATGGTCCAAAAGAGTATTAACAGCACCTGATAAAGAACCAGCTGTGTCGATTTCGTCATCGATTGTAAGCACCTGCATTCCATTAACATCACCAATTATATCGAGAGTTTCTATTGATCCACTATTTCCAAGACGTCTCTTTTCAATGATAGCCAGAGGCACATTCAGACTTGAGGCAACATCACGGGCTCTTTTAGAAATACCAACATCAGTGGCTACTACCACCAGTTTATCCAGACATTTATCTTTGTAATATTGTGTAAGTATTGGTAATGCAGTCAACTCGTCAACTGGTATATTAAAGAAACCTTGAATTTGTGGAGCATGTAAGTCAATAGTCAGTACCCTGTTTGCCCCGGCTGTGGTAATCAAATCAGCTACCAGACGACCCGTAATAGGTACACGAGGTTGGTCCTTCTTATCTGTACGTCCATAACCATAGTAGGGAATTACAGCTGTTATTCGTCCCGCTGAAGCTCTCTTGAAAGCATCAATCATGATAAGGAGCTCAACTAGATTCTGATTTACTGGAGAGCAAATAGGTTGAACAACGAACACATCTCGCTGTCGTACGTTTTCCAGAATACGAACAAATATGTTTTCATTAGTAAACTGAAAAACTTCGGCTTTACCTAACGGAATGCCCAGGTAATCACAAATAGATTTTGCCAAAACTGGATGTGCATTACCTGTGAATACCTTAAGTTCATCCATGGCTATTAATATCCTCCAAATATTTGTTTTACGTACTCATTATAACACCATCGGTTTTAAATTTATTGAATAAGGATATATTCGCCAGTTCTATTTATAACAGCTAGCAATTTGATGGCTCATAATTCCATTCATTAATTACCAATTTCTCGATATGAAGAATATGAGTGCTTTGACATACTATAATTATAATGTTAGATTATGCTTGATTAGCAGTCGAACATGGAGAGTGCTAAATGGTTTTAACAAAAAGAAAAGAAACGATACTACAGATAATAGTAAATGAATATATTTCTACAGCAATTCCTGTAGCTTCCAAAGCCGTTGCATACAATTCTGACCTGCAGGTAAGTCCTGCAACTGTGCGTAACGATATTGCGGACTTGGCGGAAGAGAAATATATTATTAGGTCTCACCTCTCGGCGGGTGCTATACCAACTGACAAAGC
This sequence comes from uncultured Dehalococcoidales bacterium, assembly GCA_964654015.1. Taxonomy (GTDB): domain Bacteria; phylum Chloroflexota; class Dehalococcoidia; order GIF9; family AB-539-J10; genus JAUUZT01. The sequence continues at coordinate 24,803 of CAZZHQ010000017.1, read as the reverse complement.
TTATCGTTATTATGTGGAATCTCTAGAAACTAAGGGTAAACTTTCCCGGAATGAACAACAACAACTTCAACGTCTATTTCAGAATAAGGAAAGCGAAACAGAACAATGGGTACAGAGTATTGCCGTATTTCTTGCCCATCTGGTTCATAATGTAGCAATAATCACAGCACCGAAAGCACTGACGTGTCGGTTCAAGCATCTGGATTTAGTGTTAATAGAAGATTTTGTAGCCTTGTTGGTTCTAGTACTGCATGAGGCAAAAATAAGCAAAAAAATCCTGTCATTCCAACAGAGAATTACGCAAGATGAGTTAACTACTATTTCAAACAAATTTAACGATATCTATAGAGATATGACCAGTAGTGAGATAACGGAGGTGGTAATAGATTTACCCGCTAATGAAAAGGAAATAACTTCATATATAATCGACATGATAACGTACGAAGATAGGCATGAGTGCAATAAACCATATTTGGAAGGACTACATCTTATGTTTAGCCAGCCGGAGTTTTCCGTCAGTGAAAAGATACTTAGCTTACTTGAATTGTTAGAGGGAGAAAAGAAATGGTGGGAAAACATTCTCTCATATAGAATAGTATCAGGTGGAACAAAAGTAATTATTGGCAAGGAAAACGAGGATGAAGACTGGCAGGATTTAAGCTTGATTATTAGCGAATATGGTGTGGCAAATAAAGCTAAAGGAATTATTGGAGTGATCGGGCCCAAACGAATTGATTATGGGAAAGTTATTAGCTCCGTTAATGTCCTTTCGACATTGTTAAGCAAATCAATTGTCGATTACATATAGTGCAAAGGGGGATTGCTATTGGAAGAAACAAATGAAATGGCAGATACTACCATAGAGTCAAATTATTTAACTGAATTAGAAACTCTAAAGCAGGAAGTATCTGATGAAAGAGATAAATCTGAAAAATACCTGGTAAATTGGCAAAAGAGTCAGGCTGAATTTGATAACTACAAAAAATGGGTTACGGAGGATAAAAAAGACTCAATACGGTTTGCTAATAGTGCTTTAATCAAAGAACTGCTACCAGTTCTCGATGACATGATTATGGCACTAAATACAACACCACAAATAGATAGCTATGATGACTGGATTAAAGGCGTTAAACTCATCTACGGTAAATTTACAGCGTTATTAGAGGCTCAGAAATTAGAGGAGATTGACGCAAAAGGACAAACATTCGATCCTAAAAAACATGAAGCAGTAATGTGCAAAGAAGGAGAAGAGGATATTGTCCTGGAGGAAATTCGGAAGGGATATATATATAAAAATACAGTGCTCCGACCTAGTTTAGTCATTGTTGGCAGGGGCAAAGAAGATAAGGAGGAACAAAATGAGCAAAGCGATAGGAATTGATTTAGGCACAACGCTTAGTGTCGTTGCAGTGATGCAAGGTAGAGAACCCAAGATTATACCCAGTGCGGAAGGGGGAAACTTGGTACCTTCTGTAGTAGCTATAAATAAAGCTGGCGAGCGCCTGGCAGGAGAATTAGCAAAGAGACAGGCGGTAGTCAATCCTGAAAATACAATTTACAGTATTAAGCGTCTGATTGGCCGAAAATTCAAGGAAGATTCGGTGCAGTATGACATCAAGCGACTTCCCTACAAGGTTACTGAAGCACAAAATGGTGACTGCCGTGTAATGTTAGGTGGAAAAGAATATAGCCCGCAAGAAGTATCAGCTATGATTTTACAGAAATTGAAAGCTGATGCTGAAGCGTTTCTTGGTGAAAAGGTCACCGATGCGGTAATAACTGTTCCTGCTTATTTTAATGATAGTCAGCGGCAAGCAACTAAAGATGCCGGAACTATAGCGGGCCTTAACGTTCTCCGTATCATCAATGAGCCGACTGCATCTTCACTGGCATATGGCTTAGAAAAGAAAAAAGATGAAACTATCGCTGTTTATGACCTTGGTGGTGGCACTTTTGATATATCAATTCTGGAACTGGGTGGGGGTACTTTTCAGGTTAAATCAACCAACGGAGACACTCATCTAGGTGGTGATGATATTGACCAGAAGGTTATGGATTGGTTGTGTGAGGAGTTCAAAAAGGAATCCGGTATTGATTTGAGACAGGATAAAATGGCTCTGCAGAGAATAAAAGATGCATCTGAGAAAGCAAAAAAGGAGCTTTCAACGGTGACACAAACAGAAATCAGTCTTCCCTTTATCACCGCAGACGCCTCTGGCCCTAAACATTTAAGCATGACACTTGGTCGTGCTAAATTGGAACAGCTATCGGCTGATCTCATAGAGAGAACCCTTGGTCCTTGTCGCCAGGCAGTTAGTGACGCAGGCCTTACGGTAGCCGACATTGATGATGTAATCCTGGTAGGAGGGCAAACCAGAATGCCCAAAGTACAAGATGTTCTTAGACAATATTTTGGTAAAGAACCAGTAAAAGGGGTTAATCCCGATGAAGCGGTAGCTCTAGGTGCTGCGATACAGGCCGGTGTTCTAAAAGGTGATGTAAGTGATATTTTGTTACTTGATGTTACTCCGCTCACTCTAGGCATAGAGACTTTGGGTGGCGTCTCTACTTCTCTAATTTCTAAAAATACCACCATTCCTACATCAAAAAGCCAGATTTTCAGTACTGCTAGTGATGGTCAGCCCAGTGTTGAAATACACGTACTGCAGGGCGAACGCTCAATGGCCATAGACAATCGTACTCTGGGCCGTTTTATGCTCGATGGGATTTTACCCGCGCCACGCGGTCTACCTCAAATTGAAGTAACTTTTGATATCGATGCTAACGGGATAATAAATGTTAGTGCTAGAGACAAAGGCACTGGAAAAGAACAGAAAATCACCATAACAGCATCAAGTGGGCTGAGCAAGGAAGAAATAGCAAAAATGCAGGGCGAGGCTGAGAGTTTTGCGGATGAAGATTCTAAGCGAAAAGAGGAGGCAGAAACTCGTAATACTGCAGATAGTTTAGTTTATACGGCAGAAAAAACTCTTCGCGAAAATGATGATAAAATACCGGCGGATATGAAACAAGACATAGAGACTAAAATAGCTGCTGTAAAAACTGGGATTCAAGAGCAAAACGTTGATGTAATGCGCAATACTATGAAAGAACTATCTGACGCTATGCAGAAGGTAGGAGCGTCAATTTATCAACAGCCAGACAGGACTGGTCCTGTGATGGATGATGCGGAGAAGGAGACAAAGGAAACTGAAACAGGAGAAGAGGAAGGAACAGTTGAAGGTGAATTCAGGGAAATTTAAAAGGGACAATATATTAGTAAAATAAGACTACATTTGCGAGTATTACCATCCTTGTTCATACTATGCAACTGGGGATATGTTGAATATGTTATGATTTTTATGGTTAAGATAATTAAATAATCTGACCTTGATAATATTCGTTAAGCATTTACGTTCTGATATATTTGATTTACAACATCAAGTGGTTTAGAATGATTTTGATTGCAATCGGATGAAGGTAGGTTTCTGAAATGGTAAAAAGTCGTAAATTATATGAGCGTTTGAAACAGGAAAAAGAACTAATAATTGAAAAATTGGATCAGCTTAAAGCTCTCCGAGAACCCCAGATGGATGGAAGGGAGAATAGTTCATTTGGTAAAAGGGAGGACGAAGCAAATGAAACATTTGAACTCGAGAAGAGCTTAGCTCTTGAGGGTAAATTAGGTGAAAACCTTGCTGAAATAGAACATGCCTTGGAAAAACATAAGAATGGTACTTACGGGATTTGCGATAACTGTGGGAAAATGATTGATGAGGCTAGGCTTGAAGCGCTGCCTAAGGCTAACCTGTGCATCGGTTGCAAGTCCAATCCGTCAAAATATGCAAAACCGGCCAAATAAATTACAGATTGGATTAGTTCTAGGTTCGACTTTTCTTTTGATGACGCTTGATCAACTTAGTAAGTTATGGATTAGAGATAACTTCGCCGTAGGAGAGTCCTGGCCTGAGAGCGGAATATTACGAATTACACACGTAACTAACACGGGAGCTTCTTTTGGCTTATTTTCGAATCAGTCAACAATCCTCGCAATCTTAAGTATAACCATTGTTATCAGCATTATCGTCACTATTAGATATCTTACCCGTATAACAAACCTTTGCATGGTTGCTTCGGGTTTGGTTATCGGTGGCGCGGTCGGTAACCTGATTGACAGACTACGTCTTGGATACATAACCGATTTTATAAACTTCCGCTTATGGGGCGATGTACACTGGCCCGTTTTTAATATTGCTGACTCTGCTATCGTGGTTGGAACGATATTACTCGCCATCTCATTGTTTCTATCAAGCATACGAGAAAAGCAACATGACAAATGCTCTTGATTCGCAAGTTAGTCGAATTCAATTAACTGCTAATTTAAATGGTATTCGGATTGATAAATATCTTGCTGAATACCTTCCACAATTCTCAAGGACCAAAATAAAGAAATTACTCTGTGAAGGCTTCATCACAATCAATAACGTGTTTGCTAAAGCAAGCCAAAAATTAAACTATAACGATATTATACGGATTGAGATTCAGCCCCCTCAAAACTTACAGGCAGAGCCATTACAATTAAGTGTTATTTATGAGGATGAAGATGTATTGGTAATTGATAAACCTGCGGGACTGGTAGTCCATCCGGGGCCCGGACATCCTGATCACACTCTGGTTAATGCTATCCTTGATCACTGTCCTGAGATATGTACAGATAATGATTTAGTACGTCCTGGCATAGTACATAGATTGGACAAAGGCACATCTGGCCTAATTGTTATTGCTAAGAATATCCAGATAAAAGAGAATTTAATAAACCAGTTTAAAAAACACCATGTAGTGAAACATTATCTTGTTTTGGTAAAGGGTCAGCTTTTTCCAGACAATGGGATTATTGATGCAGCTATTGGACGTGATCCCCATAATTTCAAGAGAATGGCGGTGGTAACAAATGGGAAAGAAGCTATAACATGCTATACAGTCAGTAGGCGTTTTTCTGATTATACTCTGCTCGATGTAATTCCTAAGACAGGACGTACACACCAGATCAGGGTTCACCTTTCAGCAATTGGTCATGCGGTAGTTGGTGATCTGATTTATGGACAGGTGTCAGCAGATATAAACAGACAATTCATTCATGCTAACCGTCTGGGTTTTCATCTTCCTTCAACTGGTATATATCGCGATTTTTGTTGTCCTACTCCTTTTGACCTGGACGAGGTACTTAAAGTTCTTGACAACAGCATTTGAACAAGCTTGTTTGAATCCAAGCTATATGTTATATTGCGGCTTGTATAAAAAATGAAAGCAGCAGATGATAGGAACAATTTGGGGAGGCTTTCTGAGGAACAACAGAAGAGGGAAAGCACTCTATTATCGGGTCTTATGGAAAAATTTGGCGTAGCAGGTTTAACACTTTCTGAAGGCGATATGACTGAAGGAAATAATCGACTTCTTTTCCTTATCACTACGGAAATGGAAGAAACACAAAATGCCATGAGGGAGACTGAACAAGTTCTCCTGAGGTTAAAAAAGCATCTGCAACAATTAAAAGGCCTACAGGAAGTCCTCTCAAAATAGGCTATTAGATTGCCGGTTGGTACCCTAAAAAATCGTCAGGAGCCTATCAGTTTGATTAAAAATAGTAACTTAGTAATTTATGACCGTGCATAATCATTCAGAAAGCACAGTAGTCAGGGTCCGTTTCGCTCCCAGTCCTACTGGTTATCCTCATCTAGGTAATATTCGAACTGCATTGTTTACATGGTTATTTGCGCGCCATCATGGTGGCCAGTTTATCCTGCGCATAGAAGATACGGATGTAAACCGGAAAGTAGAAGGGTCACTAGAGGCCATAATGGACAGCCTTCGTTGGCTGGGCCTTGATTGGGATGAGGGACCTTATTTCCAATCACAACGATTAGCACTTTATAACGAAGCTGTCAGTAAACTGCTGAGCAATGGCCACGCCTATAAATGTTACTGTTCCCCTGAAAGACTAGCGATTATGCGACAGGAACAAATAACTAATAAAAAACCACCAAAATATGATGGTCGTTGTAGGTCTCTTAGTGAGGATGAGAGGATTATACTTGAAGCAAGTGGTACCACACCAGTTGTTCGTCTTAAAGTCCCTATAGATGGAGAGACATCGTTTTATGACATGCTACGAGGCAAAATATCATTTAAGAATGAAAACCTGGATGACCTCGTTCTACTCAAATCCGATGGATATCCTACGTACCATCTCGCCAATGTAGTAGATGACCATTTAATGAATATTTCACATGTCTTAAGAGCAGATGAGTGGGTTTCCAGCACACCAAAGCACATGCTGCTTTATCAGGCTTTTGACTGGGAACCTCCACAGTTCGCACATCTGCCTATGTTGTTAGGCAATGATAAAGCAAAGCTGTCAAAAAGACATGGCGCTACTACTATCATTGATTATAAGGATAACGGTTTTCTCCCTCAGGCCATGGTAAATTTTCTGGCTTTGCTAGGATGGTCACTCGACGATAAAACAGAAATACTTAGTATTCAGGAACTGATAACTCACTTTACGCTTAAACGTGTTAGTAAAACACCGGCTATTTTTAATAATAATAAACTGGAATGGATGAATGGACTTTATATACGAAAATTAAGCACGGAGGAGTTTAGAGCACTTGTTACGCCTATATTGGAAAGAGACCTTCCTCCAGTAATAAACAGACCACTGAATATAGAGTATATCAATCAAATATTACCGTTGATTCAGGAACGCTCCAAAACATTGGTTGAGGTTGTTAAACTATCTGATTTTTTCTTCCTCAAGGAACTGCAATATGATACAAATCTATTGTTTGTTGACGGACTGGATAGCAAATCAGCTATAGATGCTATTACGGTTACTTTGGAGGAGTTTAAAAAGGATGCCACAACCTGGGACGCAACTGCTTTAGAGGATACCCTACGACCATTGACTGTTAAATTGGATCTAAGTACACGAAAATTCTTCGGTCTATTACGAACTGCTACTACAGGGAAAATCGCAGCACCACCCCTGTTTCAGACGATGGCGATACTTGGGAAAGAAAAATGTTTCCAACGTCTTAACGACGCTATAGACAAACTTCATAGCTTAAACAAGTAATAGTATACCCAGTAGCTCTATCTATTAATACTATTTTGTCAGCTTTTTTTCTACAGCCATCTCCTCTATAATCTTACGACTTATATGTGATGGTACTTCATCATAATGGCTGAATTCCAGGCTAAAGCTACCACGCCCCTGAGTCATTGACTTTAGATCTATCGCATACTTAATTAACTCTGAATATGGTGCTTGGGCTTGTATTACACTATTATCACCGTTTGGTTCCATGCCAAGCACACGTCCACGCTTGGTATTAAGATCACCCATAATGTCACCAGTATTAGTGCTAGGTACAATTATACTAATGTTCATTATTGGCTCAATCAAAATAGACTGTCCAGTATGGAGTCCCTTTTTTAATGCTTGCGCTCCAGAAATTTTAAAAGCTATATCTGATGAATCTACAGGATGGAAACTACCATCACAAAGACTAACCTTAATATCATCAACTGGAAAACCGGCAAGTATTCCCTCAGCCTTAGCTTCATTAACACCTTTTTCTACTACTGGAATATAGTTTTTAGGGATTGTCCCCCCCACAATTTTGTTGGCAAATACAAAGCCGCCACCACGTGGCAAAGGCTCAAGTTCAAGTAATACGTGCCCATATTGACCATGACCACCAGATTGTTTTTTATGCTTATATTCAGCTTTTGTTAAAACAGATATTGTTTCCTTATAAGGAATCTTTGGTGTTTTTAATACGATCCCAACTCCAAACTTGCGTTGCATCCTCTCACGAACCATTTCCAAATGGTGATCGCCAATGCCAGAAATTATAGTTTCTCTAGTCTCGGCGTTACGTTTAACTTTCAGTGAAGGATCTTCCTCGCAAATCCTGGGTAGTACTGTACCCATTTTGTCTAAATCAGTATTTGTTTTAGCTTCAATCGCCATGTTGTAGTTTGCTTCAGGGAAACTAATACCCTCTAGCTTCACAGAAGATTCCTGCACACAAAGTGTATCACCGGTAATTGTTGAACTTAACTTAGCAATTGCCCCGATATCACCTGCATTTATTTGATCAACAGAGCTTTGATTTTTACCGAACAGTGTAAATAGCTGACCTACTCGCTCTGCCACTTTATTATTAGCATTCCATACTTGTGAGTTACTATTAATAGAGCCTGCGTAGATTCTAAGATAGCTAATTTTTCCAGTAAATTGATCTGCTGTAGTTTTAAAAACGAATCCAACTAAAGATGCTTCAGGCTCAATTTCTCCCGTATCCTCAGACTCAGTGCCAACAACCTTGAGGGTATCAATTTCTTTCGAAGAAGGAAAGTAATCACAAATGCCATTAAGTAACAAGTCCACACCAATATTCTGCAGGGCAGAACTGGCAAATATTGGCACCAATTGACCTAAAGTGGTTGCCTTTTTTATAGCAATTTGAATTTCCTCATTACTTATATCTTCACCCTCAAGGTACCTTGTGACGAGTTCATCGTCCACCTCAACCGCAGTTTCCACCAATTTTTCCCGATAAGACTTTGCTTGTTCCAACAGATCAGAAGGAACATCGATTTCTGCAGATTTAGTTCCTTCAAAGCCTTTCATAGAAACAAGGTCGATTACACCTTTGAATTCATTGCCAGCACCTATGGGTAACTGTACAGGCAAACATTTTGTACCAAACTTAGCTTGAATTGCCTCCACGCTTCCGGGGAAATCAGAATTGTCCCTGTCAAGCTTGTTAATAACAATCAGCTTTGGTAATTTGTCATGCTCGGTGTAGTCCCATACCTTTTCAGTACCAACTTCCAGCCCTGCGATAGCGTCTATTACTACTACTGCCCCTGTGCTGATTCGCATGGCAGATTTCACTTCACTAACAAAATCAGCATAACCAGGTGCATCCAGTATATTTATTTTAGTCTGTCTCCATTCTAGAGGGAGAATCGACAACCCGACACTCATATTATGTTCTACTTCGCTTGGGTCGTAATCAGAAACAGTTGTACCTTCAGCGACGTTACCAAACCGCGTTGTTGCACCGGCGTTAAATAGCATCGCTTCGGCAATCGAAGTCTTGCCGGCGCCATAATGAGAGAGAAATACAATGTTACGTATATTATCTGCTGTATATAATTTCATAGCTAGTATTATAAATCTTTCAGCGAATCATTAGCAACCATTGTGATGCTTTAAAACGTAATGCTATAATAGCGCCAGTTAGCTACAGATTCGAAATGAAATTAGATCAAGAACAAATTAAACATATAGCCTCTTTAGCCCGACTAGGGTTGAGTAGTGATGATATCGAAATGTTCAGTATTCAATTATCGGAGGTATTGGATAATTTCGACATACTGAAACAAATAGACACAACAAATGTGCAACCTGTGTCGCAAATAATATCAATACAGAATGTGTTCAGAGATGATACGGTAGAAAAATCAGCTTCCCAGAGTGAGATTTTGGAAAATGCTCCAATGAAGGAAAATAATTGTTTTAAGGTACAATCAATACTACCTTAACAAATAGCCGGCAACATCTAACAGAACTAATATTATGGATAAGCTATATCAATTAACGATTCATGAATTACAAAGACTGTTGAGAGATAGGAACGTCTCCTCGGTTGAAATAACAAAGTCCGTTCTTAAACGAATAAATGAGATTGAGGACAAAATTCATGCCTGTGTCACTATAAGTGATGATATAGCCATAAAACAAGCAGAAGTTGCTGACAGGTGTTTGGCCGAAGGTGACTCAAATCCTTTAACTGGAATACCTGTATTGATTAAAGATGTTATATGTACTAAGGGAATACGTACTACATGCTCATCCAAAATGCTTGAACACTTTATCCCGCCATATGATGCAACAGTTGTGGAGAAATTGAAGGCAGCAAATGCAGTAATATTGGGAAAAACTAATATGGACGAATTTGCTATGGGGTCTTCTACAGAGCATTCGGCATTTTTCCCTACTCACAATCCTTGGGATTTAAGCTGTGTACCGGGAGGTAGTAGCGGCGGCTCAACTGCTGCGGTTTCTAGCGATGAAACCATTTTTGCTCTCGGTACTGATACTGGTGGGAGTGTTCGCCAGCCTGCCGGATTTTGTGGTGTAGTGGGGCTTAAACCCACTTACGGCCGTGTTAGTCGATATGGTTTAATAGCTTTTGCGAGCTCACTGGATCAAATTGGTCCAATTAGTAAAGATGTTACCGACTGTGCACTCATCATGAATAATCTCGCTGGCTACGATAAAAGAGACTCTACTTCGATTCAGCAGCCAGTACCAGATTACACTCAAAGCTTGATTCCAGATATTAAAGGATTAAAAATCGGTGTTCCCCAAGAATTTTTTGTGGAAGGTATGCAGACCGAAGTTCGAACAACACTGGAGACAGCTATAAAGAAATTGGAAGAAATGGGTGCTGAAGTAGACTGGAACACTTCTCTACCGTCCACTAAATATGCCCTGGCTGTATACTACATTCTTGCCCCGTCTGAAGCCTCTGCAAACCTTGCTCGTTACGATGGAGTTAAGTATGGTTTCTCAGTATGCAAAGCTGATAATGTAATAGACATGACAGAAAAGACAAGACAGTTTGGTTTTGGCCCCGAGGTAAAGAGGCGTATCATGCTGGGTACCTACGCCCTTTCTGCTGGGTATTATGATGCCTATTACCTAAAAGCACAAAAAGTTCGTGCGATTATTAAGGAAGAGTATAGCGAGGCCTTTAAGAAATATGATGTGCTGATTACGCCTACTTCACCAACAGTAGCTTTCAAACTGGGAGAGAAAGTAGATAATCTGATGCAAATGTATCTTAATGACGTATGCACTTTGACAGTTAACATATCAGGAGTTCCTGCTATTTCTATACCCGCTGGATTTGCTAACAATCTACCTGTAGGCATGCAGATAATAGCTAAGCCTTTTGATGAGGAAACAATATTACGAATCGCTTTTGCCTATGAGCAATCTACAGACTGGCATACTAGAAAACCACGTATATAATAATATACAGTATGCGAATCAAACAGTTGAGGGCAAGTCTGGATAAATAAAATGGAGGTAGAATAATATTCCACTAGTAGTTAGTTGTTCTAATGGACACAATCAAGGTAAACGACCGGTATCTTTTCTGTGGCAAGATGTAGAATATAAAATTAAAATGATAATGAAGGCCTCGAAAGAACCCGGTGTAATGGTATTTTGTGTTGTAACTGATAACGACAGGTCATTCGAATTATTCTATGACGAATCAGAGGATGAGTGGGTAGCGGTAGAATTAAGTCAGGAGGCAGATAAAAATGAGAATTGAATTAGTTAGTTTCTTATTTAACCCTTATGCCCTGATAGCATTTACCGTAGTTACGGGTCTACTTTTTGGAAAGCTTAATTTTAAGCATGTTACATTTGCACAGTCAGGCTGTCTTATTACTGGGATACCCATTGGTTGGGGGATATGGATGTTTGCCCAAAATATAATCTCTCAAGGGGAAAGTTCCGAATATTATCAGTTAGCTTCCAATCTGCTGAACAATGGCATTGTGAGTATGAATTTTTTCTATTTTTCGTTGATAATGTTTTTAGCGGCAGTAGGTCTTCTTGCCGCAAAGGATATTGGTAGCATTTTAAAGAACTATGGCTGGAAATTCATTATATTGTCTATACAGATACCTCTAATAGGCGCTGCTGCTACTTATTTATTTGTGAGACTAATGAGTGGCGAAGGCAAAAGCTTCTCTCCTTTTCTAGTTGGTGGAACATATACTGGTGCTTATACAAGTTCTCCTGGTTTGGCAGCAGCTATTGAGAATACTGCTTCTTTTGGTGCTGAAGCTCAGGCTCTGGTAAGCACTGGCCACACCATTGCATATGCTTTCGGTTGCCTGGTAGTTGTCCTTTTTGTTCAATTGGCGCCACATATATTTAAACTCGATTTGGATGCTGAGAGAAAAAAGGCAGATATGATGAATATGCCTAAAGTCACCAATTCCAAGACTAAAGGAGCGGCATACTTTGACCTCGCTGCCTACTGTCTGGTGATACTCTTTGGACTATTACTTGGTAAAATTGGAATTCGCATTGGCTCTTTAGGTTGGATTAGTCTTGGGACCACTGGTGGAGTGCTCATAGTTGCTTTATTTTTCGGTTCTCTGGCAAAAATTGGTCCTTTTAATTTTCGCCTGGATTCCCCTCTACTAGGAGCTTTTCGCAGTTTTGGGCTGGTATGCTTTTTATCGGTCATAGCTCTGCGCTACGGACACTACGTGATTGAAGCATTTACTGGCACGGGCATTTATCTTGTACTGCTAAGCACGGGTGTTGCAATGATTGGTGTATTTTCTGGATTTATATTAGGTTATTACGTCTTTAAAATTAACTGGGTTATCCTGTCTGGAGCAATTTGTGGTAGCATGACCAGCACTCCTGGACTTGGAGCTGCGATAGATGCGACTAAAAGCGACAAACCTGCTGCTGGATATGGGGCTGCCTATCCATTCGCAATATTATGCATGGTAGTATTTACAGCTATATTACACAATTTACCGGTATAGAAATAAAATGAAAAATATTTTGGAATTGCTTGAAAATAATGCCCGTCAGACTAATGCACAAATTGCTAACAAACTTGGACTTCCTGTTAAAAAGGTGGAGGAGGCAATTAAGAAAGCCGAAGCTGATCAGACCATATTAAAATATACCGCTGTTGTTAACTGGAGTAAATTGGGTAATGAAAAGGTTTGGGCTCTTATTGAAATCAGATTAACACCTCAGCAGGATATTGGATTTGATTCACTAGCTGAACGAATTTACAGTTTTCCACAGGTATACTCCGCCTATCTTGTTTCGGGGACTTATGACCTGGCGATAATAGTAAAAGGCGAGAACATGCAAGAAATATCGAGTTTCGTTACCAAAAAACTTGCCCCAATGGAAGGAGTTCAAAGTACTGTAACGCATTTTCTTCTTAAGCGGTATAAAGATAACGGCGAATTATTGGAAGTTGGCGAGCAACTTAAAAGACTGCCTGTCACACTTTGAGAATATACAATATGTCTTCAACTGGAACAAGATCTTCAGACAATATTTTAAATAAGAACCTCGATATGATTTCTCCATCCGGCATACGAAAGTTCTTTGATATATTATTCTCTTTAGACGGGGTTGTTTCTCTTGGTATAGGAGAACCGGATTTTATTACACCAAGACATATCAGGGACGCAGCTACATATGCCTTAGAAAAAGGCTACACTATGTACAGTTCAAATTATGGTCTTCTTGAACTGCGGCAGGAACTCGCTCAACATTTAAAGTCTCATTTTCATGTTGGTTACGACCCTGAAAAGGAAATACTAATCACTGTAGGCACCAGCCAGGGTCTGGACTTAGCATTGCGAGCAACAATTAATCCGGGTGACGAAGTAATAATACCGGATCCTTGCTATGTAGCTTATTCTCCCTGTATTGTTTTAGCTGGTGGAGTTCCAGTCCCGGTCCTCACCGGAATAGAGAATAACTTTTCTATAAAAGCTAGCGATATCGAGGCACGTATTACATCAAAAACTAAAAGCATCCTTATTGGTTATCCCTCGAACCCTACGGGTGCAATTGTTCCACTAGACGAACTAAACAAAATTGCAGAGGTAGCACGGAAATATAATCTTGTTGTAATTTCAGACGAAGTATATTCTCGCCTGGTTTATGGCGTGACCCATAATTGCTTTCCTGGTATACCCGGTACCATAGATAAAACTATTCTAATTGGTGGATTTTCCAAAACTTATGCTATGACTGGTTGGCGTATAGGTTACGTAGCTGCTGATAGAAAATTTATTGAGGCAATGACCAGGATTCATCAATACACAATGCTATGTGCTCCTATCATGGTACAAATGGCTGCTATTGAAGCGCTTAAACACGGGGAAGACGATATCAAGATGATGGTTAATGAATATAACAAACGTCGGCATTTATTGGTTAATGGCCTAAATTCAATAGGCTTAAGCTGCTTTGAGCCCAGTGGTGCGTTTTATACATTTCCTTCGATAGCGAGTACTGGTATGACCTCTGATGAATTTTCGGAGAGACTTTTAATAGAAGAAAAGGTAGCAGTAATTCCCGGGTCAGCGTTTGGTTCTGGTGGAGAGGGATTTGTCAGGTGTTCATACGCTACACCATTAACGAACATTGAAGAAGCTTTAATCAGGATGAGCAAGTTTGTAAAGAAACACAGCTGAACCCGGCCAACTATATTTCAAACATCAATTATTTAAATGGCCTATTGTTCTAGCTCTTTAAAGTCGCCGCCAATTCATTTTTAGTTATCAACTATTTTTCAATGCGGATTTATACCGCTGGGAAGCGACGTTACATACTGAACTCCACCTTTTGATTTATTGAATTCGTCCCTGGCAGCGAGCAATATCTCAGGTCTTGTTTCGAGATCCAATACCGTCAACGCCATAGTCTTTGCAGCTACCATCATACCTTTAAAGCCAATACCAGAGCCAGATGATGCGGTACATTGCCAGCTATGTCCCGCTACACCGATAGGCTTACAACAAGTAATGAATTGCCCCGTTGGAGTTATGTGCGATACATCACCAACATCGGTAGAACCAGCTCGTATATCGCCTTTCGCAAAACCACCTGCATAATCAAGAATTTTTTCGCAAAGCGGATTACCTATATCCTCAACCGGCAGGCGATATTCCTTCATTGCAGCTTCCACTACCGCTTCCTGAAGTGTTTCCTTTAGTTTATTAGCAAATGCTTTGTCCTCACCGCTAAAGTTGGGCGGTCCTACTATTTTCATCTTCTCTAATACAAGATTATTTACTACTGCGTTCGGTAGGTAGTCATAACCACCAGTAATAAATTCCACATCAAGAGAAGTTCCACTCATCAAAGCAGCCCCCCGGGCTATGTTTATAACTCTAGGATAAATTTCATCTACCTGAGATCGTTGAGGAGCACGAACAAAATACCAGACCTGCGCATAATCAGGAACAATGTTTGGCGCTAATCCTCCTTTTGTGACTACACAATGTATACGAGCCTCTTGAATTATGTGTTCACGCAGATAGTTAACTCCAACATCGGTAAGCATAACCGCATCCAAAGCACTACGTCCCATTTCCGGATTTGAACCAGCATGAGCAGAAACACCATGGAAATTAAGCTTAAACGAATTTAGAGCATTGCTGGAACCATTCCATGGTGTATTGGCGTACATGGGATGCCAGGTTACTGCCGCATCGATATCATTAAAAGCACCGGCACGAGCCATGAATACCTTCCCCACAAGAGTTTCCTCTGCGGGGCAACCGAAAAACTTGATGGTTCCTGTAATACCTTCGCTTCCCATTACTTGCTTAACTGCCAGTGCCGCACCCAAACATCCCACTCCATATAAGTTATGTCCGCATGCATGTCCAGGTTCTCCTTCAGCAACGGGATCTTTAACCGCCGATATTTTCTGGGAAAGCCCAGGTAAAGCATCATATTCTGCCAGAATACCAATCACAGGCTTTCCCTGGCCCCATGTGGCTAGAAAGGCAGTAGGCATTTGAGCAATTCCTCTTTCAACCAAAAACCCGGCGTTTTCGAGTTCATCAGCAATAAGTTTCGCGGCATAAGTTTCCTGCAGCGCAATTTGAGGATGATCCCATATGTCTTTTGCCATATTTATAAACTTTCCCTCATTATCAGATATATAACGTAATATATTGATCTCTGTCTCCATAACATCCTCCTTATTAGTTTTTACCATTATACAGCACTGTCTTACTCTAATACTTATCTACTAAAGTGTTGAAGAATCTTCAATTTTGCTCCACTAGTTTTTTATTGACTATATATATTGTTTTTTAGCTATGGAAACTTTATTAAAAGGAATCCTTTATGATATCCTATTGCCATAGCTATGTTAGAAGAAAGTCAGCTTATACAAAAGATAAAAGAGAAGGCATGTGATAACGATAAATACGGTGGTTGCTCACAGGCTGTGCTGGCAGCCCTACAGGAAGAGCTTAATATAGGTGATTTAAAAACTCTTAAGTCAGCAACTGTACTACCAGGTGGAGGAGGATGGCGTGGCGAAACATGTGGAGCACTTATAGGCGCGTTAATGGCATTGGGTCTTGTCACTGGCAGAGATAATTTGAAAAATACCGATAAGTATTCATATGCCATGGAGATTTCTCAAGACATAATTAAAGGATTCAAGGATGAACTACGGGCAACTTTTGGTTTTAATGCCAATTTACAAAGCACCCTGTGTTGGGATATCCAAAAAAACATATTTGGAAAGTCATATAACCTGGCATGTCAAGCTGATAGACAGGCTTTCCTTGATGATGGAGGTCGCACTAAGAAAGGTTGCGGTACTACCTGTGCGGTAGCTGCTGGAGTTGCTGCACGGAAACTATTGGATCTAATGAGAACATCTAATACAGAAAATGCCATTACCAAATAATAAAATATTAATAAATCAGGAGGAAATATATGTTTGATTTGGAACGGATGCATAAGGATGCTGTTGAATTGGAAAGTCGCATGCGGCTACAGTCGTACCCGCTGGCAATAAAATTAATTAAAACCGAGGCAGATATCCCTGGTGAAGCAATAAGACCTAAACGTGATGAAAATCACCAATATGACCTCTGCCAGGCTTTTTCTTTATCACGCAGAAATGGCGATACAATGGCAATGCTGAAAGAAGACATGTGGTGCTTTGAGCCAGTAGTGGGATATGGGTTAGCTGAAGCGCCGCAATATTTTCTGGATGGTAACAATCGTTACCCCAGAGATGTAGAAACACAAGAAGCTGGAAAGCATTATGCTGAGGAATTTCCTACACTGGAATCCGGGAAATACATAGGTGTTCTATCGGCACCTATGACCACAGCCAGTTTTGAACCTGATGTGGTTACTGTGTACTGCAACTCAACGCAATTAGTCATATTACTAATGGCAAAGGAATACAGGGATGGACGTAATTTGCCAACGGCGCTATCTGGTCATGCTGCTTGTGTATACGGCGTAGTGCCAGCGATTAAGAATAGAGTGTATCAGGTTGGCGTACCATGCAGGGGTGACCATGGTGTTGCAATGGCAGGTGATGATGAATTGATTTTTACCATACCTATGGAGAAGTTCGATGACTTCATGCTGGGTCTCAGAAAGATTGCTGAAACTGGGACAAAGTTACCTTTGGTACGAAGAATGAAACCAGAGCGTAAATTACACGAAAGTTATGCCAAAATAGGTAGGCTTATGGGTATGGATGTAGAATAAGTCAGGCGATCAGAGGCCGCGTAGAGAAAATCGCATTGCCTCTCGAACCTCGTCCATAGTCCTGCTGGCAATGGCTTCTGCACGGTCTGCTCCATCAGCTAGCACTTCTTTCACATATCCTGGTTTAGATGCCAAAAGCGAGCGTTTTTCTCTGAAGGGTGCAAACTCCGCAGCAATGTTTTTTGCCAGGAGTTTCTTGCAATCAACGCAACCAATACGGGCGTTACGACAGTCTGTTGCTATTTCTTTTACTTTATCCGAACCTGTAAATATATTATGTAAACTATAGACATTACACTTCCCGGGATCGCCGGGATCAGAACGATAACGTCGCGCAGGGTCAGTAACCGCTGTCATTACACTTGCTAATATTTCCTCAGGTGTAGCTACAATTTCAATGTGATTATTGCTGCTCTTGCTCATTTTTTGCATTCCATCTAGACCCAAAATCAATGGTGAGGAAGTAAGTTTTCCCTGTGGCTCCGGGAATACATTGCCGAAATGCAAATTAAACCTGCGCACAATTTCACGAGCCAGCTCAATATGCGGTAGCTGATCTTCTCCAACTGGTACGACGTTTCCTTTATAAAGTGCAATATCAGCAGCCATCAGGACAGGATAACCCACTAATCCGTAGTTAACGTTTTGTGGCTGCATTTTTACCTTTTCTTTAAAAGTAGGAACGCGTAGTAACCAATTTAAGGGAGTTAACATACCAAAGATGGTACTGAGTTCCATAACCTGTGGTACATGTGACTGAACAAAGATGATACTGTTTTGCGGATCAATCCCAACCGCCAGCCAATCAAGCACCATCTCATGAATATCTTCTCGTAGACTTTCAGTGCTTTCAATAGTAGTAAGCGCATGAATGTCCACGATACAATAGACACACTCGTAGTCATCTTGAAGAAGAATCCAATTCTTTATAGCTCCGAGATAATTACCTATGTGTTGTTTACCGGTAGGACGAAATCCGGAAAATACTCGCTGTTTCATATATATTTTTAGATTTTAACACGTATGTAGTGTAGCCAACAAGGCTACCAAACATCAGCCAATCTACTTTACTTTTGGGGTTTTACATAGTTTTATTTCTAGATATCATCATATCGGTAAGCGGTATTCTCTCTGATTTAATTGTACCAATAGCAGGCCATCCAATCGCTATATGCATAGCCACCTCGATGTAATCCGGCAAACCATATAACTTTTTAAACTTTGCCCCTGTATCTTCTGTTAACTCAGTCTTTACCAGTTTGGATAACCAAACTGCACCCAAGCCCAGTGCATGAGCCATCAGCAGCATATGGTCACCGGCTGCTGCCGCGTCAAATCCCGCGTTCTGCGGAACAAACCTGTCCTGGTAGACTATTTGAGGTATTCTGGTATCGTAGCAGATGACTATTATCACGGCATGTTTAGTAGAAATATCACTCCAAATCATTTCGGCTTCTTCAGAACCTTGTATCACAATAAAACGTATTTCATCCAGGTTACAGCCTATTGGAGCAGCTCTACCTGCCTCCAGCACTTTCTCTATCATTTCGGCAGGCACGGGTTTATCGCACCAGTCCCGGATAGAGTGCCGTCCATAAATCAATTTATGCACAACAACCATTTCCTCATCACTAAAGGGAGCAGGAAGAGGTTCTTCCCAATCAAATATTTCCCCTGCTCGTATTTTGCTAGCGATGGAAAGATATTTGCTAACCCACTCAATATCAGGAGTATCCAGTAAAAACCCCCTTTCAACCCAGACGTCAAATACTAACTGAGCTTGTAGTCCGAAAGACGATATTGGATTTCCCTTCCATTTAAGAAGGGTCGGATATAGAGGGACCTCAATATTGTGATGTACACGTTCTCTTAAAAGAGCACCAAGTACTGCCTGGTCCATCTTCGCCATGTCCGCTCTACTATATGATTTACCTCCGAATGGTTTAGCCTCTATTTCATATGACATTAATGATCATACCTCCCTGTGCGACTTCATTTGTCTATATAGGACCAGTCCTTATTATTATCAGCAAAATCCTGTTTTTCCTTTTCGGTGGTCGGTCTTACCGCAAACTCACAGTATTCATCACCGTCTGGAATTGCTTTTATATGTATCAACTTGAAATTGGGATTGAAAGCCATGAATTTTGACGGATCTACATAGCAATATAAACGCCCTAGTTCATTTTCGCCAAGTTCTCTCCATACTTTACCCATCACACAACCATAAGCCTTAGTATGACTCTCACCATCGACCTTTTCATTCTGTACGTTATCGTGCATGCCGTAGGTTGGCAAGTCACCTCTAAAATGTCCCGGAGAGTTATCCAGCCCGCAGTTACTTGCCCTTTCTTTAGCACCCTCCCCAACTCTTATGCCATAATTTTTGATTGCTTTAAGTACCAATTCTTTGCCTTTCTCTTCACCATATTCTTCAACCAATGTTTTGGCAAAAGACAAATGTAAAAGCGCTAGACGTTTACAAACTTTACTTACTTGTTCTTTAGCATCCGTTAATGAAACCATCTCCGTTTGGTTGTTCATCCTGATGTCCCCCCTTGTTGGTTATGATATTTCGACACCATTATACTACCCATAGATAAACTAAAATTATGTACATGAAACATTTCTCAAAATATATTAGAACAGGTGTCATCTTCAAAATTGGAGGAGAAGCTTACTGGCTTTTTAAATCAGGGACTTCGAGGGCTTAGCATGGAAAGCCTATAAACCCTGGATGATAAGGTAAGTATCCATTATCAATATCGTCGACAACACAGATTTGATTGTGCTGATTTTATTAATGAACTATAAGCACTTGCAGGAGAAAATAAAGGTGAGATATTCATTGGACAATGAGATTAATCCTGACACTACTCCAGTGAATTTGTGTTCTGGTTTATTACTGTCTGGTAATTATTGTAGTAGCGCATACCGGACTTGCCATTACTCGTACGCTATGTGTTTTTACGTTCAAATACGTGTTGCAACCTTTATTGGAATACTGTATTTTGTACGTACACTACCGTATCATATTTCCAAGTTTGTTTCTATGCGTTAGCAAAGGGTTAGCAAAATTGGTATCGTTCCAATATTCTTGGGAGGTTTTATTAATACATCGGTCTATTGAGAATGTTCCATTAATGTACAAGGTTAATTTAACTCATATGTGTGAATTATACGTTAAGTCTATTTTCTAGTGTTATTTAAGCTAAACTGTTGTTTTATGCGTATCGCTATTTTAGCTTCAATAATCCCATTTATAAATTCAGGTTGAAAAGAATTAGTGCCAAATTAGTGCCAATTATCAAATAGTTATTAATCATTTATAGGTTAAGGTAACTCGTGGTTGTTTTGTCATAATAATTGCTCTGTCTGTTTATTTCTAATATCTTGTTTCATTGCCTGAATCGGAGAGACCGTCAAAGGAACATCTGGTTTCTTACCATCCATTAACTCCCTCACTGTTAGTATTTGTATCCTGCGGTGCATTGTCTCAAAAGGTGATTTGTAGTACCCGTGTTCAGCAGCTTCCTCCACCATTTTCCGTGTAGGCTCATGCATCGTAATAAATATGCCTATAGGTGTTTTTTCACGGTCTACTACTCCATCTAAGTCCCTAATATCTTTTACTGTCGCACTACCACCTTTTACGGAAATGATTGCTTTATCATATTTATCAATTCCAGTGGCAAACCATAGGTAGCCATCAATGCCTGTATCTGCCCCCTTCTTCTTGTTGCCATAAGGTTGCCCTTTGATGAGAGATACCGCCCACCACTGGAATTGGTACTTGTCTTGTTCTGCAAGTACCTTGGCTTCTGATAACACTGTTGGTTCACCAACTACCTTAATAGTTATATTTGGGAAAGACTGCTCCAGCCTATATTTCATTGTGCTTATTGCTAAATAAGTAACATCTATGCCAATCCATTTGCGATTAAATTTATGTGCAGCAACAACCGCAGTCCCACATCCGCAGAATGGGTCTAATACTATATCTCCTTCATTGCTACTCGCCTTGATAATCCGTTCTAGTAAGGCAAGTGGCTTTTGTGTAGGATATGGAAGCCTCTCTTTTGCCATTGAGTTAATCGGCGGTATATCTACCCAAATATCCTCAACAAAGTTACCCCTTACTTCATCAAGGTATCTTTTCACACTAGGCATTCCTTTTTCTGGTACGATTATTAACCCTCTTTGCATCCCATCATCAATCCTTTCCTGCGACCAAATCCAATGCTTGCCATGTGGAGGTTCAATTATTTTATTACCAAACTTACGAGCTATACCTTGTCCTGTTTGCGTGAAATTGTCGAGTCGATAGGTTCTGTTTGTCTTTGGTTCAGTATAGCGATAGTGGCTCTTGAGATATTTGTCTGAATGGATTACACGCTCAGGATAGAAGGCAACATCAGATGTTTTGGTGTAATAAAATATAACATCATGTACTTTGCCAAACCCTATCGTCTGTGCTTTAGAAGCCCTTATTTTTTGCCATATTATTTCATTACAGAAGTTATCTGCTCCAAATATCATATCCATAACTATTTTCAAATAATGGCTTGCCGTTGAATCACAATGTAAATATATTGAACCAGTCTCTTTGAGTACTCTCCTTAATTCTATTAGCCTAACAGTCATCATGACCAAATAAGCTCTCATATCTGTCTTGTTCCCTACGAAGCTAGGCAATACATCCATGAGTTGTTGCACTTGTACTGGTGCAACCTTCGATTCCATTATTTGTTGAAATGCATATCTTGACTCATCACCCCAATGCCATGTATCTTCAAAAGCCGTCAATTGTGCCTTTGAAGGTTCTCCCGTAGGCTCTTTATAAAGCACATTATATGTAGCCTTGCTGTTGAATGGTGGGTCAAGATAAATTAAGTCTATGGCATTGTCAGGTATATTCCGTAGTACCGATAGATTATCCCCATAGTAAAGTACATTAGTATCCATAACTACTTATTCCCGCTTTGCAATTCCTCTATTTGTCTGTCTATAAGCTCGGTGAATAGTTTGGAAGCATTCTTTAGCTCCTCTATTTTGGCTTCTGTATCCACTGACAGTTGAGGCATTCTAGCCTTGTTATGCTTATCTGTTACAGCTCCCTTGACAAGCCATCCTATCAACACAAAACAGGCTATAATGAGAAGCCCACAAAGAACAAATACAATATAAGGTATATTAACGCTTAACCAAGTTAACATGATATACAGCCCCTCAGATAATGTAACTGGGAATCTCCCAATATAAGATTGATTCGCCATTGCAAACGCTGTAGAAATACCTTCAGTAGCCGCAAGCAATATCCCCAATATCGCAATAGCCCACTCAATGTAACGCTTATGTTTTTGCCCATTTGCCATATCATCATAATATCACTTCTCTGTATGAGCGACTATAGCTAACCCCTAAATGTTCCCAGTTTTGGAATCATTGCCCTTTTTTTAGCTTGGCTCTTTCGATTAGCCTTCCTAAAATATGCACTCTTCTTTTGCTGTTCCGTTACTGGTATTGCTATTGGTAAATGCTCTTCCTCTGTATAACTATCTTCACCAGATGTGCTTACTATGTCGTTCCAGTCTTTGAAAGGTAATGCTACTTTCATACTTTTTGCTGGTGATACATTACCCAATGACTCATGCTCTTTGAAATAGTTATATTGTATTAACCATCCATCGGTGAGTAACTTTGCCGTCTTTAGATTGTTGAAGTTCCGTATTACATTAGTTCTCTCTTTAAGTGTTCCATGAAATCGTTCTATAAAGTTCGTGTGATTCTCTTCCGTAAACGGCTTGCTTCTGATATGTTTTATCTTGTCGTTGGCTATATCAATACCGTCTATGTACGCTCTTAACTTATCCGTAATAATCGTATCCGGTACTTTCCCCGCTCTCTTGATAGCCTTCTCTACAAGTATCTGTGCATCCTCTGTTGTCCTATTCTTTGAGATATGTGAAGCTAACAAGAATCTAGTTCTAGCATCTATAAGGTCCCAGAACCATATCTTCTTTCCGCTTGCATTTATTGCTGTTTCATCGGCAATCCACTTTCCGCCCACTGCTGGCTTGAAGTCCTTTGACTTCTTGATAGCTTCTTTCGTGAACCTAACTATCCACTTATATATTCCCGCCTCAGAGAAGTATTTACCATACTCTAGTTTCATGTGTCCTTGAATACTATATAACGGCATACCACAATAATACATATCCAGTGCCGAAGCTATCCATTTCATTGGTGTTTTCATTTTAGGTAACGTATCCAGCACAAACTTGCGTTTACAGTCCTTACAGTAATATCTCTGAATATCTTTTCGTGTGCCAAACTTAATTACTTGTGGTGAACCACAATGCTTGCACTTTATTAGTGTTAAACTATTCTTTATCAGCATGGCTATTCACCTTTTGTACTAATGCCTCTTTTCTTTTCTCCGTGTTTTTCAGTTTATCCCTCATCCTCCAATCCCATATTGCTACTATTCCCCTTATACAATTTACCACTAAAAAGGTAACAAACATGAGAATAATAACAAGAGCCGAGAGTCCCAATATGCCAACAAACACTATAATGATTATTGATTGTATGAAGATGACAGCAGCCTCAGAAATGTTCATCCCCCACACTCCAAACATCCATTTGATATTATTAGGTTGTAGACTAAAGGCAATCGTTGCCGCAAAGGCAGCAATTGCCAGCCATAATGTGAATGACACCAAGTTTGGAGCAAAGATATCTCGGATTTTATAAAAATGGCATGGCTTGTGAGAAGTCCGCACAACCCAGAGCCAACTCGCCTCAACCTTATTTGGGTTGCCTTTATCCATGATTCTATTCTATCATGTAAAATTACAAAACAACCACGAGTTACCTTAACCCATTTATAACTAATATATTTTTGTTCTAGATTCTCTCTAGGTACTTGTGAAGTATTATCCTGTTGGCGATTTAATCCCAGTACAGAGCAAACATTTGCATTTTAATGCTGAGCCGTACTGTGATGCGTCAAGGCTTATTAAACAATAAATTAATCTTTTTAAATAAGTCAGTGATAGAATGTAAGTTAAAAGATTCATCATGACAAAGCCATGGAAAAATACTAATAATTTTGTGGACAACGTAATCTCAGACCTGGAGATTAACTCCATACTTTTGCCTGGACAAATATATAAACGATACTTATCTGAAGACATTAATATTTGCAGTTTAATTGGTGACTATAGAGGTAAATCCTTTGGCGAGTTAATACTCTATCATCATGAAAAACATAAGCTTTGTGGTTTCTACTATGGAGCAATTCAAGGGATAATAACAATGATGCCCAAGGTCTCGGAGGGATTTACCATGAAATTTGTAAACCATTGGCTTAAGCGAACTTATGAGTCAGATTTAT
>CAZZHQ010000016.1:0-37324 GCA_964654015.1 uncultured Dehalococcoidales bacterium | reverse complement strand
ATATCTTTACTAAACATACCACAGGTGTTACCTATGTATCTCAGCCTCCGCACAGAAAAGTCTACCAGTATTCTTTTAACTTTTTAGCCAAGGTCAAATTCATGCAGTCTATTTGTCCGATTTCTTCAACCGAAGCCAATTTCATAGCTTGTACTGAACCAAACTTTTTAAGCAACGCTTTCTTTCTTTTCGGTCCGATTCCAGGAATATCTTCCAAGATAGAGTTAGTACCCTGCTTTTTCCTAAGCTTACGGTGATAATTTATTGCGAAGCGATGTGCCTCATCTCTTGCTGATTGAAGAATATAAATAGCAGAAGAGTCTTTTGCAATATCGATTGGGGAACTCCTGTCTGGAATAAAAACGTCTTCGTTTTCCTTGGCTAAGCTTGCCAAAGGTATCGAGACCTCTAGCTCTCTTATTATTTCTAACGCCGCACTGAGTTGCCCCTTGCCTCCATCAATAAGGATTAGAGATGGTAATCTGGTCCACCCCGTCTCAGGTAAGATGTATTGACTATTATTTTCCATATCGCCTACGCGCGTTTTACATTTATCCACTAAATATCCCGTATCCGGTTGCACGCCTCTAACAAGGCGTCGCTTTAAAACTTCCTGTATCATGGCATAATCATTAGGTCCAGTTGTTGTTTTAATTCGAAAACGGCGATATTGGGACGGTTCAGGTAAGCCATTCTCCAATACAACCATACTGCCAACAGCATACATCCCCTGAATATTGGAAATATCATAACACTCTATCCTCGTTGGAATTTTTGGCAGATTGAGTCTATTCTGTAACTCCTGTAATCCCAACTGTATTTGCTCTTGTTTTGGTTGATTCGCTTTGCTTAGTAGCAACCCATTGCCAGCATTTCTCGCTACCATATTAACCAGTTGTTTCTTTGCCCCTCTTCGTGGAACCTGAATCTGTACCTTATCGCCTTTGCACTGTCTAAGCCAGTCAACAAGCACAGGCTTTTCAGTTACATGATGCTGCAATAACAGCGTCGTTGGTATGTATGAAGCATTGGAATAATACTGCTTTATAAAACCCGTAATAATTTCGTTGGGGTTATCATCACAAATGCCTTCCATAATAAAATGATCGTGACCGACAAGTTTGTCGTTGCGAATGAAGAATATCTCTACATAAGCTCGCTCCATATTTTGCGCAAAAGCTATGACGTCTTGTTCACCATTTAGTTCGATTGCAATTTTTTGTCCCTCTATGACTCTTCGTACCGCTTGAATTTGATCACGGATTGAAGCGGCTTTTTCGAATTCCAATTTTTCGGTAACATTTATTAATTTCTGGAATAGCCCTTGTAACACTAATTCTTGTCTGCCTTCCAAAAATAGAATAACCTGCTCTATCATTTTCTGATAATCATCCTTGCTTATTGCCCCGATACAAGGACCAAGACAGTTATGAATATAATAATCGAGACAGGGCCTTTTAGAAGTGCCATCAATATATTTCGAACAAGAACGAAAAGGAAATATTTTCTCAATTAACTTTAATGTTTTTCGTACAGATCCAGCGCTGGCAAAAGGCCCAAAATATCTGGCTCCACCTTTCGTCCTGCGCCGGGTTACATAGACACCAGGCCAATCTTCATTAATATTGATTATTAAATAAGGAAATGTTTTATCATCTTTAAGCCTCACATTATATCGCGGGCTAAATTTCTTTATCAGGTTACACTCCAGTATTAAGGCTTGTTGTGCAGAACCGGTAACAATATAGTCAAGATTGCTTGTCTCCAACATTAAATGTCGAGTTTTTAATGTTAAATTACTGGAAGTATTAAAATGGTTTTTTGTTCTTTTTTTTAAATTGGTAGCTTTTCCTACGTAGATAACTGATCCATCGACATCTTTTAATAAATAGACTCCCGGGCTGTTAGGCAAGGCCTTTAGTTGTTGCTCCACATTAGCATGAACCATAAAATTTATTGTATCAGTAGATTTTATTGCGAGCAATAATAATCCAGTTTATGCTAAAATGAGAAACGGTGAAGAAAGATGTATTGGCCTTCCTTGAGTATTTAGCTAGGGAAAATAATTACTCGTCAAATACTCTGTCTGCCTATGGCAACGACCTGAATCAGTTGTTTGATTTTTCGGACGCGGCTGGAGCGACTTCCTGGGATGATGACATTTTGCGAGGTTACCTTCTTGACCTCAAAAGAAAAAGCTATTCACCGGCAACTACAGCTCGAAAGATAGCCTCAGCCAAGTCCTTTTTCAAATTCTTGGCAAATTCAGGCAGAATAAAGGAAAATCCAGCCAAAAATCTTGTTTCCCCAAAGGTTAACAAGCAAATACCCAAATTATTGTCCGCCTTAGAGTATCGCCGACTATTGAGTGAACCCGCAAAATTGGACACCCCTGAAGCTAAAAGAGACATAGTCATGCTTGAATTGCTTTATGCTACAGGATTACGAGTTGGTGAATTAGTCGCCCTGGTTGTAAATAATATCGATTTAGAACAATCTTGTATATACTTAACTAACCGTAACACTAGAAGACGCGTTACAATCGATTATGATACTAGCCAGAAATTAAAGAATTACCTTGGAAATGATAGACTCGATTTATTATATAATGATAAAGAGGATGCATTGTTTCTTAATCGTCGAGGGGGCAGGCTTACTCGTCAGGGGTTCTGGCAGATTATTAAGAATTATTCTGCCAGAGCAGGACTTGATATAAAAGTTACACCCCATACCTTACGGCATAGCTTCGCTGCACGTAAATTACAGAGTGGCATGGACCTTCAAGATGTCCAGAAAGCTTTGGGGCATGCCTATATCTCTAGCACCAGAATTTATAAACAACACTCGTTAAAGTAGGTAATATATGGCTAAAAAATCACGTAATGATAGATTAAAGAATCGTCGTTTGGCAGCGGCTAAGATGCGGCAGAATTCGATTTCTCCTTCATCAACTTTAATTACCGCTAACAAACAACAGTTACCCAATAACAGCATGTCCAAGCCTCAAATTAATAATGACCATTATCAATATCTGCCACGTGAACTGCGGCAAATAGGGATTCTCGCTGGAGCGATAGTTCTTATTCTAGTAGTGCTATCCTTTATACTTGGCTGAAATTCCTTATTATAAGTATGAATCTGCAACAAGCTCGGACTCGCTTGCTTAACCACCTCGACTGGGAAATTCAGGATAAGCGTGTTATAGATGCTGTAAAGCGAGTTCCTCGTGAGAAATTTGTCCTTCCTGAGTATTATGACGCAGCCTATGATGATAGGCCTTTGAGTATCGGTTTGGGTCAAACTATCTCCCAGCCTTTCATGGTGTCTTTGATGCTACAGGCTTTAGAGCTTAATGGTAATGAGAAGGTTTTAGAAGTCGGGACCGGAAGTGGTTATGTAGCTGCCCTGTTGTCTGAACTTGGGAAAAGAGTAGTCACAGTTGAATGCATAGGTGAACTGGCGAAGTCTTCCAGTTTACTGCTAAGGAAACTTGGTTATCAAAATGTTGAGGTTCATCATGCTGTTGATACTCTCGGATGGCTGGATGAAGCACCATATGACGCTATTATAGTATCAGCAGGGGCACCTTCCGTGCCCAAGGCTTTATCAGGACAATTAGCATGGGGTGGGCGTCTTGTTATTCCAGTCGGCTCCAGGTGGGAACAAAGACTTCTGAAGATTAGTCGAAACAAGGATGGAGATGTGATTGAAGATTTGGGCGGGTGTTTCTTTGTACCACTTATAGGCAAAGATGCTTGGGAAGAATGACAATAACATGGTTCCCTCCTGGCCTTAGTCAAGTGAAATGAGGAATAGTCTGTTTTTTTTCGGTGGTATTGAAGGAAAAAGTAAATGCCCCCAAGGGGATTCGAACCCCTGATCTTCAGCTTGAAAGGCTGACGTCCTAGGCCTCTAGACGATGAGGGCATGCAATGTATCCTATTAATTCTACGGGTAAATTGATAGAGCTTCAAGTCCAGCAGTCTCAGGAAAATTGAACATTAAATTCATATTCTGAACAGCTTGCCCCGCTCCACCTTTCACCAAATTATCAATACAGCATATGACTATAAGCGTACCTGTCCTCCTGTCAACTGTTATGTAAATAAGGCATAAATTGCTACCCCATACATGTTTTGTCTTAGGCGGCTCACCCACTATCTTAACAAAAGGAGCATCTTTATAAAAATCAGTATAGATCCGCCGAATCTTATCATTAAGCTCATCATCTCCCAGAGATATATCATTCTTTAATTTTGCGTAACATGAGCTCAAAATACCTCGAGTTATTGGCACCAAATGTGGTACAAATGTTATGGACAATGGAGTATTTGTATTAAGAAAACCAAGTTCTTGCTGCACCTCAGGTAGATGACGGTGCCCACCCAGAGAGTATGCAGATATATTTTCATTAACCTCGGAGTAATTGGTTGTCATACTTGGAGTTCTGCCAGCTCCAGAAACACCGGATTTACTATCAATTATTATCTCGGGTTTAATAAGGCCAGCTTTAACAATAGGTGCCAAAGCCAAAATAATACTGGTACTATAACAGCCAGGATTCGCAATCAGAGACGCACCAGCAATATCACCCCGGTGTATCTCCGGTAATCCATAAACTGCACTTTTCAACAGCTCAGGTGTGGGATGTTTGAATCCATACCAGTTGGGATATTCGCTTGCATCTTTCAACCTGAAATCCGCGCTTACATCTATAACCTTGATTCCCTTTCCAAGTAGTTGAGACACCACGTCTAAACTTGTTTTATGCGGCATCGCAGAGAAAGCTATATCAATATCCTCATCAATGTCAGGTTTTATTACTAGTCCCGTGTTTTCCAGATGGGGAAAAACCTTGCCCAAGTCCTGTCCTGCCGAGCTTCGTCCAGTCACTGACTTCAACTCAACCTGAGGATGTTGATGCAACAAACGAGCTATTTCAGCTCCAATATATCCTGTAACATTAATAATTCCTGCTCTAACTGATGACTTCACTACGAACATATGGTATACTAACTGCCTTATTTTGGTCAACGAACTGTAGCTATTTTGTAAGCATTTGAGTATAGAGTATATAAGAGGAGGAGATAGGAGGGAATATATGGCTAATCAAAATATCTATTTTATTGATGTAACTAATCGTGATGGCGTTCAAACGGCAAATCTTGGCCTATCTAAACTGGAAAAGACCATAGTGAATATATACCTCAATGAAATGGGTATATTTCAATCGGAATTTGGCTTCCCCACTACAAGACACGAAACCTTTTATCTACAAGCCAATCTAGAATTAGCAAAGATGGGGGTTTTAAAGCCTATCCAACTAGGTGGATGGGTTAGAGCAACTCCCGCGGATGTGGAGACTACTTTTAAACTAGTTCCTGGCATCAAGCATCTAAATCTTTCAATATCTACTTCCGACCAGATGATTAATGGCAAATTCAAAGGAAAAAAAGATAAAAACGATATATTAGAAATGATGATTGATGCGCTTGAGGCTGCTAAGGCACTCGGAGCAGAGAGTATTGGAGTAAATGCGGAAGACTCCTCTCGTACTGATATGGATTTTCTTATCAAATATGCTTCAGCGGCCAAAGAACATGGTGCCTGCAGAATCAGGTATTGCGATACACTGGGTTACGATAATCCCTTCTCTATCTATAAGGCTATTAAAACTTTGGCTGAGAACGTGGGCCTTCCAATAGGCATTCACTGCCACAACGATCTTGGTATGGCCGTTGCTAATTCCATTGCTGCAGCTATGGCTGCTATAGATGGGGGGCAGGACGCTTACATTAATGTCACCGTTAATGGAATAGGAGAGAGGACAGGTAATGCTGATCTCGTATCCACAGTTTTAGCAATTACCAAATCAAAAGGCTTTGCTGAGAAATATCAACTTGGTAGGCCAATCGATTTGACTAAGGCATGGCGCATAGCAAAATTTGCCAGCTACGCCTTCGGGGTTCCTATTTCAATAAATCAGCCTGGCGTCGGCACTAATGTTTTTGCTCATGCGTCTGGTATACACGCTGATGGTGTATTAAAGGACCCCTCTAATTATGAGCTGTACCATTTTTCTGAGATAGGAAGAGGTGAGCCGGAACTCGTGCAAACTGGCACTGAGATATGTTCTGGAGAATATAGTGGCGTTTCTGGATTCAGGCATATAATGGGGGAAATGGAGGTGTCCTTTAAAGACTCTGATGAAGCGAGAGAAATATTGGAACTGGTTAGATATGCCAACGTAGAGGCCCAGAAGCCTCTGGTACAAGAAGAGTTGCTCTTCATAGCTAAATATCCTCAAATTGCCAAGCAACTACTGACATTAAAACCATTAGATTACTGACGCTCTAGTAAATGTTACACGGCTGCCCGTATAATTAGCATTGATTTCTTAAGTGAACTATCGTTTTATCCAGAGATGCGCGGAGACTCATGAAGAAGTTAATCAATAATCCAAATAACGTAACACGTGAAAGTCTGGAAGGCATGGCGCTGGCTCATAGTAGCATTATTAAGCTAAACCTTGATCCCACCTTCGTCTACCGTTCTGATGCTCCTGTGAAAGACAAGGTTGCTATCATCTCTGGTGGAGGCAGCGGGCACGAGCCTATGCACGCTGGCTATGTTGGTAAAGGGATGCTGGATGCTGCCTGCCCTGGCGAGGTTTTCACTTCATCGACGCCTGACCAGATGCTTGAAGCAGCTAGAACAGTAGACAGTGGCGCCGGCGTTCTTTATATAGTGAAGAATTACAGTGGAGACGTCATGAATTTCGAGATGGCAGCCGAAATAGCTTCTTCAGAAGGCATACATGTGGCCAATATCGTTATTGACGACGATGTTGCCGTGAAGGATAGCTCATTTACCCAGGGTCGACGTGGAGTAGGTGTTACTGTGCTTGCTGAAAAAATTTGCGGCGCTGCCGCTGAAAGCGGCTATGATTTAAAGCATGTTACAGATTTATGCCGCAGAGTCAACACAGCAGGGCGAAGCATGGGAATGGCCTTAACCTCTTGCACCATTCCTGCAAGGGGCAAACCCACTTTTGAGCTGGGGAAAGAGGAGATGGAGGTTGGCATTGGCATTCATGGTGAGCCAGGACGTTATCGTAAACCGCTTGTTGGTGCTGATGAGGTAACAGAAATGCTGGCACTCTCTATAATCGAAGATGAACCTTACAAGCGCTTCCTTCGAGAATGGGACGAGGCAAATAATGAGTGGGTCGATGTTGAACTTACAAATCCACGATTCATGCCAGGCGACAGGGTGCTTGCTTTTGTTAACGGTATGGGTGGTACTCCAATTTCCGAATTATATATCATCTACCGAAAGCTGGCAGAGATATGCCAGAAGAAAGAGTTGAAAATTGTTCGAAACCTTGTGGGCTCATACATTACTTCTCTGGAAATGCAGGGGTGTTCTATTACTCTGCTTAGAATGGACGATGAAATGATTCAACTATGGGACGCGCCTGTTTGTACTCCTTCTCTATGCTGGGGCATATAAGATGTTAACTAGAGAACAGGTTATAAAGTGGCTGTATAAAGCAGGGAAGAGCCTTGAAGAAAACAAGGAAGTTCTAAATGAGCTCGATGCAGCCATTGGTGACGCCGAACATGGGATTAATATGGACAGGGGTTTCCAGAAAGTAATTACCCAGTTGTCTTCCAGCGAAGATAAAGATATAGAATATATTTTAAAAAGTACAGGGATGTCCCTTATCTCGTCTGTGGGCGGAGCAAGCGGACAATTGTATGGTAGCTTTTTTCTTAAGGCGGCAGCAGCGGCTCCAGGGAAACAGGAATTGGATGAAGAGGAACTACTCGCCGTTCTAAGGGCGGGATTGAAGGGGGTTGTTGATAAAGGTAAGGCACAGCAGGGTGATAAAACAATGATAGATGCTCTTGTTCCGAGCGTGGCTGCTTTCGAAAGCCTAATTCGGAAAGGGAATAGTATGGCTGAAGCATTAGAACAAGCTGTGACCGCTGCCGAGAAAGGCATGGAAGATACAATCTCCATGGTTGCCAGAAGAGGGCGAGCTAGCTATCTAGGAGAAAGAAGTATTGGACACCAGGATCCGGGAGCAACTTCTATGTACCTCATCTTGAAGGCTCTGTACGATTCCATATCCTAAAAACTAATCGAAAACGATATAGTCAGGATCGCAATTACCTAAAATAGCTTACATTTCGTAGAATCTATTTAGAATTAACACAGTACATGCCTCGATATAGCATCCCACCACCACAGATGGTTATATCTGTGCCTCATTTCTGAACCAGTTTTTTGGGGAGCATATCAAACAAAATAGCTCTTAGAATTAGACCTTTTAGAAAGCCTGTATGTCTGGCACTAATATGCTATTTCAGAAATATTTCAATTCAGACTGGTGTCTAAAAGTTATAACTTTAGAACAGTTCTGATAGTGCTCTTCCAGCTGTGAATGTAGAGCCTGCCTCACTGATAAATTGAGCAACTCTTAAAGTTTCACATATCTCCGCTTCAGTTGCACCAGCTTTTATCGCTGCCTGAGACAGAGACCTAACTCCATCAACAGTTCCCGCCGCCGCATCCAACGCCATTGCCATGAGCAACTTTATCTTTTTGGGCAGCGCTCCATCTGAAAGCGCAAATTCATGACCATTATTTACATGATTTAAAAACTGCGGGTCCATTCTACCGAAGACTTCCAAGGGATTTTGAGACATTTCTCCACCTCCTGATTAATTCACATTAGTATAAGTCAATCTGTATAAGCCGGCAATATTGCAGCAAACATCATGTTTTCTATTTTCATAAATATTTTTATGCAAACTGGATAATCTTCAATTAAAATGAAATCAGCAGCCTGCTATATTAGTTTGTGGTTACAAAGCAGGTATTCATTTTGACACAGCTGGTTTTTCAGCTTAAAATGGCTTTGATTTTCGCGGGTGTAACTCAGTGGTAGAGTGCTTGCTTCCCAAGCAAGGTGTCGCGAGTTCGAATCTCGTCACCCGCTCCATTAAGTCAACTTCAAGGTGTACTACATCTGTGCCGTGGATGGTAAGCTTTTGAAGCCATTTTACCATGGAAGATACATTTCTTACAGGTCATACTTAATACCAACTTCTTCAGCCAAACTTTTCAAATCCTGAAGAACTTTAGGGTGGAGTGGGATACCATTAGCTTTACGCTCTTCCTCGATTTTAGCCTCATAACCACCAGCTATGTATATATTGCTAACACCCTGCAGCTTAGGTAAAGCTTCAAATGCCGCTATCAGTTCATCCATTGATTGCTTAAAAGCGTCTACAGGCAAGAAACTGCTTATGCGTAAAGCTCCCATAAAATGGCTGGTAGCACCACTTTGCATCCTTGATATACCGGGAGCTGTCCCTGAAAGCAATGCACATAGTATCTCTACAAGCACACCCAATCCAAAGCCTTTATAGCTTCCCAATATCGGTGTTCCCCCTAAAGGTAATAAACCACCCTCACCAGGCACTCTTTTAGTAGGGTCTGTCAAAGGTTCCCCCTCCCTGTCTATTGCCCAACCTTCGGGTATAGATTTACCTTCTAAAATTGCTTTTCTTAATTTACCTCCAGCTACTACCGAGGTTGCCATATCAAGAACAAATGGCGGCCTTTTATTGCTTGGTACCGCTACAGACAAAGGATTGGTACCAATCGCAGTTGTGGAACTTCCCGGCGCCACAACCTCCGGTATCGGGCTAGTCATTGTGATTCCAATCATGTCATGCTCTATGGCCATCATGGCATAATAAAAACCGGGACCGAAATGAGTGCTATTCCGCACTGAGATAAAACCCGCCCCCGTCTTTCTTGCTCGCTGTATTGCCTCCATCATCGCACGGTGAGCAGCCACAAAACCCAACCCCTGGTCCCCGTCAACAGTCGCTACCGAAAGGTCTGTATCAGTCACTGTTATATTAGCTTTGGCTTTAATTCTTCCTTCTCTCAGCCCAGTAATATAAAATGGAATAAAACTGGCAATACCGTGAGTCTCCACGCCCCTGAGGTCTGCTGATACCAGTACATTTGCCGTTACCTGTGCCCCTGCTTCCGGTACACCCAAACTCTGGAGCGCTTTAGATGCCAGAATAACCAACTTTTCGGCATCAAC
This sequence comes from uncultured Dehalococcoidales bacterium, assembly GCA_964654015.1. Taxonomy (GTDB): domain Bacteria; phylum Chloroflexota; class Dehalococcoidia; order GIF9; family AB-539-J10; genus JAUUZT01. The sequence goes on along the minus strand of CAZZHQ010000016.1, from coordinate 27,192 downwards.
CCGGGTTTTTTCTGTAACCATTAGCTCTCTCCCTATTTTATTCTTCTTGAAATAATCAGGTATTTAAGGATTACCTAAGCTATATTCATCTTTACCAGGATTTCCTTAAGCTCGGCTTTTTCTTTGTCAGTAAGACCGACAAGGGGTAGTCTAACCTCACCGCCTCTTAAGCCGACGATATCCATGGCTGCCTTAAGAACAGCGAAACCCATAATACCGCCATCTAAACCAGCACCGGTATGCGGGCCATGATTAGCAGTTACTTCCCCGTTAAAACTAGAGAATGGGTCGATAAATCTTACTATGTCAGCCGCTTTACCAAAATCTCTGGCAGTCACAGCCTCATACACCGAATAAGATAGTTCTGGAGCGAAATTAGCTATGCCGCTGACAAAGCCGGGAGAACCATAAAGAGATTGCATAGAATAGAAGAATTCAGCCAATCCTGATAATACAGCGGCGTCTTTCGGGTCAACAGCCTTTCGCATTGCGTAATAAGAAGCAATGCTTGGAGTATTCTCTTTCACCGCTATTATATTTGGTATTTTGGATATTTTTGCCATTAAATGCGGTTTAACCCAGGAACCAGATACCGCCGGAAAATTATAAACCAGTACACCTATATTTACGCTTGCCGCTACTTGTTTGTAATGCTCATACATGCCTTCTTCCGTCGGGACCAAATAGTAAGGGAGAATAACCTGAACCCCATCTGCCCCAACAGATTCAGCATACTGGCACATCTTGATAGTTTCACGGGTTCCGGGGCGACCTACTCCTCCCACTACGACTACATTCTTCCCTTTTGCCTCTTCAACAACCATTTTAATAACGGCTTTGCGTTCATCATCTGACATGCTAAAGAATTCACCGGTAGTTCCCAGAGGGGTAAGCACAAAATCCTTACCCGCTGTACGCTCAAGTAACCAGCGGGTGTTAGCTCTCATACCTTCCAGGTCAAGACCACCATCCTTATTGAATGGCGTTGTTTGCACAATAGTGACACCTTTCATAGCTGCTTTCACTGCACTCAGTTCCATTATCATTCCTCCTATATTTAATTTAATGCCTATCAGGTTAACTCAGTAAAATGATATCACTGAAACATTCTTTTGAGAAGGAGTACTGGTAAATAAAACCTAAATTTAGAAGGAGGGCACAGAGATGACTAACGAGACTGAAGAAACTAAGAAAAAATGGGAAGTCGTTCGTCTGTTCTTGTATGCCACGACCTCTTCAACAAGTATTAGGCGATTTTAAGTTCAAATTACAGTAGCATGTACAGCCCCCAAACCACGATAGCGATGCCAATAATGCCATAAAATATTCTGGCATTATTTCGTCCGAGAATCCTGACCCAGAAGCGAGATTTGAAGCTATTCATTAAGAAGTCCCAGTTGAAAACGGCACCGCAAATTGCAAAGAGTCCAGCAGCAGTTAGAATAAGTCCAAGATACATACGCTAATCCTCCAAAATGTTTTATTAGAAATAATACCATTCTATTATACGATTCAATTCATCATTCGTTTCTTTAACCTATTAGTGTGATAGCCTGAGGGCGTCGATGGCCAAGACTAGCCAATATATACTAATATTCGAGCATTTACTATGGTATAGTAGGTAAACTTCACTTGAATCTTTAGGTACAATTATTAGTATTTATTCTGGAGGTAAGGAACATGGCCGATATCCTAAGCATAGAAACCCTCGACTGGCAACTAACCCGTCCCGATACAGCAGATGGAGTATACGGGAAAACGCTCCTCGAGAACAGTGGCATCAAGATGTCATTAACTTGCGTCAAACCTGGAGGTAGCTTTAAATCGCATCAAGATAGTTATGGGCATCTTTTCTACTTCCTTAATGGAGAAGGGACACTATCGGTATCCGATAAGCAATACAGCATTATGCCAGGCCTGGTAGTTCATATTAGTGCTGGCGAGTCCCACGCCTATACAAATACCGGTAAGCAAGATCTGACGCTCATCTCAGCCAATATAACAACCTAGGCTCTTTGGTATGAACAGATGTTTAAAGTTACAGCGTTCAGAGTCTATAGCTATCAAACTTCCTGACAAGCAAGGAGTCGCCAGTTAGAATCCCGTCATCCACCCTATCTGTGTTCACCATTGGATTCTACGACTTTCAAATCTTATTCAGGTGGTGACCAAACTCCCCAATATATGTCTCATACCAGTACAACCGAGCACCAACCTATATAAATAAACGTCTAACACGAGAATTATTCATGCGAAGAAAAAGGGTGTCCACTTTCCTTGAAATGAGGCTTGTAATTATCTGCTGCGTCAATCTCCTGAACCCAACCATTTCCCATACCTAGCTCATCAAGCATCTCAAATGTTTCCCCGTACTCTTGTGCGGATATCTTTCTACACAGTTGTGGTATTTGTTTAGCTAAGTGCGCCGGGAAATACTGTGCCATGATACTTACTGTGACGTCAGGTGATAGCTCCTTCGCTATCCATGACAATGTTTTTCTGGTACCAGCCATATGGTTTGGGAGAATGAGATGGCGTATTATCAATCCTTTCTGGACTAATCCTTTTCTATCCAATACTAAATATTTCCCCACCTGGCGATACATCTCCATGATAGCTTTACGAGCATACAGAACATAATTCGGGGTATCAGAGTATTCTCCTGCATATGCGTCGGAAGCATACTTCAAATCTGGTAAATAAATATCTATGAGGCCATCGAGCATCCGAAGGCTGTCCACTGAGTCATATGCGTTTGTATTGTAAATCAGTGGTAAACGCAGTCCCTGAGGAATCGCTTCCAGAACAGCCCTTACTAACTGAGCCGTGAAATGAGAGGGAGAAATGAAACTAATACTGTGACATCCCAGTTCATCCTGAAGATACAGCATGTTTTCTACTAAACCCTGAATACTGATTTCCTTGGAGATTTGGTGTTCTGGGTCCTGGCTAACCAGGTAATTTTGGCAATAAACACAGCTCATATTGCAGTTACCGAAGAAAATAGCCCCAGTACCCTTAGTTCCTGATATAACTGGTTCTTCCCCACGGTGATCACATACAGCAGAAACTATGGGCAGACACCCGGAATGGCAAAAACCACGTTTGTTTTCTAATCGATTTACATGGCATTTTCTAGGACAGATATTACATGATGCCAGGCGAGCTTCTAATGCCTCAGCCCTATGGCTAAGCTCACCACTACGATATAAAGCAATATATGAAGGGTCCATCTATTTATCAGAATATACAATTCCTAAATAGTATTGTCTATCTACATAACAGGGCAACCACTCAAAAGCACTAAGTCAAAGTAGTGGTAATTTTAGTAGACAATCTGCTCATCTCTTGCCGAGATGATAGCCAGCGATTACAATATCTTTATCTTATGAAACAGTGGCTACAACAATGACATCAGGGTAGAATGGAAAAACAGCCTATTACCAAGACAAAATTATATAGTATTCTAGGTGAACAGAGCACAGTCCATAGCAGAGATTGTATTAGCTCGTACATTAAAGCATCTACGTTTTCCCATCTTGGCGATAAGATATTATTGGAACCTGGATATAGTACATGCAGAGATAAACTAAGCATGTTTTTTAACGATAAGATTATCTGCAGGGAAGCGGAAAAATATGACACCGGCATGGCTATTTTCTGGCAGGAAATTGGGCCTACATACTTAGTCTTACCACCATTCCCTGTTAACGAAGATAAAGTTATTTTTGGAAGTTTTGAAGTTTCTGGTTTACATGAAATTATGGATAAACAGTATACCCTGGGCGTTACACTTGTAACCTGGGGATCGTATGCCGTGGGGGTTTTCCATGATAATGGTCTTTCAAACTCAAAAGTAGGAACTGGACATATACATAAAGAACATAAAAAAGGTGGCAGCAGCCAAAAAAGGTTTGCTAGACGAACCGAAGAGCAGAGAAATGAGTTTCTGAGAAAAGTGAGTCGCAGGGTAGAAGAAATATTCAGAGACCATTCGCTGGATTATATCTTCTTCGGCGGAAACAGACTGATTTGTAAGCCGCTATTACAAGATTGTAAGTATCTACAAACCCATAGCACTAAATTGTCTAAGAGAATGATCAATGTTGAACGCGCTAACCAGGAAAGTCTAGAGCGAAGCTTTATAGAAATAACTAAACCCCTTCTCTTTACTTTACAACCAGCGATTACAACAATATAAACTCACAACGTTAAATTGCAACACGATGTGAACTATTCGGCGCCAACCTCGTCACGTAACGTACACAGGGGAAGCCAAATAACCAGATCCAGCTTCCCCCGTATTCTTATCAGGTATCTACAAATAGAACGCTATACGCCTAGGCTTTTCCGATTCTAAATACTTTCGTCCCACAGCTAGGGCAAACACCCTGCACCGCAGGTCTACCATTTTTGAGAGTGATTTGTTTGGAGTTCTTAATCTCCACCTTGTTCCGGCATTTCATACAATATGCTGTCGCCATGCTATCCCCTCCTTTTTATGATTAATACTATTGTTACTGCATGAACAATCCTTTGTCAATACATAATCTCCATTTTTTAGTAAATAATTACAAGAACTACTCATTTTTTAATAATCACACTACTAATACCATGTATTTGACGGATATATAGCAGTAGGGTAGTCTATAATTAAAATTCGCTGGTATTCCTCAAATTTAATGTCCTCCTATTCTTGTTAAAACTCTATACCCTCGCCAGGAAGTAGAAACCACTTATGCCAGAAGACCAGGGCCTAAAGTATAAAATAGAATCCAACTGGGAATCCCCCAAGATTTCTCAGAATGGAACACTGTTCGCTATAGGAGTTTTTGATGGCGTTCATATTGGACATCGATTCCTGGTTGAAAAATTAAAGCAAGACGCAAAAACTAAACAGTTACTTAGCGGTATCATAACTTTCGACCCACATCCACAATCTGTGCTGATACCCGGCAATCCTCGACCATGGCTAAGTGAATTGGGGAATAAGGTTGACGACCTTAAAAAATTAGGCGTAGACGTAATTGCAGTGCTGTCTTTTACTCCAACCCTAAGTCAATTGAGCGCTAAGGAGTTTGCTGCCTTCATGGTAAATTGCCTCCAAATGCGTGGCATTATCATTGGCCCCGATTTTTCTTTAGGACAGAATCATGAAGGCAATTCTACCATGCTTCAATTGCTCGGCCAGCAGATGGCATTCAGTGTAGAGATCTTACCTCCCTGTACATTGGATGGGGAAATAATAAGTAGCACTCTTGTTCGTCAATCACTTACTTCAGGAGACATGATCAAGGTAGAAAAACTGCTTGGACACCGCTTTATTTTACTTGCCAGAGTAATTTCCGGGGACAAACGTGGTCGTTCCATGGGATTTCCTACCGCCAATTTGTACATTGCACCAGGCCAGGCATTGCCTGCTGATGGAGTCTATGCAACTAATACCTGTGTTCACGGAAAGCATTTTATTTCTGCTACTTACATAGGGCAACGACCTACCTTCGCCGGCTCTAATAGAACGGTAGAAACTTATCTTTTTGATTATACAGGCAGTTTGTATAATGAGGAACTGGAAGTTTCCTTTATTTGCAGGCTCCGCGATGAAAGACATTTTAATTCTCAGCAGGATTTAATGGTTCAGATTAATGAAGATATTGAGAAGATTAGAAAATTAGCAGTGGATTCTTAATTAATGAAACTACTTTCTTGGAAATTAGAATAGTGGATTCATAATCAGGCCAGTTGGAAGTTTCGGGTGGAAGTAGGTCGACTTGTACGGCATTCTTTCTTTTGCAAGAGAGATATCCTTAATACTTTCTGTTTTAGGAGCGGTCAAGAGAAAAGCCAATTGGTAGGCTCCTTCCTCTATTTTTTGGTAAGCTTCATCTACGTCAGCCATATAGGCGATATCATCATTGTCTTTGGTCAAACCTAACACTTCCGCCAGTACCACGTAGTTGAAGAGATTCGTACTCAGGTTATTGTAAGCTATTGTATGATCCTTTGGCATAATTTTTTTTATAGAATCATCCTGTCTTTCCTTAAGCAGGGTGATTGATTGAGATTCCAACCCTAAAACAGCCATAGCTGCTTCACCAATCATGTCATGTTTTAAATACCCAAGTGTCGACTCATTTATAGGAACTGACTCCACAATAAAGAAATGTTCTAAACGTTGCTTTAGTTCGTTTAAAGTGGCAGGTTCTATTCCACGTACTAGTCTATGTATAGGAGACATCAATAATCCAGGATCGGAGAAATCCACAAGGGTCATCATAATGTAATTAAACGCATCTCTACCGTTAAAACCAGCCGTGTTTTCATCCTGTCCTCTATTTGACAGAACACTTAACTGTTCATTTTGATAAATCATTGCTGTCTCGTAACGATGGTGCCCGTCAGCCATAAACAGAGGTCTAGGAGTAATAAGTTGGCTGATGCGATTTATCAATTCACTTTCAGTAATAGCCCAAACAATATGATGTTCACTAGAATTAGAAAATTCAATTACTGGTTTAGATTCTGTTATTCCGGATAGAACAACAGCAAGCTTATCCTCAGAGTCGTCATAAAGAACCAAGATAGGACTGAAACTAACCTGGCAAGCTTTCATTAGCTGTAATCGATCAGATTTTGCCCTTGGAAAAGTGTTTTCATGGGGATATATATTATGGTACCAGGGTTCCAACTTAACACGAGTCATCAATCCCCGTCTTTTCCTCCTCACTCCCAAATAATCAAAATAATGGTCATGAAGATAGAATGCCGCGTTCACGTCCTGAGATAAAACTCCATTCGCCAGCCATTGTTGTAGTGTATTGGCTGCCTCCTTATAGATACTATCTATTGTTGCCTCTTCGTCTTGACGAGCAGTATATTCCAATCGAATAATATTGTATTCGCTTTTGTCGTAGTATGATTTTTGCTGTTGTGGTGTGATAACGTCGTACGGAGGACAAATCACCTTGGCCAAATCTTTAGCCTTCTCCTGGTTGTAGCGTATTCCACGAAATGGAGTTATACGTTCGTCACTGCTGTTATCGGAAATTTTCAATTCTCTTTTACCTTACCTGATATCTATATATGGTCTATATACGATATGCATTAGTTTTTTTTTGCGATGATTCTTGTAGGGATAACGCTATTTTTATGTTTATAGGGAGAGGATAAAATAAATAAACAGTTAAATATAATCCGGCAGGCTTTATCCGTTTTCCAGCGCCTGAAGTTCCAGCAGCAATTCATTGACAATATCGCTGGCCTCTTTGCCATTTGCTCTTCCTTTTAACTTAGGCATGAGTTGGGACATAACCTTGCCCCGGTCATTCGTCCCTTTAGCTTCAACTACTGAAATCGTTTGCTGAGCCATTCTAGTGATCTCGTCACGTCCTAGCTGCTCAGGTAGATAACTTAACAATATAGATAATTCGTTTTCTTCTAAAGCAACCAGGTCATCACGATTACCTTTTTTATATGCTTCGATACTTTCCCTATGACGCTTTACCTCGGTACTAATAACTTCGATAACTTTATCGTCGCTGAGAGACTCTCGGCAGGAAATTTCGGCATTCTTTATTTCTGATAATAACAGGCGCAATATAGTAGTTCTATTGCCCTCTCGCCTCCCTATCGCTTCTCTAAGATCTGCTCTTATCTTTTCAGGGACAGTCACTTTACTGGCCTAACACTTTTTCTTTTCTTTGCTGCTTCTTTTCTGTTACGTTCCACGCTAGGTTTTATGTAGTATCTTCTATGTCGTACTTCAGCTAGGACTCGGCTCTCCTGTACCTGTCTATTAAACCTGCGTAATAAGCTTTCAAAACTTTCTCCTGTTCCTAGCCTTACATTAGCCATAATTTACCAAATTAATACCTCCTAATTTAAGCTAATTCTATCTATTTTGCCTTAGCTATGTCAAGATTTAGATATGCAACTGAGGTCATGCACCCATTCTCGATTCGTATCCTATAGGTTGTCGTTGCTAGCCAGCTCTAACCAGGCGACTCTACATCACCCAGGGGATACTATTTACCGCTGCTTCTTTCCAGACCTCACGGGGTTCATAGTCCCCTGTCGTGCAGGACCCAGTCTTCAACACCGCTTGGCAAAGACAATCCTGTAAGTCAAAACCTCAAAAAGGAATTCGGCCCCGCTATAGCGGATTTCGGGTACAGGGCACCGCTAGCTCCCCGCTTAGCATGACCTCAGCTATATGGTATCAATATATTTTAGCCACATCAATAAGACAGAAATGTAATTTAAGCTCAGCCATTCAAAATTCATTAAAACATGAAGCCTGTTATACCGACTAAACATAAAATATATCCATTAATGTTAATTGACCTTCTAATACTCTTTTGTTAAACTCCTAAAGCTGCTTCACTGAAGACAGTACCAGCACAATTATTAAGGCATGAAGCCACATATTGATATTTGGTTTTTGATGTATACTACCAGGCCTGAAATAAGAATAAGCTTTGAAACCAGGCTCAAGAATGTTTGATGGTTAATAGAAACAAGTTACTTATCGCAACAACAAATGCCGGTAAAATTACGGAATATCGTCTCCTCCTTTCTCAACTAAACTATCAGTTGACCACTCCAATTGAAGAAGAAATATTTTTAGTTGTAAATGAAACATCAAGAAGCTATAGGCAAAATGCAAAGCTAAAGGCTCTAGCCTATGCCCAATATAGTTGCCTTACCACAATTGCTGATGACTCAGGGCTTGAGGTTGATGCTTTGAATGGCATGCCTGGAGTTCTCTCAGCTCGCTTTGCTGGTGAACTAGCTACGGATGCAGATAACATAAGGCTACTTCTCTCCAAACTCAAGGATGTCCCATGGGATAAACGAACAGCCCGTTTTACCTGTGTGATTGCTATTGCTAATTCCAGAGGCAAAGTGGAGCTATGTAGTGGTAGCTGCTATGGTATAATCACTTTTGAACCTGTCGGAAATAATGGCTTTGGCTATGACCCAATATTTTATCTCCCAAAATTCAATAAAACGATGTCAGAGCTTTCCCAACAAAGAAAAAACGAAATAAGTCACCGTTCTAAGGCTGTTCTAAAAGCACGACAAATATTAAAGCAAAGTCATTTTACCAATTGCCCTTAGCGTACAATTCAGATTTATTCATTGTCCAAAGATATAACAGCTACAAGTAGGCTTAGAGAAATAATAGCAGCCTGACACAGCTAACCCATTCAGTTATAATTGAGCAGGTAATTGACATTAATACCTGATTCTACATAAGGAAGAAAATTATGGAAATAATTCCAGCCATAGATATTAAAGATGGTAAATGCGTGAGGCTATATCAGGGCGATTATAATCAGCAAACTATTTTCGATGAAGACCCCATGAAGGTAGCCTTGCGGTGGAGATCTCAGGGTGCATCATGGCTACACGTAATCGATCTGGACGGAGCAGCTACCGGCGAGCCGAAAAATATCACAACAGTTGAGAATATAATAAAGACTGGGGATTTGCTAATAGAATTAGGCGGCGGTCTCAGGCAAGAGAAGATAATATCTAACATGTTACATAAAGGAGTAAAAAGAGTAATCCTGGGTACCATAGCTATTGAAAACCCTACATTAGTAAAAAAGCTATGCCATAGTTTCGGTGACGCAATTGTGGTTGCACTTGATGCCCGAGAGGGGATGATATCTACACACGGCTGGCAAAAAAACACTTTAGTTGACGTTTTATTTTTTGCCAAGCAAGCAATGAAGCTAGGCGTAAGTCGTTTTATCTACACCGACATACAGAGAGACGGTACTCTTACGGAACCAAACTTTGAGTCTTTTGATAAATTAATTACGGAGCTTGAAATACCTATTATTGCCTCTGGTGGCATTTCCAACCTGAATCATGTTCGAAGACTAAGAAATTTGGGAGCCGATGCTGTTATCATTGGTAAGGCACTCTACACAGGAGATATCAATTTACAGGAAGCTATTATTGAAAGTGGAGGACAAATAAATCCATGCTAAAACTTGATATAAAAGGGTTGATTCCAGCTATTATTCAGGATGTTAAGGATGATGAAATCCTCATGCTGGGTTATATGAATAAAGAGTCATTGAGGAGAACTCTATCCAGTGGTGACGTCTGGTTCTATAGTCGAAGCCGGCAAGAACTGTGGCATAAAGGTGCTACCTCGGGTAACTTCCTCAGAGTACACTCTATCTATAAGGATTGTGATAACGATACGCTTCTAATTAAAGTAAAACCTATCGGGCCAGTATGTCACTTGGGAACTCGAACCTGTTTTTTAAAAAACGAGAACGATTATAGGCTTCTGGAGACTGATGACACTGTATAAGGATTCTATGTATCGGATTTGTCATCAGCTTCAATGACTGTGTTTAACGCTGATATGGCAGCTTTCAATTGATTGCTGTCAGGTTTTCTGGTAGTTAATAACTGCAGAAGTAATCCTGGGACTAGCAGCGCTTTTACAACAGGATTCTGGTTAAATCTGGCGCCCAGCCTGGTAAACTCATATCCGATAGCTGCTATGACAGGCAGTAGGGCAACGCGTGATAAGATGCTTATCCACAATGATGGTCGCCCTGACAGAGCAAAGACTAAAATGGCAATAATCATCACTGTAAACATAAAACTGGTCCCACAGCGTATATGGACAGTAGAGAAGTTTTCAATCTCCTCCTCTACCAGAGGGCATCCGGCCTCATAAGTATTGATAACTTTATGTTCTGCCCCATGATAACCAAATACTCTTTTTACATCTGGAAATAGCCCAATAACTGATAGATAGATGATAAAAATACTCATGCGTATGAGACCTTCAATAACATGGCTGATCAAATCTGAGGTAATAAAGCTATCAAGAAATCGGGTAAGCAAAAGAGGGGTGATAAAAAACAGAGCTACAGCAAAAGCGAGGCTAACAGCCACAATACCGAATATCAATATAGGTGGGATATTCTCCTCTTCCTCCATTGCAGCCACCCTAGCCGAATGAAATAAACTTCGTGTGCCCAAAGTTAGAGCTTCAGCTAAAACTAATATTCCTCTTATAAGTGGGATTTTCCTGCCAATCCCCTGATAAATTTTGGGCAATGGCTGACTATGAACATCCAATGTCCCATCTGGGCGAAACACAGAAATGGCTATGTGCTTTTTCCCTCGCATCATCACACCTTCAATAACTGCTTGCCCACCATAATAAAATGGTTTTGCCATAATTAACTTACCTATATGAAAAAGGGATGGCTTATAATCTGAACCATCCCTGCTTCCCTATTTTGTTTTGGCTCTCTACTAATTAGTCTTTTAATTCTAAGCGTTTCCTGAAACGTTCAACTCTACCTCTTGTGTCTAGTATCCTCTGTTTTCCTGTGTAGAAGGGATGACATTTGCTACACACATCTACTCTGATTTCCGGTTTGACAGAGCCGATGCTGAAAACATTGCCACAAAGGCAAGTCACTTTTGTATCATCATGGTAATTAGGATGGATCTTGGCTTTCATTGTAAACACACACCCTTTTCTTGGTTCTTCTTACCGGTTCATACTTGACCAGTCCATTTATCAAAGCGAACAGAGTATGATCCCTGCCCATACCTACATTTACCCCAGCCGCGATGCAAGTTCCACGCTGTCGAACCAGGATAGATCCAGCGTTAACTTTTTCCCCCGCATATTTCTTTACTCCCAAACGCTTTGATTTACTATCGCGACCGCTCCTTGTGCTGCCTCCACCTTTTTTATGTGCCATTATTATTCCTCTGGTTTGATTATTTCATTCACTGTTAATCTGGTGAATGTTTGCCGATGCCCTCTTTTTCTACGGTAGCGTACTTTAGCTTTGTATTTGAATATTATAAGTTTTTCGCCCCTGAACTGACCCAAGGACGTAGCTGTAACTTTAGCGCCCTTAATAATAGGATCACCAACAAGTGTGTTTTCCTCATCACTGATAAAAAGCACCTTGTCCAGCTCTATTTTACCGCCTTCTGGTATACCCAACAACTCTACTTCGAGAGTTTTATCTGGGCTAACTTTGTATTGTTTGCCACCTGTCTGTATTATAGCGTAGATATTTTGCCTCCAATCTCAAAATGATATGAACAAAATATATCTTTAGAGATAAAACTGCAATGCACTTCTGATAGCACAATGCGGACTCAAATTTTATCAACGTATATAGCTAGGTGTCAAATTAACAAGTCAATACTATTGAAGATTTGCTATTGTTTGGCTATAGGTAAAAGTTCTTGAGAAAACTATACTTTCTTATTACAACGTATAGATTTATAATCTCAAGGCAATTATTATTATGTTCATAGTTATTGTAACCCGAAAGTGGCTACTTGAAATATAAAGAGTGACTGAATGAGTAGAAATATGTCAGTTTCATCCAAGTCTCCGCTGTATCAACTTAACTTTAGAGCCAAAAAAAGATTGGGTCAACACTTCCTGACAAATGAAGACGTGGTGGAGTGTATCTTAGCTGCTGCTGAGCTCGGTAAGGATGATACTGTGATTGAAGTTGGTCCAGGCATGGGCATATTAACCACTAGAATAGCCAAGATAGCATCAACTGTTATAGCTGTAGAATTGGATTCTAAACTGGTTAAGGCATTGTTAAAATATAAAACCGACTTTCCTAATATCAGAGTTGTACACGGAGATATACTTAAATTCAAGCCCCCTCAACTCTTAGAATATCGATTAAATCCCACTGAATTCTTTAGTGGTTATAAAGTTGTAGCTAATCTCCCATATTATATAACTAACCCCATTCTTTATCATTTTTTAGCATCACCTCAGAAGCCTTCACTAATGGTACTGATGGTACAGAAGGAAGTCGGAGAAGCGATGGTTGCCATGCCCGGTAAAATGAGTTTCCTGAGTGTTAGCACACAACTCTATAGTAAACCTCAGATAATAAGGCAGGTTCCGGCTAAGGATTTCTACCCTGTACCCAAAGTGGATTCAGTTGTACTTCGTCTCGATGTTTATCGAACTCCTCTTATTGATAGCTGCAATATCGAGGACTTCTTTCATATAGTCCATTGTGGTTTCAGGGCTCCCCGAAAACAGATCCATAATTCACTGGCACTTGCCTTAGAAATACCATCAAGCCAAATTCAAATACTATTGGAAGAAGCAAGCATAGAACCTAAACGAAGACCTGAAACCCTAAGTTTGCAGGAGTGGAAGCAACTATACAAAGTTTTTCTCCCCCTAATAAGTAATTGACATGTTGATAGTTTATGCGCCAGCTAAAGTAAATATTGTTCTTGAAGTACTGGGAAAAACTACTGACCTGCATCAAGTTGTTAGCATTCTGCAGACAATCAATCTCTGTGACGTCATTGAATTTCGATTGGCTAAAGATATTTGTTTCAAGTGTAATGAGTCGAGCCTGCAACACAACAATATAGTAGAAAAAACTGCAGGTCTCTTGAAAAATGCAACAGGTTGTACTATGGGGGCGAAAATAGAACTGTATAAAAACATCCCCTGGGGAGCAGGGTTCGGAGGAGGCAGCAGTGATGCCGCTAATACTTTGTTAGCTTTGAATCAACTCTGGTCGCTAAATCTACCAATTGATAATTTAATACATTTGGCGTCTCAATTGGGTTCAGATGTCCCCTTTTTCCTGCGTGGTGGCACGGCATTGGTGGAAGGTTCAGGAGAAAAAGTGACATCTTTGTTACCATTATCCCCAACCTGGTTTGTGTTATTAATGCCCCCACTACCCAAAATACAGAATAAGACAAGGCGCCTTTATAGTGAATTGTATGATAAATATTTTACTGAAGGTGAATTCGTTTCTGCTGCTTTATCGAATTTGTCGCATAAACGAATGATTGATCCTCCTCTAATGTTCAATGTTTTTGAAAAAATTGCCTTTGATTTCTTTCCCCGACTGGCCGAATATAAACAAGTTTTTCAGAGGACTGGAGCTTCAAGTGTGCATCTTGCTGGTTCAGGTCCTGGCCTGTTCACTACTATGGCTGATGAGGGACAGGCCGGAAAACTATGCTCTGATTTAATAAACGAAGGGCTGGAAAGTTACGTGGTGACTTCTTTGCCCGTAAAAATCCTCAACTACCCCTAAACAATCCCCACCATCAGTAGCATTATTGGATGTATCGATTACTCTTTCGTCTTTAACGATTGAGCCAACTGCAGTTCCTCAGATTTACTACCAACTTCCCCATCCAGTTTTGCCTTATGCACAATATGCAGAATGTTGCCTATAGCTGGCCCGGTATGAATATCCATGTCTCTAAGATCGTCTCCACTGATACTGGTCTTTACGTAGCGCAATTTGCTTTCAAATAACTCAATATTTGACTGTATTACAGTTGATGTCGAAACTATAGCATTAGTTCTAATAGCCAGCTGGTCATATTTATAGAGTAGATAATATATAGAGCTGCATTTTACTGAGGAATCTGCCAATAAGCAAAGCTCACCTTTTAATTTAATAGTATCTTTAAATGCTCTAGCCAACTGCAATTGAATATTGAGACGGCAAATAAACTGATTAAGCTCTTGCTCATCAAGAGGATAGATAAGGAGGCATAGATAAAGAGAAGGTAACTGACTTGCGATATTATTAAAAGAACGTGCTTTTCTATACTCTTCACAGATATTCTCTTGATATTTTAGCGATGAATTTATCACCTGGAGCAATCCAACCTCTCCCAGTTTTTCCAGTATATATTCAGGATACTCTTCCTTGAATACAAGCTCTAATTCATCTCTTAATCGATCGCCGCTGATAGTATCCAGCATGGCAACGTCTCTTTTAATCAACTGCCCTGTTTGTGACTCAAATTCGAAACCCAGACGTTGCTGGTATCGAAAAGCTCTTAAAATCCTGGTAGCGTCGTCATGAAAACTGTTTGGATGTAAGATGCGAATCAGGCGGTTCTCCAAATCACTTTTACCGCCACAGGGGTCTATCAATATTCCATAATCATCATAGTTCAATGATATGGCCATAGCATTAATAGAGAAATCACGCCTTAAAAGGTCAACAGAGATATTGGCTGGAGTTACAGCAGGTAAGACACCCGGTTTAGCATAGGTCTCATTGCGCATAGTGGCTATATCCATACTGAAGTTGTTATAACTAAGCTTTGCAGTGCCAAAATGCGAATGGACAAGCAGTTTTGCTTTTGTTAGAGATGCTATCCGCCTGGCCAATACTATGGCATCGCCTTCGGTTACCAGGTCAAAATCAAAATTGGGATGGTTAAGAAGCAAATCACGTACAATACCACCAACCAGATATAGCCTTTGCTCTAATAGACTGGCTTCCTGGCTTATAACACCAAGCAATACCCGTGTTTGCCGAGGCAAATACCGCTCAATTTGTGAGCCCAAATTTATTCCTTGAGTCATCTTCTATTTGACTATTGCGCTGATAATAGTACCTTTACATTCTTCACTGTTTTTATGTTTACTCTTATGCCCACTTCCACATAGTTCGGAACCACATCGTAGCCAAATTACGATTGCTTAATAATAGAAAGCCCGTCTTTTTTTCTTGAACCATAGTCCTGCTAAAAGACCAAGGGTAAGCCCCCCAATATGAGCTTGCCATGAAATACCTGGTATAAAAGAGAAGAGGACAAAAACTATAACAGCAGCCCAGAGAGGAAATGCCTTAGGTATAAAAAATATATAAACAGGAAGTTTTGGCATTATTACCACCAGTACACCCACAAGAGCAAATATCGCTCCAGAAGCTCCGAATCCAAACGTAGTCGGGTTACCAAGAAAAAGATAGAAGATATTTCCTAATATTCCACCAGCGAAGTATACCTTTAAAAAATTTCCCTCTCCTAACAACTTGATTACTATATTACCTACAAAATACAGGCTTATCATATTGAAAGCGATGTGCCATAGTCCTCCATGCACAAAGAGGCTGGTTATGATGGTCCATGGTCGATTGATAAAATATACTGGAGCTAATCCAAATAAGGAAACCAGATCATTTCCTGTCCTGATACCAACCAGGGTGACTAAGAAGATTAAAAAATTAATTGTGATAAGAAACCAGAGCGAATTTAAAGTGAAAAGATTATAATTTCTCATGTGCCTCATTATAGAGTACGGCTTGTCAATGATTCAATAAATAATGGATACTCTCGTCACTATCCATTATATTTAGTTAAGCCAGCCATACAGCAAGAAGAACTCCAAGAATAGCGCCCATGGTGACTTGGAGCCTTGTATGTCCCACTAATTGTCTCAATATATACTCAAATTCATGTTTTGTTTTTGGAAAATTATCCATTAGATGATTTAGAACAGCAGACTGTTTATCCACAGCCTGTCTTACACCCGTAGCGTCATACATAACCACACCTGCCAATACGACACTAATAGCGAATAATCCCGAGCCTATACCAAAGATTATACCTATAGTCGTTGCCAGAGCGCATACTGAAGCCGTATGAGCGCTTGGCATACCACCTGCACTAACCAGGTAACGAATATTAAAATGTTTGTCCCTTAATGACTGAATAATTGTCTTTAATATCTGGGCAATAATCCAGGCGGCAATAGGAATCACCAATGCCCTATTCTCGACTATTTGGCTAAAAACGCTCATACTGATTCCCCATTAGTATTATTATGAATCTGGATTTGGTTCCTTCACAACAAACACTCAAAATTAATTCTACATTATATTACTTTATTTATCGCCTTTCTTGTCCGTAATTGTTCATATCAAATGTTTTTTCAACCTTAATGGATATTGACAAGTATTAGCGTTGATGTAATTATATCTTTTTAAATTATTATTCTAATAGTACAGTAATTCTCAATAATAATTAGAGTCACTTCAAAATAAACAATATATATGAGGCAGAAATATGGCAAGTTTGAGTTTTGCGGAACTAGTCGCTGGATATGAATTCCCCTCATCTATCTACGAATTAGATGATGTGATTATTAGCAAATATTTAAAGGCAGTAGAAAGCCCTGTACAGGAATTTATTCCCCCTCTGGCTATTGCAGCATATGCGATGAAATCGATGATAGAATCTGTTGCTTTACCACCAGGCTCTATACATGCTTCCCAGGAATTTGAGTTCCTTCTGCCAGTATCAATTGGAACTACAATTACATGCAATGCTAGAGTAGCTCGCAAGATAGCTCGAAGCCAAATGAATATGTTAGTATTAGAAATAGATGTCTTGAATCAGAAAAAAGAGAAAGTGCAATCAGGAAAAACTACTATAGTATTACCTATTACGGAGGCAAATGAATAGGGATATTTGTGAGGGCCAAACTCTTCCAACTCTGGTGAAGAATATAACCCAGGAAAAAATCAACTTATATGCAGAGGCCTCCGGAGATTTCAACCCCATACATATAGATGAATCTTTCGCCGCTCAAACTCCACTGGGGGGAACTATTGCTCATGGTATGCTCATTCTGGCCTATATATCTGAACTGATGACGCAGGCGTTTGGTATTAACTGGATTTCAGGAGGCAACCTTTCTATCCGTTTTAAAGCGCCGGCGCGGCCTGGTGACACGGTGACTGTCAGTGGTAAAGTCGATACCGTCACGCATGAAAACGATTGTACTAATATAAGTTGTACCCTTAACTGTTGTAATCAGAAAGACGAGGCAATAGTAACTGGTGGGGCAACGGTAAAACTTCATTCTTAGAAAGGGACTATCATGTCCATGACTGATGGCATAATCCGTATAGCAGTTGACGCCATGGGCGGAGACTATGCTCCTGATGAAATAATTAAAGGAGCCATTCTAGCTGCTCAAAGAGGGGAAGACATCGAAGTCATCCTGGTTGGCCCCATTGATATACTTAAGAAGAAATGGGACGAATACAACCCTTCAAATAATCTAGCTGTCCGCTTCGTAAATGCAAAGGATTTTCTTACAGAAGAGGATTCTGCTGTATCGGTGCTCCGTAATAAATCCAACAGTTCTATTTCTGTAGCTGTAAAATTAGTTCGAGAAGGGGAGGCAGATGCTGCAGTTGGGGCTGGCTATTCTGGGGCTGTGGCAGTAAGCGCCATACAGTATATCGGCATGCTGGAAGGGATAGAGCGACCTGCAATTATCGCCCCACTCAGCAGTTTTGCCAAAAACACTCTACTGCTGGATGCCGGTGCCAATGTGGATTGCAAGCCACATCAATTATTGGCTTTTGGTGTCATAGGTTCTATTTGTGCCAAGAGTTTATTTGGTATTACTAACCCTACAGTGGGTTTGTTAAGCACTGGATCTGAATCGACCAAAGGCGGTGAGGTAGTCCGGGAGGCATATGCAATGTTCCAGAATAGTGGATTAAACTTCATAGGCAATATTGAAGGTAATGATATATTAAGCGGACGCGCTAACGTAATCATCTGCGACGGTTTAACAGGGAATGTGGTATTAAAATTTTATGAAAGCATAGCTGGTTATGCCCGAGCCTGGATAAAAAATAAATTTTGTAAATACCCACTTTTGAATAGAACCGTCGATCCAGTATTTCATAAATTCTTCCCTATGGCCAGGAAATCTTATGAGAGTGAAGATGAAGTAAGCGGTATACTATGGGGTATTAACGGCATTGTTAAAATAGCACATGGAGCCAGTTATGCCTCACATATTAATCATGCTATCATGAGTGCAAGAAACGCCGTGAAAGCTGATATTGTTGGATCTTTAAGTTTGGAGTTGGCGAAATTCAAAGCAGAAGGCAAACTATAGAGGAGGTAAAAGTGTCAGTCGAAGAAGAAATGAAGGAGATAATTGCGAATATTGTCCATGTGGATATGAGTGCGTTTGCGCGTACCGGAACTTTCAAGGAGATGAAAGCAGATTCCCTGGATATTGTACAGGCCATGGTAGCGATAGAAGACAAATATGATATTGAGATACCCGATGAAGAGGCCCAAAAGTTCCAGAATTTCGGTGATTTCGTTGATTTTGTTGATAAACGAATCGCTGAGAAGGGAAATGCCTGATTATGTCTCTTGAAGGAAAGCTGGCGTTAGTTACTGGTAGCGGGAGAGGAATAGGTAGAGCTATTGCACTTAAACTTGCGTCGCAGGGTTGTAACATCGTTGTCAATTTTTTCCGCCGGCGTGAAGCCGCAGAACAGACAGCTAAAGATATTGAAGCTCTGGGGGTAAAAGCTGAAGTTATCAGAGCTAATATGGTCGACCCAGACAAGATAACGTCAGTATTTGACATGATCTCTGAGAAGTACGGGTACCTGGATATACTGATAAATAATGCTGCCTCTGGTGTCGGACGTTCTGTACTGGAACTTGATAGTAAAGCCTGGGATTGGACTATGAATATCAATGCCAAGGCAGCCTTACTTTGCACCCAAAAAGCAGCCCCATTGATGAAAGGCAGAGATGCCAAAATCGTTAATATATCCAGCCTGGGCTCAATGTTTGTATTGCCATCCTACGCCATCGTCGGTATATCTAAGGCTGCCCTGGAAGCCTTAACCCGGTATTTAGCCATAGAACTGGCACCCGCTGGCATTTGTGTTAATGCAGTCGCTGCCTCTGCAGTGGAAACAGAAGCATTGAAATTCTATATAAACGAAGGTATGATAGAGGACAACCGCCAGACTACCCCGATGGGTAGAATGGTGCTTCCCGAAGATGTCGCCAAGGTTGTTTCCTTTCTTTGCAGCGACGACGCCTTGATGATAAGGGGGCAAACCATTATCGTAGATGGTGGTACTTCTATATCACCGTTTACTTCATTGAAGTGAGTCACCTGATAGACTTCTATTAAGTTGAGCTCTGAAGGAGATTATCTGAATTGAGAATTCCACGAGTTGTAGTTACTGGTATAGGAACGGTTAATCCGCTAGGATTGAATGTAGAAGAGTTTTGGCAAGGTCTGGTTGCCGGCAAATCAGGTATAGGTCATATTACACGTTTTGATGCCAGTAAATTCTATGTAAAAGTCGACGCAGAGGTAAAAAGCTTTGACCCTGCAGAACACATGGATCTTAAAATGGTTGACCGTAACCCCAGAGCTGTTCATTTTGCTATAGCTGCGGCTAAGGAAGCAATAAAATGCGCCAAGCTTAACATGTCTCAAGAGATACCTGAACGGGTAGGTGCTTGTGTTGGATGCATGGTAGAGAGCGACTATATTGTCAAACAGAATGAAATGTTGCTAAAACGAGGCCCAAGAAGGGTAGAGCCCTTGTTTGTTGCCAAATCAAGCCCCAGTGCAGTATCAATGCAAATAGGCATGTTCCTGGGAGCTAAGGGGCCTAATACAAGCGTCAACAGCCTCTGCGCTACAGGTGCCGATTCCATAGGAACTGCCGCCAACTTTATTCGTTTAGGTTATGCCGATGTGATGATAGCCGGTGGTGCTGATTCGGCCTTATCTCCTGTTGGCCTTGCTGGCCTGGATATTCTGGGAGCGCTTTCGCGTGAACCTGATCCCGCCAAAGCTTGTCGTCCCTTTGACTTAAATCGCAGTGGCTTCATCTTTGGTGAAGGAGCCGGAATAGTTATTCTGGAAAGCGAAAAACACGCAAAGAAAAGAAATGCCCCTATCCTGGCAGAGATAAGTGGTACTGGCTGGTCATTTGATGCTTACGATCAGACCGCCCCTGCGCCAGATGCTGAAGCTTATGCAATGAAAGTGGCCATGAACTATGCAGGTGTGAAACCAAAAGATATTGATTACATTAACGCCCATGGCACCAGTACCAAATTGAATGACTCTAATGAGACCAAAGCTATCAAAATGGCCTTTGGCGATTGGGCCTATAAAATTCCGATGAGCTCTACTAAGTCCATGATTGGCCACATAGTAACTGCTGCCGGCGCTATAGAAGCCATTGTCTGTATACTGATTATGGCCAAGGGAATAATTCACCCCACAATAAACTACGAGACACCTGACCCTGAATGCGACCTGGATTATGTTCCAAATGTAGCGCGCCAGGCTCAGGTCAAAGTCTGTTTGACAAACAGTTTCGGACTTGGGGGAGAGAATTGTTGCCTGGTGCTCAAGAAGTTTAACAAATAATACTTATAAGATAGTGACTATTAACAAGCAAGCGTTTTATTCGGGGGGAAAATGGAATTAGAAGATAGAGTATCACTGGTAACAGGTGCTTCTCGTGGTATGGGCAGAGCCATTGCCCTGAAACTTTCTAGTCTAGGTTCCAAAGTAGCTGTCAATTATGTTCCAGTTGAGGCGGACAATGCGAAGGATGTGGTGGAAACTATCACCAGCCAGGGGGGAGAGGCCATTGCAATAGAAGCAGATATTCGGGACGGTGATGCGGTAAAAGCTATGTTGCAACAGGTAATAGATACTTGGGGCAAGATTGATATATTGGTAAATAACGCTGGCATTACTAAAGATACCTTGCTGATGAGAATGTCTGAAGATAAATGGGATGATGTTCTTAATATTAACTTACGAGGAGCATTTTTATGCACTAAGTTTGCTCTGCGATCTATGATAAAACAAGGTAGTGGGCGAATTATTAACATGGCCTCTATTGCTGGAGTAATTGGCAATGCTGGTCAAGCTAACTATTCTGCCTCTAAAGGCGGCTTGATCGCTTTCACCAAAAGTGTAGCTCGCGAAGTCGGCTCTAAGAATATAACCGCAAATGCCGTTGCACCTGGTTTTATTAATACTAAAATGACAGAATCATTACCTGAAGAGGTTAAACAGTCCATTTTAGCAATGACGTCACTGCGTCGTTTCGGTGAGCCTGAAGAAGTGGCTGAACTGGTAGCTTTTTTGGCTAGTGACCGCGCAAGTTATATCACGGGGCAGGTAATTGGCATAGATGGGGGCATATAAACAGGGCAATTAGCTATACAACTACTTGGTGGGATTAACTGTCATAGCATCTCTTATAGATGACATTCCCTGCATAGCCAGTAACTCTTCAGGCAAACCTTCTGCGGCGATTTTCCCTTTCCCCATAATATATCCCCTGTCAGCAATACTAAGAGCGACGGGAATGTTCTGTTCAACGATAAGTACAGCAATTCCCTGATCTTTCAACTTGGTTATAGCCTTTGCCATCTTGGTTACCAGCAATGGAGCGAGCCCTAACGATGGGCAATCCAGCATAAGCAACTTGGGCTTTGCCATCAATGCACGTCCAATTGCCAGCATTTGCTGCTCCCCTCCAGAGAGAGTGCCGGCAGTTTGCTCGGTTCTTTCTTTAATAACAGGGAAGAGCTGAAAAACGGCCTGCATATCCCTCTCTACATCGGCCTGACGTTCTGTCTTATGTCGATGGTAAGCCCCTAAGATTAAGTTGTCTATCACGCTCATTGAGGGGAAAAGTAATTTTCTTTCATCGACATAAGCTATACCCAGTGATATCAGCTTCTCAGTTGATAATCCATTTAAACAATGTCCATTCAAATAGATTTCACCACTGGTCAGCGGTAGAAGCCCACAAATAACCTTTAGTATCGTTGTTTTACCTGTGCCATGGGGCCCTATAAGTATCACAATTTCACCTGGCATCACGTTTAATGATGCTCCTTCAAGTGCCTGTACAGGCCCATAACTGGCGTACACATTGTTTACTTTCAGTAGAGTTAGGATAGTTTTTGTCACCTGTTTATTCCATTCTCAGGTCGCCGAACCGCCTATATAAGCATACCTGACCTGTTCGTTCTGTTGTATCTCGGAGGGACTCCCCTCAGCGATTTTCCGTCCATCAACCAGAAAAACCACTCGATCAGCGATATTCATTACGCAATCCATCAAATGATCCACAATCAGAATTGTCAATCCTTGTCTCTGCAGGCTAAATACCAGTTGACTTAATTTCTCTATCTCGTTAGACCTGAGGCCCCCATAGGGTTCATCAAGAAACAATAATTCCGGATTCGACGCTAATGCACGAGCCAGTCCAACAAGCCTCTGTTGTCCCCATGATAAACTTGCAGGGGTCGCATCGGCCTTATCCTCGAGTCCCACCAGGCATAATTTACTCATCGCCATCTCTCGAATTTCGTTCTCTTCTTTTTTAGCACGACTTCGCTTTAGCCCCGTATCCAGGAAGCTTGCTCTCGTCCATACATGACATCCTACCATAACATTCTCTACCACCGACATATTGGCAAATAGTTTAATATCCTGAAATACCTGAGCGATTCCCAGTGACGCGATAGTATGAGGAGAAAGATTTCCTAAACTATGTTGTTTGAACCATATTTCTCCATGTAAAGGTTTCAGTAGACCTACCGTGAGCTTACTTAGCGTGGTTTTACCAGCGCCATTTGGCCCGATTATTGCCGTTATGACACCTTTATAGACCGAGAAGCTTACCTCATTTAAAGCCATCAACCCACTGAAAGCCATCGACAGGTTTTTTATCTCAAGAATAGGTCGCTCTTTTGAATTTTCTAACATGTAATCCTCATTAGCTATGACACTCGGGAGCGCCGGAAGATTGCTCTCCATCCGCCATTTTCTCCTCCTGGTCCTAATTTTCGGCAGACTGAAATCAGACCTCGTGGCAAGAATCGCAAGGTGGCTATCAGGATAACACCATAAGCAATAAGTTCATAGGCTCCCGTAGACCCACCCATTAGCAATGGTGCAAATTCACGTAATAGCTCAACTATACCAACCAGCAAACCCGTTCCCAGAAGCGCCCCCCACGGGCTTGATAGTCCTCCCAATATTGCCATTAACGCTATCATTACGGAGAAGGAAACGCCAAAAGTACCCGGTTCAATACAGCTTACATAGTGGGCATAGATACTACCAGCTATACTGGCATACATGGCGCTAACCGCAAATATCGCTACTTTGTATTTCATTATATTTATTCCCAACACCTGGGCAGTCTCGTCGCTTCCACCGTCAAATAAGTTCATAGCCCTTAGTGCCCTGCCGGTCCTGGAATTGACCAGATTTAGAGAAAAGACGAGTGCCAGGAGAGTAATTGCCCAAATAAGGTAATAAATAAAAAACGAATAAGAAATAAATCCACCTGATGGAAGCTTGGGGATATTCATCATTCCCGTAGCGCCACCAGTCAGATCTGCTACACTTACCGCCAGATAGCAGAACAGCAGGTTTAAAGCGATAGTTATGCCGCCCACAATGAGTCCACGCAATCTGAACATTGCTCTACCGATTATTACAGCAATACACCCTGTAGCAACAGCAGCGACGATAATTACCAGCCATGGTGAAAGACTGTATCTGGTGGTGAGAATACCTGATGTATAAGCACCAAGTCCGAAAAATACTGCCTGTCCCAGGGATATCTGGCCCGCAAAACCCATTAGCAATATGAGTCCCATAGTAATCAGGGAGTAAAATCCTATGGTGGTAAAGACAATAACCAGGTAATGATTCCCCATAAGTGGCAAGATGAACAAGGCAGCAAGAACCAGTGCCATTATTCTGTGCTGTGGTTTGTTAAATGTACTCACTACGCTTGACATCTGTATAGTTCTCATCTGCCCATAATCTTATGCTCCGCTTGAGACAGTTACCAGCCCACGAGGACGGCACAGAAATACCACTATCAGAACTCCCAGTGCAATTACATTGTGATAAGCGCTTGGCATCAATCCTGCCGAAAACGCCTCAGCAAGCCCCAGTACCATTCCTCCCAGTATCACGCCCTCTGCCCTGTTTAACCCTCCTACAAATGCAGCCAGCATGCCCTTTACAGTCAGTGGAAGACCTATGCCATAGCTGGTCATCGCTAGTGGCGTTATCACAGCACCAGCTACAGCTCCCAGTCCTGCAGCCAGAACAAAGGCAAAGAGTGCCATTTTCTCCGGGTTAATACCTACTAGCCTCGCTCCAAGTGGTTGATCAGCACAAGCTCGAAGTGCTTTGCCATGGATTGTATGACCGAAAAAGAAAAATAACCCCAATACCATGGCCAATGTTGTGCCTACGATCCAGGGAGTTTGCCCGAAGATTGTTGCTCCCCAAAGATTAATATTCGGGGTATCCAGAAAGTTCGGCATTCCGCGATATTCCCAACCCCAGACCAGGAGAGCAATTCCTTGAGTAGCAAATGCGAAACCTGCTGTCAGGAAAACAAAGGTCGCCCCGGATGAATTCCTGGCCGGGTATATAATAAATTGATATAGGAACGCTCCAATTGCTGCACTGATTATCACTGCAATCAAGAGAGCAGAGAGGAGCGGCATTCCTATATTTAATAAACTTACCGTCAGCATCCCCCCCAGCATTACAAATTCTCCCTGAGCCAGGTTTAGAACCCGGGTTACACTATAGACTACAAATAGTCCCAGCCCAATTGCAGCATAGATGCAACCCAGGTTTATCCCGCTAATCAGGAACTGTAATAACGCCGAAGGGTTCAAAAATCTGCCTGTAAAAAGTATAGCCTTATCTTTGAAATAGAATTCACGGTAATAAGACTACACTTCCTTATAATTGTTCATATGTCTTCTGTAGTACTTTTTCACCATTTTTAAAGGTAACCAGCACTTCTTTCGGTATGACCCTGCCGTAGTGATCTGCAGATGAAAGTGTGTAAGTACCCATGAATAAGCTCAGGTTATTGGTGCTCTCAAATGCGTCTCTAAGGGCGCTTCTCGCCTCTGTTAGATTTGAAGGGTCAGGTTCTGCCCTCTCCAGGCCATCAGCAATAAACTGGATAATCTGGGCTCCTATCGCAGCCCACATGGATGGTGAGTAACCATATTTCTCGGTATATACCTGGTCAAAGTCACTACACATTTTCCTGTCAGGATCGCTATCCGGTAATTGTCTCCACATTGTCAGCTTAGAATCCAGACAAACGACTGAAGGTTCCATTTCATAGTATTCTCGAAACTGCTCGACATAGTTCGGTGACGCCTGGGCTGGCGTTGTCACTATGTGAAGCATGATACCCATTTCACGTGCCTGTTTTATAGCAATTGCACCACCAGGGCCACTGCCCCAGATGAATATCGCTTCCGCATCAGAGTTCTTAATATTCGTAAGCTGTGGCGTCATGTCCGTAGCTGTAGGATCGAAATACTGAGTTTCCACTATCGAGATACCCATACCAGGAGCAACCTGATTTAGATAGAAATCTCCGCCTTCCCCATAACCACTGTTCTCGATCAAGGCAGCTAACTTGGTAACTCCATGGTCAGCACTCAGGTAGCCGAGCGGTAATGGAATATAATCGGATTCACTTGAAATTGGTTTGAAGGCCCATTTTCCCAGTTGGTCATTGATAAGACCTGTTCCTGACATGGGTATTCCCGGAGTTTCCATTTCATTTGCTACCGGTACTATGCCATGCGAAAGACCGGTTGCAGAACTGCAACCGAAAGCAAGGACTTCATCGACTTCAATCAACTTTTTTGCTGCAAGTACCGTCTCTGTGGAACTGCTTTTATCATCATAAATAATGAGTTCCAGTGGGATACCATTTATCCCCCCGGCTTTGTTTATCTCTTCGGCTATTAACTCCGAGCCCTCCAGCGCAGGGAGACCTAATGCGCTATAGGGACCTGTTTGCGCAGCAATAACTCCAATCTTATAGGATTCCACCTTCGGGGCGCCTGTACAGGACACAAGCGTACTTAGAATAAGAATTGCCACTATGGATAGTAGAATTATCTTCTTTGTCATTGTTATCCTCCTCATTATGTTACTGGGTAATAATCTGTTCTGGTTGCCAATAATAAATTTGGCGTCTCAGAAAAAAGAGCCTTCAGCATCCGGTTTTCTTCATATGGCTACGGTAACTAACTACTACCATAGAAGCCAAATGAGATAAATCCTTTTCCGGCATGAACGGCTGTTACCGCCAGGGCCTGATTGATATAAATCTCCTCACAATTAAGTTTAGTAAGCAGCAACTCTTTTAACTTACTTGCTTGTTCAGGGACATCACCATGCACTATCGCGGCATGTAGCCTTTTGTCCCCTATTCTTTCAGTGGCGATATCGACCATCTTCGCCAGTATTTCATTCTTGGTTTTCGCCCTTGCTATGGGTTTTGTTAATTTACCAGCAGACGCATCAACCTCGATGATTGCCTTAAAGCTTGTTGCCGCCTCAGCTTTTGCCCATGCTTTAGCTTTTAGTATTCTTCCTCCTTTTTCACGGTAGAATAGCGTATCAAAGGTCTGCAGTGTATTCATTTTCAGCATCAGTTCATTTGCCAACTCGACTATGTCCTCAAAACTTTTTCC
>CAZZHQ010000015.1:0-38030 GCA_964654015.1 uncultured Dehalococcoidales bacterium | reverse complement strand
ATAATTATGGAGGAAAGACATATATTCTGTGCACAACGCGTGACATCACCGAGCGCAAGAAGGCGGAGGAGGCTTTACGGAGCAGTGAGGAGAGGCTGAGTAAGTTCATGAATTCAGCAACCGAAGCCTTTTCTATCTGGGATTCTGAATTAAACCTGATTGAGTGCAATGAGGCCAGGATGAAGATGTCCTTCCCGGGGAAGAAGAAGGAAGAAGTGATAGGGAAGAATATAAAGGAATTGGCTCCCCATTTTGTGGGAACCGACAGGCACAAAAAATATCTGAAACTACTGAAGACAGGGAAGCCTTTATATTTTGCTGACACTGTTGTAATTGAGGATACTTTCTCCCGGCCGGAATCCGAACAGAGACATCAGACGGTACAAGTCTTCAAGGTAGGTGATGGTTTAGGGGTGATTAATACAGACATCACCGAACGGGTGCGGGCAGAGGAGGCGCTGAGAGCCAACGAACAGGAACTTGAAATACTCATGGAGAACCTGCCAGGCATGGTGTTTTACAAGGACAGTAATCTCAGGTATCGTCGCGTTAACAGAGCGTTTACTCAATTACAAAATATACAAAGGGAAGAAATAATCGGGAAGACAATCGGGGAAGCATCGCTAACGAACACTGAATTTGCAGAGAGTGATGATCGGGAGTTACTAGAAAGTGGGCAAGTTTCAACCCGGATTGTTGAATATACTGACGCAACGGATAGTTCCAGGTGGCAGCAGATAACCAAGGTACCAATTAAGGATGAAAATGGAAAGATCCGTGGCATCCTGGGAGTTGGTACGGATATCAGCGATATCATTAAAGCTCAAGAGGAACTGAGGCTGAGGGCGGAGATGCTGGACCAGTCGGGAAACGGTATTATCTTGTTAGATTTAAACGGGAATTGTATATATGGCAACGAGGTGGTCTTAGAGGAGCGGGGTTATACACAAGAGGAGTTTCTGAAGCTGAATGTTCGGGACCTGGTGGTTCTGCCAGATGTAGAAAGTTTTGACGAATGGTGGCAGCAGATCATTGAGAAAGGGCATTTCAGAGGTGAATTTGAGGTTCGCCGTAAGGATGCTTCATTAATTCCTGTTGAAGCAACGGCCACGCGGGCGAAGTCAGGGGAAAGGGAATATGTGATCAGCGTAGTACAGGACATCACCGAGCGGAAGCAGGCGGAGGAGGAACTGAGGCTGAGGGCGGAGATGCTGAATCAGGCAACGGATGGCATCATGTTATATGACTTTAACGGTAATTTTATATATGTAAACGATACGGTTCTAAAGCAACGGGGCTATACCAGGGAGGAGTTTCTGAAGATGAATGTTGGAGACCTGGTAACTGCTCAGCATTATAATAAAATGAAGAGATGGTGGAAGGATACAGGGGGTGAAAAATACCATACTGAAGAAGTAGAGATTCGTCGTAAGGACGGGACATGGTTTCCGGTAGAGGTGAATGATGTAAAGATTAGTTATAAAGGGCAGGGATATGTTCTATGCTTAGCGCGTGACATCACCGAGCGTAAGAAGGCGGAGGAAGCCTTGCGGAGCAGTGAGGAGAGGATGAGGCTCTTCATGGATTCAGCAACCGATGCCTTTTCTATTTATGACTCAGAGTTTAACCTTATGGATTGCAACGAGACAAGGATGAAGATGTACTTTCCTGGTCTTAAGAAGGTTGATGTAATAGGGAAAAACGTGCTGGAGTTGTTACCTCGTTTAAATGGGACTGACAGGTATGCCAGTATGCAGGAGGTTATAAAGACAGGGGAGCCATTTAACGATGATGACACAATTTCCTATATTGGTGATGCTTCAGTTCCAGAGTCAGAACGCAGGCACATATCTATTAAAGTGTTTAAAGTAGGCGATGGCCTGGGAGTGGTTTCCACGGACATCACCGAGCGCAAGAAAGCGGAGGAGGCACTCACTGCCGAGGCTATCCATCGCCGTATTCTCATGGAACAATCCAGGGATGGTATAGTCGTTCTCAACAATGATGGCAGCGTATACGAGTCCAACAAGAGATTTACCGAAATGATTGGGTTTTCCCCCGAGGAGGTCAACCATCTCCACGTATGGGATTGGGAGTTTCAGTTTACACCTGAGCAGGTGAAAGATATGATCCGGAATGTTGATGAGACCGGAGACCACTTCGAGACGCAACACCGTCGTAAGGATGGTACCACCTATGATGTTGAAATAAGCACCAATGGGGCTGTATTCGCGGGAGAAAAACTGATTTTCTGTGTGTGCCGTGACATCACCGAGCGAAAAAAGGCAGAGGAGGAACTTAGACTCAGGGCGGAGATGCTGGACCAGGCAACCGATGCAATAATGCTGCATGATTTCGAGGGGAACTATGTGTATGCTAACAGGACTGCCCTAAAGGAACGGGGATACACATGGGAGGAGTTCCTGAAATTGAATACACGGAAGCTTGTGACTCCTGAATATGCTGGAGAAATGGAGAAGTGGTGGCGGGAGGTAAAGGAAAAGGGGTATGCCCAGTGGGAAGTGCAGGTGCTTCGTAAGGATGGGTCGACAATGCCGATTGAGACTTTAGCTACTCTGGTAAAGTTTGGTGGTAAAGATTACATGCTCGTTATAGCAAGGAATATCACCGAGCGGAAGAAGGCGGAGGAGAAACTGAGAACCAACGAACAGGAACTTGAAATGCTCCTGGAGCACCTGCCAGGCATGGTGTTTTACAAGGACAGTAACTTCAGATATCGTCGCGTTAACAAAACGTTTACTCAATTACACAAAATAACACGGGAAGAAATAATAGGGAGGACAATCGGGGAGGCATCGCTACTGACCGCTGAAGTAGCAGATCGTGATGATCGTGAATTAATAAAAAGCGGCAAGGTATCATCACATGTAACCATGTTTCCTGATGAAACG
The DNA here is from genome assembly GCA_964654015.1 of uncultured Dehalococcoidales bacterium. GTDB lineage: Bacteria > Chloroflexota > Dehalococcoidia > GIF9 > AB-539-J10 > JAUUZT01. The sequence continues at coordinate 35,118 of CAZZHQ010000015.1, read as the reverse complement.
GGTGAATCCAGGTGGCAGCAGATAACCAAGGTACCGATTAAGGATGATAATGGAAAGATATGTGGCATCCTGGGAGTAGGTGTTGATATTAGCGATATCGTTAAAGCTCAAGAGGAATTGAAGCTGAGGGCGGAGATGCTGGATAACGCCACTGACTCGATTACAGTGAGTGACCTGGATGGGAACATGGTGTACGTGAACGAAACAGCCTGTCAGGCTCGTGGCTATAGTAAAGAGGAATTTCTGGAAAAGACCACTTTTCAGTTACTTACTCAAAAGTACGCCTCACACTTTCAGGGACGAGTCAAAGAGATACAGGATAAGGGCCATATTATATTCGAGACTGAAGTCTTTCATAAGGATGGGGCAGTAATTCCGGTGGAAATGCATTCACGAATAATAGAAATGGCTGACCGGAAATTAGTCCTCAATGTCATTCACGACATCACCGAGCGGAAGAAGACAGAAGAGGAATTGAAGCTGAGAGCGGAGATGCTGGACCAGGCAACGGATGGTATCTTGTTGCATGACCTTGATGGCAATTACATATATGTAAACGATACAGTGGTGAAGGAGCGAGGATACAGCAGGGGGGAGTTGACGCAGATGAATTTACGGGACATGGTGAGCGCAAAACACTATAACCAGCAGAGGAAATACTGGAAAGAGCTTAAGAGTGGTGAGCATCAGAGGAATGAATTTGATATTCGCTGTAAGGATGGGTCGCTGATTCCAGTGGAAGCAAACGTCACAAGGGTTAATTATGGAGGGAAGGAATATATTCTCAGCGTCATGAGAGACATCACCGAGCGCAAGAAATCAGAGGAAGCCTTGCGGAGCAGTGAGGAAAGGATGAGGCTCTTCATGGATTCTGCAACCGATGCCTTCTCCATTTATGACTCAGGGTTTAACCTTGTTGATTGCAATGAGACAAGGATGAAAATGTACTTTCCCGGGCTTAAGAAGGATGATGTAATAGGGAAGAACGTGCTGGAGTTGCTACCTCGTTTAAATGGTACTGAAAGGTATGCCAGAATGCAGGAGGTTGTAAAGACTGGGAAGCCGTTTTACGATGATGACACAATTTCCTATACTGATGATCCTTCAGTTCCAGAGACAGAACGCAGACACATATCTTTAAGAGCGTTTAAGGTAGGTGACGGTCTGGGAGTGGTTTCCACGGACATCACCGAGCGGAAGAAGGTGGAGGAGAAAATCAAGGCATCCCTTGCCGAAAAAGAATTACTGCTGAAGGAAATCTATCACCGTGTCAAGAATAATATGCAGGTTGTCTCCAGTCTATTGAATCTCCAGTCAAGAGAGATAAAGGATGACGAGACCCTGGAGCTGTTCAGGGAGAGCCAAAATCGTATAAAGTCAATGGAGCTTGTCCATAACAAGCTGTACCAGTCGGCAAACCTGGCAAGTATCAATTTCAGGGAGTATATTAAGGAACTGGCTAATGAGTTGATAAGGTCATACAGGGGCAGTGCAGGCAGGGTTGCGATAAAGATAGAAGGCAGCGATGTTTCCCTGGGAATTGACCAGGCTATTCCATGTGGCCTGGTGGTAAATGAACTGTTTTCCAATTCATTGAAGTATGCTTTTCCTGGTAATGCGAAAGGCGAAATTACCCTTTCTGTCAGCGAAACTACAGCGGGCGCGGTGCAGTTGATTATTGCTGATAATGGCGTTGGTATACCTGAGAGCCTGGACATAAGAAATCTTAAGAGCCTGGGCTTGTACCTGGTCACTACAGTGGTAGAGCAGCAGCTTGACGGTAAACTTAAACTGGACAGGAGCGCGGGAACGAAATATAGTATAAGCTTCAAGAAGAAATAAATCATAGGGAGAACAGTTAGATGGCAAAAGCAAGAATACTGATTGTTGAAGATGAAAGTATCATTGCAATGGATATAGAAAGGAGCCTGCAAAGCCTGGGCTACGAGGTTGCAGCCAAGGTGGTATTGGGAGAGCGGGCTATCGGCAGGGTGGAGGCGGATAACATCGACCTCGTTCTCATGGATATCATGCTTGGGACTGAAATGGATGGAATCGAAGCCGCGGAGCAGATACGCTCCAGGTTCAAAGTACCGGTTGTATTTCTCACCGCTTTTGCTGATGATGAGATACTGGCACGCGCCAAGATATCCGGGCCTCATGGCTACATAGTCAAACCATTTGACCAGGCAGACTTAAAAATAGCCGTGGAAATCGCCCTCTACAGGGCTAAGATGGAAGCCGAGCGGGAGCAGTTAATTACCGAGCTTCAAGAGGCACTTGCCAAGGTGAAAACACTCAGTGGCCTGCTGCCTATTTGCGCTTCATGTAAGAAAATCCGTAATGATAAAGGTTACTGGCAGGCTATCGAAGGATATATCGGCGAGCATTCAGAAGCTGAGTTCACCCATGGTATTTGCCCTGCCTGCGTAAAAAAGCTCTACCCCGACATTTATGAGAAACACCGCGAGGAGTTCGAAGGGGGAGAGAAGCCCGCTGGTGAGCAGTAGGCAGATTTTTCCCGCACTTCCCAGATTGCTTCGTCGCTAGTGCTCCTCGCAATGACAATATGAATGGCGTGTATGGCAATAAAATAAATGGGTATTGCCAGTCGCATGGAATGGCATGTATACTCAATGCCATCGATAGGTAAGGTGGCGTGATACGGATGGGATGAAGTGGGAGATTTATCAGGGTGACGTAAATAGCCTGGCAATCGTTAATGCTAAGGCAAAGGAGTCTATAGCATGGAAAATGTGAATATTATCCCGGCGATTATTTTGATTTCCTATATAGTCCTGACGCTGGTGATTGCCAACATGGTGCTCAGGAAGAAAATGGGTTCAGAGCACTATCTTGTAGCGGGTAGAGCCCTTCCGATGTTTATGGTGATGGCGGTTGTGCTTGGTGACTGGCTTGGTGGAGGCTCGACCGTTGGGGTTTGCCAGAGAGGCTACAACGAGGGCATCGTTGGTTGGATCTATCCTATCTCCATTGGTATCGGGCTGATTGTCTTTTCTTTTACCCTGGCAGGAGCATATAGAAAGCTTAGAGCCATTACTATTGCTGAGGTTGTCGGTAAGGTCTTTGGCACCAGGACGAGAATAACTTCTGCGATAGTGATTGGTGTTGCCTATTTTGCAGTTGCTATAACCCAGCTTGTTGCCGGCGGTGCGTTACTTGCTCCATTGCTGGGCATTGATAAATGGCTTGCCGACCTCATTGCGGCGCTGGTTTTTATCGCTGTCATCACGGCCGGTGGGCTTGCGTCAATAGCAGCGGTAAATATTGTTCAGTGTGTGGTGATATATGTGGGGATGTTGCTGGGGCTTTTCTTCTCACTGGCACTGGTTGGAGATGGCTCGGCTTTTGCCGGTATCAGCACCCTGGTTGACAAGTTACCAGCATCGTTCTGGAGCTTTGATTCTATTGCCCCTGTTAAGTTATCAGGTGAGGTGCTGGCGACTATTTTGAGTTGCTTTGTTGCGCAGGCTGCATTGACCGGTGTTTTTGCTGCTAAAGATGAAAAAGCGGCGATTAGTGGCACCCGACTCGCCGGCATTTTAATCATTCCTATCGGTATCACCTTTGTCTTGCTGGGAATGTGTGCCAAAGTTTATTACGGGACGGCGCTTCCCTTTGGTTTGAGTGCTGGTCCGGCAATGATGCTTGCTCTTAATCCTGTCATAGCTGGTATAGCACTGTGTGGACTTTTCGCCGCGATTATCTCAACGGGTCCCTTGTGTTTCCTGGCTCCAACCCAGATTCTGATAAGGGATATCTACACGGCATATATTAATCCGCAGGCTTCGGATAAAAAAGTTTTGCTGTATAGCAGGATTCTTGGAATAGTACTTGTTATTCTAGGATGGATTCTGGCGGTGTCAGTGACTAATATTCTCGGCACACTCTTCTGGGCTTTCGCCCTGCGTAGTGGCATAGCCGTCATATTGATTATGGTCGCCTACCTGGGCAGTCGCCGTATCTCCGAAAACGGGGCATTCTGGGGCCTGATTATCGGGGTCGGTGTATTGATTGCCTGGACCATGCTGGGGAGTCCATACCAGATACACGTAGCTGTGCCACTGGTCGTGGTGATGGTTATTTCAATACTGGTGATTTCCAGGTTCAGCAGAAGAAAGACGGAGCTTTCACAAGAGGTTAAGGATGCCCTTTACGGTGGTGGGGATAGGTAGTTATAGATAAAAGTAGAGGTAAATTAAGTGGAGAAAGTTGATTTCAAGAAGGAACTCAAGCATCTGTATGGAGCATCTGTAAAAGAACCAACTATCGTTGACGTACCCGGGATGAACTTTCTGATGGTAGATGGTTTTGGTGATCCGAATATGCAGGAATACCAGGAGGCGATAGAGACACTGTATGCTGTTTCCTATGCCCTCAAGTTCATGGTTAAGAAGGGGGAACAGGCAGTGGACTACGGAGTGCTGCCTCTTGAAGGGCTCTGGTGGGTTGATGACATGACTCAGTTCAGCGAAGATAACAAGGAAGCGTGGAAATGGACATCGATGATTATGCAGCCTGAATATGTCACTGAAGAACTGTTCAACAGGGCTGTGGAAGAAGTGAGCAAGAAGAAGAATCCTCCCGCCCTTCCCAAATTGAGATTCGAGAACTTTCACGAGGGAGTAACAGTTCAGTTGATGCATATTGGCCCTTACTCCGCAGAGAAGCCAAATATCGAGAGACTTCATCGTTTTATAGAGGAAAAGGGGCATGAATTAAGAGGAAAGCACCACGAGATATACCTGACTGATCCCCGGAGGATGTCACCGGAGAAGATGAGGACAATCCTGAGACAGCCAGTAAAGTGACTGTATAGAATCTTTATCATTCCTCTCACCTACCAGGTTGCCTCGTCGCTCGTGCTTCTCAAGGATAACAATGCAGGTTGTCATTCTGAGTGAAGCGAAGAATCTTATTGGAGTCTAGCCATGTAGTAGATCCTTCGGTCGCCAACGCTACCTCGATGATGACAAGGTGGAGGGTGCGTGTTAAATCATTTAAGTAGGTAACCCAACTGCAGGGCGTTCCGTCGGGATGACAATGCGGGTTATCATTGTTGCATATTACCGATGTTGTTTCTGCCTCTTCTTTTGTCATTCCAGTGGAGGCAGGAATCTACCCTTCAGCACGCTATGGGACCGTAGTGACATGCTTACGTGAGTAGGAACTACAAAGAAGGGAATCTGCGCTATGCTCAGAAAGCAGGTAATGCATAACGAGGCAGATTTTCAATAACAATAATCTAACAATCAGAGAAAGACCTATCTTTCCCTTATTCGAACAAGGAGATTATTCAATTGAGGCTGATACTCTATTATTGATTTCAAAAGTATCTTTTTCGAATACTTTGAATTGATTGACATAACTGGCAATTCTGCTTTCCGCCAACTTTACATAAACAGGATTGATATCATATCCAATGTATTTACGTTTATCTTTTACGGCTGATAGACAAGTTGAACCACTTCCCACAAAAGGGTCTAACACAACATCTTCTTTAAAAGTATATAATTGAATCAAGCGATGTGGTAGTGTCTCGGGAAATGGAGCAGGATGTCCAATTTGCCTCGCAGAAACTGCTGGAAACGTCCAAACACTTTTAGTCCATTCTATGAAGTCCTCTTTTTTAATCGTGTTTTCTCGGGTATCTCGTTTCCGGGAAAATGTATCTTTGGAGAATATTAGAATATACTCGTGAATATCTCGTAAGACAGGGTTTGCTGCTGAGAGCCAGCTTCCCCAAGCGGTAGAAGGACTTGCGCTTGAGGCTTTATTCCAGATTATTTCTCCTCGCATTAAAAAGCCAATTTCTTGCATTCCTTCAATAATATAACTATGGAGAGGTATATAGGGTTTTCTGCCTAGATTGGCGATATTGATACAAGCGCGCCCACCTGGAACTAAAACACGATGTACCTCTTTCCAAACAGTGTTTAGTAATTTCAGATATCCTATTAGGCTTAAATCATCATCATATTCTTTAGATACATTATATGGAGGTGATGTGACCATCAAATGGATGCTATTATCCGGTAGCTCGTCCATTTGTTTTGAGTTTTCCTCCTAACTAATTAAATTGATAATGAATTTCCTTTTTATATTTTATCGGGATACTATCAATGATTTGATTTACAATGAATTCATCGTTATTGAATTTTACGCGCCTTAACCATCCTTGGTCATCAAAAAACTCTTCAAGATTTGCATAAGTAAATTGAGCATGAACGTTGGGACTGACAACTAAAAGATTTTTCAAATGATCCCCTAAATCAGGTTTTATGTGATGGATTTCGAAGTAAGGTTTGCCAGTTTTCATTAAAAATCCAAATCCAGAAATTTGGCACTTGCCATCGTAAATCGTAGATAAAATCGTCCTTATAGGAGCAAGAACACTCGTTTTTGCTTTACTTACGCTTGGTTTAGATATCCTTTTGCTAATTTCCTTTTTTGAAAGTCTGTAAAATTCACTAAGTAGTGTTTCCTCAAACCCGTAATTTGTAATGGTTGATATTTGGTGAAGCTTTGAACCAGCTTCTACTTCATCTTTAGATTTATCCAGTTCCTCTTCAATCTTTGCGATCTTGTTTTCAAACTGTTTTTCTGTAAATATTTGGTATCTGCCATTGTCCAGAATCTGAATTACAAGTTCATCGCCATCCTGGACCTTAAAATCTTTATAAAAACTATTCATTCCTCCAATTCTACTTTCTCTGCTACTGCTCGAATATGGAGTAAAGTTTTTCAAAATAGCTTCCTTATCCCTGTCAAAAACCACATAGATTCTATTTTTGCTTTTTGGAAAATAATCAATTAAAGAAACAGGAATAGCTAAAAGACCTTTATTTATTCGGCTTTGTGTTACCCTAATTGTTTTGTAATTAAAGGGCAATTTACTTTCAACAGTTTCCATAGTCATTTAATTCCACTGTATCAGCTTCTTTCCAATTTTTAAGGTTAGATAATAACTCAATATTATCAATTTGCCGATTCCTGGCTTGTATAATTGCTTCTGCATCATTTTTTGCTTCAATCTGATAAGTGCAAAAGCTTGAGTAGTATATTTTTACTTCAAACTTTTTCGGTTTCATTATTTCTGCTCCAAGCTCAATTTGAATTCACAGACCAGAATCCCTGAATAATACCTGCATGCAAGAGGTGATCAATTTTTTCAGTATAATTACCAATTAAAGAATTTCTGCTTTGTAATGTTGATTTAGTACCGTGGTAAGATTTTGGCCAGTAGGCATAATAACGTGAATCGTCTCCCAGGTAGAAAAGTTTTTCAGGACCAGCGAACTGCCGTGCTCCATTGAAGAAATCAAGTTCTTTTTGTTTTGACCAAAGTTCATTCATAATTATTCAATCTACAGATCATCGATTATTAGAAATGTAACACTTTTCACCAAAAATTGGTATCAATATAATCTGTTTGAACCAGGTTGCCTCGTCGCTCGTGCTTCTCAAGGATAACAATGCAGGTTGTCATTCTGAGTGAAGCGAAGAATCTTACCATTTTTTATCGTACCAGGAAGATCCTTCGGTCGCTAATGCTCCCTCGAGGATGACAAGGTGGAGGGTGTTCCATAGGAATGGCAGTGTGGGAGAAGCAGAAATAATGCTGACGGCGTACTGAATGAATGCTTTTTATCTGGTAATTCCTGTCTGCTTATTGAAACAGGCCCTCGTTCAGGGTACCATTTGGGTAAATGAGCAAGACAGCAAAAGCCACTATAAGGAAAGCGGTCAAAAGGAAGATCAAGACTCCCCGCATAGAGTTGAACGACAGATTTGTACAAGCCCTGGAATTGATGGAACAGGGCAGCAGGGGCGTTTTCATCACCGGGCGAGCGGGAACAGGCAAATCGACACTGTTGAGCTATTTCCGTAATGTTACTAAAAAGACCATCGCTGTGCTGGCTCCTACCGGGGTGGCTGCCCTTAATGTAAAAGGGCAGACCATCCATTCCTTCTTCGGCTTCAGGACCAATATCACCCTTGACAAGGTGAGGAGAATTCGTTACAGCGACGAAACTAACAATATCTACAAGAAGCTCGATGCGATTGTCATTGACGAAATCTCCATGGTGCGAGCAGACTTGCTCGACTGCGTAGACAAATTTCTACGGCTTAACGGGCCTGACAGAAAGCTTCCCTTCGGGGGCATTCAAATGATTTTCTTTGGTGATCTTTACCAGTTGCCTCCGGTAGTGACGGAAACTGAAAAGGCAGTTCTCAAGGAGCTTTACGAGACCCCTTACTTTTACAGCGCTAATGTGTTTGCTTCCCTGGAGATGGAGTTTATAGAGCTGGAGAAAGTCTACCGCCAGCATGAGGGGCAGTTCCTGGACCTGCTTAACTCTATTCGGAATAACACCATTGCCGAGGAAGGATTGAAGCTGCTCAGTCGGAGGTATATGCCCCAGTTTGAGCCTCCTCCCGATGATTTCTATATATATATGACGACAACAAATAAACTGGCGGGAGAGATTAACAGCCAGCGACTGGAGGAACTGGAGGGGAGAGCCTCGACCTTTACCGCAAAGATTGAAGGAGAATTCGACGATAAATATCTGCCTACGGCGAAGGCGCTTCAGATCAAGGTTGGGGCGCAAATCATGATGGTCAACAACGACACTGAGAGTCGCTGGGTAAATGGAAGCATCGGAAAAATCAGCGGCATGACTGTTGATGAGAATGGAGAAACGGTCATCATTGCGGAATTGACTGAAGGTACGGAGGTAAAGATTAGCCCCTATACGTGGGAAATATATAAATTTTACGTCGAGGAAGGGCAATTACAGTCGGAGACCGTCGGCAAGTTCAGTCAGTATCCGTTGATGCTGGCCTGGGCGGTAACAATCCACAAGAGCCAGGGGAAGACGTTCAATAGGGTGATAATTGATATCGGCAAAGGAACGTTTTCTTACGGGCAGATGTACGTGGCGTTGAGCAGGTGTACCACGCTGGAGGGCATTGTATTGAGGAAGCCTGTCCTGAAGAAACACATCTGGACGGATTATCGGGTGGTGAAGTTCCTGACGAAGTACCAGTATAACAAGTCAGCGCAGTCCTGTTCGGTAGATGATAAGGTTGAAATAATCAAGAAAGCGATTGGGAATAAGGCGAAGTTGAAGATGGTTTATCTCAGACCCAACGACGAGAAAAGCAGCAGGACGGTTATTCCCCGCATGGTTGATGATATGGAGTACCAGGGTAGGGTTTTCCTGGGCATGCAGGCATTCTGCCTGAAGCGGAATGCAGAGAGAACCTTCCGTGTTGACCGCATACTGGAACTCGAAGAGGTGTAAGACTGAGTATGGGAGCGGGTTTCTTCTCTTAATAGCTTAGTTGGCTGGCATATTTATAGGAAATCATTTGCCTATCGATTGTATTTTGATAACCTTCCTCTTTATGTGAACGTTCTTTTATTTGCCTGGCAGTGTAGCCTTTAAAATCCTCAGTAACTGAAGCCAGAATACGGATTTCGCTGGTACTAAATATACCTAAATCTGGTGCTTTGTTAGCCTTTATGATTTCGCCTATATAGCCGTTGGGATAAATCTCTTCGATGATCTGCAGAGAATTCCTGGATAGTAGTGAGGCATAGTACATTTCATAGTTATCGGGTACAGGACCGTATATTAGATGGATATACTGCACCCCAGTGATTGATACGGTGTATTCTTTGAAATGCTTGAAATCAGCATAAAAAAGCAATTTATTTAGCTTGGTTTTTACTACGCCTTCCCTGGCGAAGAAGAGTATGGCGTTATATAGTTTGAGGAGATTGAATTTGCTATAGCCAGTGAGTTCATCTGTTTTTGTGCTCCCTGTGGAAATTAATATTGCGTCGTCAACTGAACGAGATACAGCATCGGTTTTTCTAAAAGCTTCCAGCAGTTCTCTCTTTCTTGCCTCTGATATCACCTGTTGAGAATTTTCCAGCAGCTTTAGATAATTGGCGGGATTCATTGCCAGACGTAACAACCTCTCATGGGATTCGTTTTGTAAAGCTCCGTTTTCATAGCGATTGAGTGTTGCGATTCCCAGTCCTAACAAAGAAGCCATTTCATGTTGGGTAAGTTTTTGTGCCTTTCGCCATGACTTAATAGACTCAGGTTGAAGTAGTCCGTGCCTCTTGCGGTACTCCCTATAGGCAAGGCCAAATGGGTCGGGATTTATTCCAGGTGCAAATACTTCGTCACCGCAGTTATCGCATTTGCAATATTCGGCATGAACCTTGATTTCATCTCCCTTTACGGAAAAAAACTCCTCCTTGATTACACGTTTGAATGTGGTTACTTCTTCACAGTTGGTGCATAGACACTTAGTGACTGATACCTCCTTCATTTTCTTGTTCCTCCTTTAATGTTTCCTCTTTTAGAGGGTAATTTAATGATTCACGAGCAAAGTGAAACGAGATTATTCTGACCATCTTTAGGATGCTCAGAGAAGCAAGCTTCAGTTTAATATATATTTCTTTTCCTTCTATGGTCTTTCCAAATATCCATAAATTCCCGGATTGGTCATAGTCATGGCAAGGACCATCACAATAGTCTGTTACAGAGAGAGAAAGAATAGTGTTTGCTATGTCATTTGGGCTAAAGCCCAGTGCCGAGATGCAATCATTATTTTCCGGTCGTCGGACTAGTCTCCAGCCGTCGCAACCTTCAATTGGACTCGTAATTGTTTCTTTAACCTGTTGCAAGAAATCCTTTACGGTTTCTCTATCAGCCATGTTTGCATATAATATATCAAATGATAAATAATATCAATAATATATATTAAATAATAAATTATTTCTGCGGGATATTTATATCGCAAGGTTAGTTGTCGTTTCTGCCTTCTCTTTTGTCATTGCGAGGGGGCATAGACCCCGTGGCAATCCGGGTGGCGAATTGGGATGGACACGGACTGTCTACCAGGATACCTCCCCTCCCAGATTGCTTCGTCGCTATCGCTTCTCGCAATGACAGAGAACATTGGCGGAATTACTTCCTGCCTCTTACCATGTAGTGTTGTGCTATATAAAGCATTAGTATTACTTGAAATACTGTGCAATATATTATATAGTAATGCACAATAATCTGGAGGTGTACAATGCGTACTACAGTAACAATAGATGGTGAAAAACTGGATGAATTATTAACAGAAACTGGTGCGAATTCAAAAGCCAGCGCTGTTTCCACGGCAATAAGTGACTATTTAAGAAGGAAAAAGATAGAAAGGATAAAGGCACTGAGGGGAAGCCTGGAATTTGATCTGACCGCAGAGGAGATCAGGCATCGTGAAAGGTAAGAAGGTATTGATAGATACCTCCATCTGGATAGACTACTTTAGAGGTTCTTCGGAGAATCTGGGTACACGGGTAGACGAGTACCTGTCGGCGGAAACTGTGTTTGCACCTGCTGTGGTAATGGCAGAGCTTATACAGGGGGCAAAATCTGAGAGAGAGCTATCGGCTATCGACGAGTTATTCGGCACGATTCACCTGTTAGAGCAGCAACAGGATACCTGGAAAAATGCAGGCCTGCTTTCGTACAAGCTCAAAAGGAAAGGTTATAATGTGAGCCTTACCGATTGCTATATGGCTCAAATCGCTTTGGAGAATGGCTGCGATGTCTATACAAGGGATGTTCATTTCCAATTGATTGCAAAGGTAGCTCCTCTGGGTCTGGTGCAGTAAACAGCTAGCTGGCGGACCTGCGCCGCTTCAAGGCTATAGTGACACCAGACATGGCTGCCAGTCCGATAGCAAACAACGGTATAAGCAGATTCAGTTGATTCACAGAATACGCCTCGCCGCCTATGGTGTACGGCTCGCCACCGCTTCCAAAAGGACTCCCTGCAAGGGAGCCTGCTTCTGTTTCTGTCAGGTTAGCCCAGATGAAATTAGATACGGTGTTTACACCGGTGCTTGAGCAGCGCTGCAGGCTTATATTGGACGAATGGTAATAATAAAAGCCCAGTGAACTCTCCTCCACGCCGGCTGCGACCAGCTCGGCATGAGTATAGCTTAGCTCAACATGTATTGGCCAGTTGACTACTTCAGGATTAGAGATGTATATATCTATATACTTACCCAGCGGTGCGTCAGGGAATTCCTTGTCTGGAAAGGGCTGAGATTCATAGCGGGCAATGGTGATATTTGTATCTCCTGTAGTAGTAATAGTTACAGTGGTATCAGCCTCCTCTAAAGCATCTACCACCTGCCCTTCACCTGCCCCGAGGCTTTCATGGTGTACTGCCGGCAGAGATAATGGCGCTCCTAGCCAGGGCTGGTAAGTTATGTTGCCGCTTACTGTATCTCTGGTCTCAAGGCTACCTTCAAACCCTGCCATGATATCGTATCCGGTATAGCTAAACCCTGGTCCAAGTACCTCTGGCCCATTAACGGATCCCCACCAGTTGTTGGTGGCATCAATCGTTGTTTCGTTAAAGGCATTGCCAATCCCGAAATAGGTATTTCCGGTGATATTGTTTAGATTGACAGTAGTCGTCAGGAAGCTAATAGGTGATGGAACGCCGAATGTAAATGAGTCCTGGTTGACCTGCAGCCTATCTATAGCGTAGGAATTAGAGCCGTCAGGTTGCCAGAGGTCGAAATATTCAGTAGTAAAAACAAATATGCCGGCATCGTTATCGGAGATAGTACAGCCATTCATTCTGAGTCCAGCGATAAATGTAATAACCCCACCGCTGCCGAAGGTACCGTCTGGTTGGCCAAAGCCTACCGGTGCGGACAGAAGATCTTCCCAGCCTCCACGGTATCCGCTTATCTCGCAGTTCAGCATATCCACTATTGCCAGCTCGGCAAATACCCCATAGCTTCCGTAGTCCTCCATTGTTACTCCGCTGATGCTGCAATTATCAAGAATTACGTGGTCAGCAAATACCATGACACCTATGGTGCAATTCTCGATGGTGCTGTCAGAGATGGTCACTGTATCCTCGATAAATCCCCCCATGACTAATATACCGGCTACAGGGACTTCTTCAGGTATCGGAGCTACAATATCTCTCACCGTTACGGAACTGATAGTTCCTGTGCTGTTAAAACAACCGATGCCTGCTGCTACTCTTGGAAATATAAAAGGTAGAAAAAAGTCGCCGAAGCCTGAAGGTGCTGTAGGTTCAAATAAAGGACATTGGAACTCAATGCTCTCGATGGTGATATCTGTCGAACTAGCCATGCAGGCCAGGTAAGGCACAATTTCTTTATATGCAGGCGGATAATTAACGATGACCCCTTCTGTGCCAACAACACTTATACCACTTCTTTTTACAATGTAAAAACCTGTATATTCCCCTTCAGCCACGTGCACTGTGCCACCGTCGGCAACTCCATCAACCCCGCCCTGAGTAGTGTTGAAGGCGGTGACGTTCCAGCTATGTCCGCCGCAACTGCCAGCGGTGAAATCATCATCTACCCAGACCGCGGAAGGCAATTCTTGTGCCTCTACGGTTCCTGTCATTGGCACTACCAGTACAGCCAGCGACAGCAGCAGCGCCAGGGCAAGCAGGATAGTCATGCTTTTCTCCAGATAGAAAATTGGCCTGCTATACCATTTCCTCCTCATCTGATACCTTCCTTTTTATCCAGGCAATTCATTAAGCTCATTTCACATCAGGTCCATTACTGCACTACTCATGATAGTATAGACTAATACACTTATTATTTGCCAGTGATTTGCGAACGGTCTTTAGTGTAACACAATGACAAAAAGGTTTGTCATTCTGAGCATAGCGAAGAATCTTATCGTATTGAATCTAGCCAGCAGGGAGATCCTTCGGTCGCTAACGCTCCCTCGAGGATGACAAGTTAGTGTGTCATTTCTGCGGAAGCAGGAATCCACCCGGTATCGGAGCTGTGGGAAGACATGAACTATAGGCCATGAGCTTACAGTTCCAAATACCATACATGTGTAAAAGTGAGATTATTGCCTTGAAGTGAGCCGGATGGTGGATACCCGCTACCTGCTTTCGCAGGCACACGTTTAGCGGGTATGACATAAAGAAAAAGGGCATGATTTATAAGGAAGAATACTCTTAGTCCGCATAGCGGAGTATTCAGATGGCGCCTATTGCTTCTAGCATGGCTCCGGGAATGCGGCAGGGACGTCCCTTGCCGTTGATGCAGGCGATGAGGGTACTTCCTTCGGTCAGCAGTTCACCATCGCTGTGGCGGGTAATCCTGTAATTGTGTTCTATGGTAACCTTTGTTTTATTGGCGCGGCTTGTCTCTATCTCCAGTTCATCGTCGAACCTGGCTGGCTGCCGATACCTGACATGCAAATCGACAACAACAAAGAAGAAGCCCTGTCGCTCCATCTCGTTGTAGGTAAGACCTGAACTGCGCAGCAACTCCACGCGCCCCATCTCGAACCATATTGGGTAGACACTGTGATGGACCACACAACTCTGGTCCGTCTCGGCATAACGCACCCTGAAGGTTACAGTATGTTTATCCATATCTACTCACGCACTCCTGTTTGCAGGGAATTATAGCAGAGTATTAGAAATATAATGCAAGCGGTTGTAATAAGGTCCTCCGGTCGCTAATGCTCCTTCGAGGATGACAGTAAAGGGTGTCATTCCTGCTAAACCTGTGCCTGCGAAAGCAGGTAGCAGGAATCCAGCCGCCTTTATGCTATGGAGATTTGCTTATTATCTGTTCTATTTTTTGGCGCACATCCGTAGCGCCTCTCTCCGCGGCGACTCCAAGGTATTTCTCGAAATCGAGGAATTTCCCCACGCCCTCGATAACTATGGATGGGACCTTTGAGTCTTTCAGGACATAGGCATGCAGTTCTTTTCCAAGCAGTTTACCCATATTTTCGTAAGGTATGTCTGCAGCAAGGGTGCTTATGCCCGTTTTCAGATCGCCATAGTTGTCCCTGGACTGTTCAAGGTCGTTTGTTAGTGTTGTTTTTTCGTCTGCCAGTTCATTTATCTGCGAATCCATCTTTGCGACCTCAGCATGATGGTCGCCTTTTAAGCTGGCTATTTGCGCTTCGTATGTTTCAGTTAACTTTCTCTTCTCCTGCTCCAGGGTTTTTACCTGTGCCCTTAACCCATCTATATCTGCCAGTCTCTCCGCCAGTTCACCATAGTTAATCTTGGAGGCTTTGACGTCATCTCCCATCAAAGTGGTAAGTTTTTCCATGAAGGCATTGGAATCGGTTCTTAACGACTGATATTCGGAGCCTAATATGCCAACTACCTTGCCCATGAGTTCGTCATATCTCACGTTTGCCCTGTTTCGCTCGTCTTCCAGTGACATTATATAAGACCTCAGGTCGCCTACTTTTCCGCCATACTGCCTGTTCAACAGGCCATAGACCGCAAAGGCGACTCTCTTGGCTACCGCTTCCCCATAGCCCTTTATATCGCTCCCCCGTGGGCCGAGCACTCTGTTGAGCAGCTTGCTCTCCTGTTGAAGGTGGCTGTTATAGTCTTTCAGTCCCGCGTCCACAACGGGGCCCAGTCCGGCACTGTTATATAGCTGTTCGGCCATTTGCGTATCTTCCAGTTTCATATTCTCGGTTGTTACTATGCTGGTTGTATTTTCCTGTAAATCAGAGTTCTTTTCTTCCATTTTTTCCTCCTCTTGTTAGCTGACTTAATAATAACATGTCCTGAAGGATTGTTTACCTGTATAACGTTAAAACCCCGGAAAGAGTTACTATAATAATTAAGGTGGAGCGGCAGAAAAGTTGTTTTTAGGGTGGAATCGGACTTATCAACCGTTTTTTAGTGAGGTTTTAAATGTTTAAAATCCCTGCCTTTACAGCCTGCAATCAAGGGTGATAGCATAGTTGTGTTCAGTGGAACACGAGAAAGCCTGAAATGTGGAACGGCGTTTCGATTGAACTAAAATATTTATCAGGAGGCAGCGAATTGTCAACGGAAAAAGAAAAACTGGATAGGGTTTATTCAATGGCAATGGAGAATGACAGGGACTATCATGGTTGTTCACAGTCGGTGCTGGACAGTATCCAGAAAGAGTTTGGCATAGGGAGTGTCGAAGTGATGAAGGCTGCCACCGTACTATCGGGTGGTATCATCAGTCGTAGTGAAACCTGCGGCGCATTTATCGGCGCTCTGATGGCGCTTAATTTGCTGGTTGGGCGGGATAAAATAGAGGACAGCAAGGCTTACAGGGATGCAAAAGTTACATCTCTCGAGGTATACAACGATATTAAAGCTGAATTGAAAAAAGCGTTCGGATTTGAAGGCGAACTGGAGACTTCTTTTTGTAAAGATGTCCAGGCAAAGGTCTACGGCAGGTCTTTCAAGATGTGGGAGCCTGATGACTACCAGGGTTTTCTCGATGCCGGCGGACATAGCGAGCAAGGCTGTCCCAAGGTATGCGCGGTAGCTGCCCGGGTTGTCGCGGAGAAAATAATGAAGCTTATCTGGGCTCCAAGCGAGCTGGCACCCTAAGAGGGAATTTTGGAGGTGGCATAGTCATGGTGTTTCAAGACGGATTTTCGCGATTTATAAAACAGAGGCTGGATAAAATTGGTGACGTTAGCCCAGAAGAGAGAGACAAACTAAACGAGCTTGAAAATCTGGATTCAATGCTGAAAGACTTCTACAAGGAAGAGATAGATGCTCGCCAGTTGTTCGACAAGCTGGTTGAGTTCGAGGAGGCTGGCAAGCAATTCCTGTTGACAGAGGCCTTCAGTAAGCTGAAGAAATCGTTTAAATGGAAGGGATTGCCCATCAAGTTTAACGAACTGGATTCAGGGCAGATGAGCATTGAATATAACGAGGAGCAGGAAAAGGAGCAGGACGAGGGACCGGTAATCGAGCTCCATGACGCAACTTTTGACCAGGTGGTGAAAGAATATCACCTGCTGGTTGTTGACTGCTGGGCTGAGTGGTGTGCTCCCTGCAAGATGGTAGAGCCGATAATCGAGGAACTGGCAAGCGACTATGAAGGAAAAATCACCTTTGGCAAGCTGAACGTTGATTTCAACCCATCTGTAACCGGTAAATTCAGGGTTACGTCCATTCCGACACTGCTTATATTCGAGGATGGCGAACTGGTAGGGCAGAAAGTCGGCGCACAGCCCAAAGAAGCCCTCGAGGCAGAACTGACAAAGTACCTTTAAACGGTCGCTTACGGGACTACCGCTGTGTTGTTGTAAGGAAAGGCTACCTGAAATTTCTTTGAGTGATGGATCTGTGATGGTCAGCCAGTAATCCTGGTTAAAGCAGGGCTGTCATTTTAGGATTGCCATATTAGTGAAGCCATGCTTACCAGTCTAGCCGACGATTTCTCCCATCGAGCCGCAGTGTTGCGTCTGGCTGCCAATTTTTGCCGCAGGGCGTCCGTTAATCAACACCTGGCTGTCGCCACTGATTATCTTGAATGTGTTTGCTCCGCAGCACATGGCATGCACCCCGACGTCGCCCACTCTTGCCGCTGGTTTGCCGTTGACGAACACATTCGGGCTACCGGTAGTAATTGGCCCGCGGGATATAGGGTGAGGGCATGCCAGGCATCCGTGTGAATCTCCTGTACTACTGGCTATCGTACCGGCACTGGCATACCCGGCTGGGGATACAGCGTTTACGTTGAAGGTCTTGGAATACTTTTTACTATCGATGGTAACAGAGAGCACAATCTGGTTTCCACCCGCTCCACTGAAGGAGGGTCGTGATGATGAGCCCTCAGCAGGTGAGAAACTACCTGAGCCGCTCCATTTTACGTCACCAGAATAATCTTTCCCTTCATAACTGCACCGTGCTCCGAAAACCCAGCCAGTGGTGAACACATTCGGGCTCCTTCCTGCCGGATGGGTTAGCAGCAGTGTCACCCCATCTTGTACAATGTCTCCCTCCACAACTTCTTCGCCTTCATCAAGAAGGCCTGCAAGGTAATCCTCGATAGCCTGCATGGCTTCGTATTCGCTGTAATTACCGTTACATCCTGAAAGTACCGGTATTGTGAACAGGAGCAGGGCTATTAATAAAAATCTCTTCTTCATATTTACTATTCCTAGGACTGGACGTATTGAAGCCATGGGACGATGCTTCCGAGTGGCTGGTCCATATCGACGTTGACCTTTCCATCGCTGACGTACAAACTCCTGATGTTATAGCCATTGTTGGTTAAGATATTGGATATCGTATTTTCAACGGAACCCTTGTTGTCGTTGATGATACCCGTCAGTAAGCTGATACGGCCAACCTTGACACTGTCCATGTCCAGGTCGACGTTGTTGTTGCTTATACTGAAGGTTCCCTTCATGTAGTAAGTAGTTGAATCCATAAAGCCGATATAGCCCATGACCTTTTCCACCCCTTCGGAGGAAACCCCGTTGCGTGCCAGGAATGTTGGGAACCTGTCGAGCCAGATTATCCCTGACGATTCTATTGTTCCATCGTCGTTGAATTTTATCTGCGTCAGCCTGGCAGGGAAGTCAGGGATATTGTTAAGAGCCATTAATGAAGATGCCTCTTCCTCGGTCAGCGTTGTTTGTACCGTTCCGAAGGAGTCGGGGTTATCCGCGATTTCCTGCAGTTCTTCAACGGTGGTCGGTTGTCCCAGCGCATCGAGTCCCTGGTAGGCACTGTCAACGCTGATTTCTATGCCGAGGTCAACCGGCTGGTTGCTGCCCATTATCTTTGAGGCGATTGGAAGTCCACCGATGAAGTACCCGGCGATGAGATAAAGCACCAGTAAGACCACTGCTGTTACAATTGCTGCCTTTTTCATTGTTCACCCTGACGATTATTTTGTAACTGAAACCTACTCTGGTAATTATATCTGATTAATTAAAACATGTGAAAACAGATGCATAACATTAAAAGGTAATTATCCCTTCGTGACAAGTATATGTTTGGAATAAGGAGTAAGTATATGGTGAATGACTGTGAATATAGGGAACAATACCTGGCTGACAGTTTCCTGACAGGCTGTGTACAGTTACTTGCTGGCATGGATATCCCCAATTTCATTTTGTCACTGAATAGGAAAGTGTTAACAGACTTATATGCAGGGGTTTGACAGTAGTGACAGGTACTTAACTAAATGATAAAATATATGTGAGGAATATGAATAAAATAGAGTTTAATTTTGACGCTAAAAAAGCTACTGAATCAATATTATATCTTGCTAAAAGAGTATCTGATTCAGATATATATGGTATTTGCAAGTTGCTGTATCTGGTTGATAAGACTAGCCTTGAAAAGTACGGGCGGTTTATCTTTGGAGAAACCTATGTTGCAATGCAAGAAGGTCCGGCACCGTCTAATGCTTATGATTTGCTAAAGAAAGCGAGTATTCCCATTGATGGCATTCACGTGCAGGGGAACGCTGTGACGGCACTGCGTGATTCAGATTTAAGCTATTTAAGCGAATCAGATATTGAGTGTTTAGACCAAATTATTGACATATATGGAAAGGCACCAAATTGGCAACGTAGAAGTGCTACTCATGATGATGCTTATAAAAATACCTGGGATACTAGAGGGAAGGCAATGAGCAAAAAGATATCCCTTATTGACATTGCAAAGCAATTTGATGACTCAGACGATTTAATTGATTACTTAGAAAACCGTCATCTTAACTAGTGATTATGCCCAAGCTATGGTATGTCTATCATGTAAAAAATTGTCTGGAAGCAAAGCCATCCCCCAAAAATAAATTCGTTGTTATTGTTTGTAGAGACTCAAAATACATGGGGTTTTTTATCAACTCAATAATTAGCAATTTTGTTCAAAATAGACCGTTAATGCTATCTTGCCAAGCCATAAATAGATAAAGAAAACCATAAATACTTAAAGCATGACTCTTATGTAGACTGTACTGAATTAATACCGTTCCATGATATTGAACTCATAGATGAGCGTAGCCCAATCAAAAAAGAAGCAAAGGCTAATATAATAAAGGCTGTGGCACAATCTACCCTACTTGAGAATCGTTATAAAAAAATGATTTGCTCAGAGTATGAGAAAATATTGACGAAAAAAAATAAATAAAATGTTACATATTCAAAGAACTGTTTGATACGCAAGATTAATTCGAAGGAAGTAGAAACATATGAATGAGTTTGCCATAATCATACTTGTAGCCCTTATAGCGGAGTTTTCCCTGGGGATAATCGGGAACACGTTAAATATAAAGGCGCTGGTTCTTGAACTACCGGCGATATTGAAGGGAATATTCAGCCCTGAGGAGTACCGAAAATCCCAGGAATACCTGCGGGCGAACACGCGTTTCGATGTGGTGAGCAGTAGCTTTAGCCTGGTTGTACTGCTTGTTTTCTGGTTCGCCGGAGGCTTCAACTGGTTCAATGAGGTTATCAGCAGTTGGAATATGGTTCCGCTGGTGAGCGGACTGTTATTTATCGGCTTACTGTTCCTGGCCAATAACCTGCTGGCATTGCCGTTCAGTATTTACAGCACTTTTGTAATAGAGGAGCGATTTGGATTTAACAGGACTACGCCACGCACCTTTTTTCTGGACAGGATGAAAGGCCTGGGGCTTCTCGTGGTACTGGGTGGATTGCTTATAGCTGGTATCCTGGCCTTGTTTCAGTATGCCGGTGCCTATGCCTGGCTTTACTGCTGGGCGGCGGTAGCCGTATTCACACTGGTCATGCAGTATATTACGCCGACCCTGCTTATGCCGCTATTTAATAAGTTCAGTCCAATGGAGGATGGAGAGCTGAAAGATGCCATCCTGAGCTATGCGGGAGCGGTCAAGTTTCCAATCAAGAACGTCATGGTCATGGATGGGTCCAAGAGGTCCAGCAAATCAAATGCTTTCTTCACCGGTTTTGGTAGAAACAAGCGCATCGTGTTCTTCGATACCCTGATAGCAAAGCACGAGGTTTCTGAAATGGTTGCCATTCTGGCGCATGAAATCGGACATTACAAGAGGAAACACATTCTAAAAGGAACAATATTCAGTATTTTACATGCGGGAGTGATTTTCTTCTTACTGTCACTGTTTCTGACTAACCCCGGTCTGTACCAGGCCTTTCAGATGGAGCAGCAGCCCGTTTACGCGGGGTTGCTCTTTTTTGGCTTGCTTTATACGCCGATAGAGATGGTGCTGTCGATTGTAATGAACATCTTTTCACGGAAGAACGAATACGAGGCCGACCGCTTTGCCGCCAATACCATAGCCAGTTCGCTTAACCTGGTAAATGCGTTAAAGAAACTGTCAGCCGTCAACCTGACGAATTTAACGCCGCACCCATTCTACGTTTTCCTTAATTACTCTCATCCACCCCTGTTACAGAGGATACAGGCAATTCGGAGCGGCAAGTAGGAGAATTGACCATATTGCCGGCAGCATGATGTGGAAGGGCGCAGGGCAGTAATCGCGGGAGGGCAGTTCACGATGGTGGAAGGAAGAGAAAGCCCTGCTACCAGCCGATGGATTTAAGGTAAGGGTTATCGCCGCTGCCAAGTCGATAGGGGACCATGTCGGCGGGAATGGTGAAATGTTCGGCCACCTGCCATGCGGTGAGGTTTTCGCCCTCGAACTGTTTCAGTTCATCCAGTTCGTTTTCGGGCACCAGCAGGTATGCGGCGAACGATTCTGCCTCGGCCTCCTGCAATAACCGTTTTTGTATCAACACGGTTTGGTCCTTCATTTTAAGCTGGTTGCCATGGTGCATGAAGTGATGACCAAGGCAGTGTGCCAGGCACCAGCGAACAAAGGGGAGTGATATGTCGTCACGGATAGCCACACAATCCCAGAGCAATATGTCCCACCATCGTCTGGGCAATGGCATCCTGGTCACTTCCAGTCCCTCTCTTGCCGCGATGATTTCCGGGTCGGTGGTGCCGAATAACTTAATGGTTCGTCCTGCTAAAGCCTTACCGGACATAACTATATGACCATCAGTCTAGTTGCCGGTCTTATCTCTTCGCCGCTCTTTCATCATCCTGACGAACCCTTTAAACCAGTCTTTCTCGTCATCGGAGAGCTGTTTCCATTCGTCACGGAAGAAGAGTCTCAGTTCAGGGTCTTCCAATATGTCCTCGTCGCTGGGCGTTTCCTCGCTGAGAAATCCAGCCTCCCTGAACATGTCCGTCTCGGCTACCCCCAGCGTTCTAGCCAGTGCGCGCAGCGTATCCTTACCGGGCATAGTCCTTCCGGTCTCGATGTGGGCGATAAAGCCGTCAGTCACCCCGACCTTACGGGCCATCTCTCGCTGGGTCATCGGTGGCTTCAGCACCTCTCTCCATTCCTTTAGCCTGCGTCCGAACTCTGTATAACGAAATTCAGTCATTAATACACCTTCTTGCCTACTGTTGATATGATTATAGCATACTATACACACAGAATGTCAAGTGGTGGAGATTGCTTCGTCGCTGGCGCTCCTCGCAATGACAGTAGGGATTGTCATTACTGCCTTCCCCCTCCCTTTCCTAATAATCTTTAACTTTTTACTTTTGATCTTTCAGCTTCTATGTCCTTCCTGCGAAACCTGTGCCTGCGAAAGCAGGTAGCAGGAATCTACCCGGTGTTGCCAGGTAAACAATAATGCTGAAAATTGTTTACTTTGGTAAACAAAATGAAAAGGGGGATTATCCCACTAGAGTCTTAGATTCTAGCCCCGCGGCGCTTCAAAAGCACGATAATGCCAGCTACAGTTGCTGACTGAGACAACTTGCTCTCGCTGTACTAAATCATAGTGGAGTGGGGTTGTCAATACTATGTGCTATGATGTCTCAGAGCTAGCTCTTATAAGATGATTTACAGGAAAAGGAGGGAATGTAATTAAAATGGCAATAGTGATGATCAACGTTATCCCGTTGGGAACCGGGGACAGCTCGGTGAGCAAGTATGTAGCCAGGGCAATTAAGGTCTTGCAGAAGGAAAAAGTAACATACGAGGCAACTTCGATGGGAACAGCCCTGGAGGGGGAACTGGACGAAATTCTCCCGGTATGCAGGAAAATGCATGAAGCGGTATTCGGTGATGATATTGACAGGGTGGTCACCATCATGAGTATTGATGACCGGCGGGATAAACAACGCAGCATGCGCGGGAAGATGCAGGCCCTGGAAGAAGAACTGGCTAAGTAAAAGCAAGCACAAATAGCACATAAACAATCAGGGTGGGTACTCGCTACCTGCTTTCGCAGGCACAGGTTTAGCGGGTATGACAAAGGGCATCCTCACCTTAATCCTCTCCCTCAAGGGAGAGGAGATACTTTAAGGAAGTAGTTTTTCACCCTCACCCTGACCCTCTCCCTTATAGGGAGAGGGAAATCAGAAGAGTAAGGCAGGAATAACAAGTGGGAAAGACTGATGTGATGTAGAGGACGCCACTCACGCCGCCCGGATTGCCTCGTCGCTGGCGCTCCTCGCAATGACGGTAAAAATATAGACGCTCCTCGCAATAGCAAAAACCGGATACTGAATGTGGGATAATCCCACTTGACAATCAATCCCACCTGTAATACAGTGACATGGTGATGAATATGATTATTAGAGACAAGAACTTTAAGAGGGTATCCGAAGGGGTGAAACCGGATGCCAAAAAGCGGGTAGTGTTGCCCAAGAGCCAGGTGCAGGAAGGCATTACTTATCATATATACAGTAACAGCATCGGACAAATTATCCTCGATCCACAGGTAACTATCCCAGCTTCGGAAGCATGGTTATTCAAAAATCCGACTGCTCTGGCATCTGTTCGGAAAGGTCTTTCTGATACAGCAGAAGGCAGGGTATCGAAAGTTGACCTTGATTCGCTGTAAACACGCATTATGTTTGAGCTAGCATGGACGGAGGAGGCAGAGGAAGCGTACAAGCTGCTCAAAGGGGACACATCCGGGAAAAAAAGATACAAAGCTGTTAAGAAGACAATTACATTTCTGGCAAAGAATCCCCGTCACAATAGTCTTCAGACTCACGAATATTCAAGTTTGAAAGGTCCCAATAACAAGAAGGTTTTTGAAGCATACGCGGAGCAGAACACGCCGGCGGCATACCGGGTCTTCTGGTATTATGGTCCCTCTAAAGGGATAATTACTATTATCGCCATTACTTCTCATCCATAGGTGTCGGTAGGGCACCCTCACCTTAATCCTCTCCCTCAAGGGAGAGGATATTCTTTAATGAAGTAGTTTTCACCCACTCCCTAGCCCTCTCCCTTATAGGGAGAGGGAAATCAGGAAGAAGAGCAGGAATATACCCGTCGTTATAAAAGTCGACTTTTATTGCCCTGCGGGGTATTATCAGCTATGACTTCGGCACCTTTATATAAAGCGATATTGCTGGTGGGCCCTACTGGCTCGGGTAAAACCCCACTGGGCGAGATGTGCGAACATAAAGGATTGTGTGGTCGAAGCTGTCTTCACTTCGATTTCGGTGAGCAGCTCAGGAGAATAGCAAATGGGGACCCTGCGTCACTTTTTATATCCCGGAGAGACATGGCGGTGATATTTCGGTCTCTGGAGACAGGAAAGCTGCTGGAGGAGGAGCACTCCCATATCGCCGGGAAGATTCTTGCGTCTTTTGTAAAATGGAAAGGCGCAGGCAAATATGCTCTGCTGGTGATGAATGGTCTGCCGCGTCACCTGAGCCAGGCAGAGTATGTGGACTCGCTGGTTGACATGGAGATGGTGGTATATCTCGACTGCAGTCCTGAAGTGGTGAAGCAAAGGATACTGCTGAATTCAGGCGGGGACAGGACAGCGCGGGTGGACGATTCTCTGCCAGAAGTCGAGATGAAGCTCAAGTTATTCAGGGAGAGAACCTTTCCGATACTTGATTACTACCGCAGCAGGGGCATACGGGTGGAGCAAATTGAGGTAGGGACGGAGTCCACAGCGGACACAAGCTACCACAGTCTGAATGACATAATGCTTTTTGCAGGACGATAAAACAATTATCCTGTTATTCAGGTGATGTAACCACTGCTATAAAAATGCCAACCGTTGATACTAACTCAAGCTGAATGGCGGATATTTATCAGTGGTCATCAATAAAGAATAAGCCTCTACTCTCAAACCCCAGCGAAATACTCCAACCACGAATTCAAACAGTCCTGCAGGGTAGCGTCCAGTGAACAGGATGGCAAACCAGGCAATTATGACGCAGAATACCGCGGCAATACTCAGGAAACAGAGGATTATATAATGTGGAATAGCCAGGAACCATTTTATCAGCGGCATTCCTCGACCTAGCTCCTTCTCTGCGTTTGGATAGTCGATTTTTACATGAACTGACTGTTCTTCGTCTGTCGATGGATACTTGTCATCCAGCAACGAAAAGTAAGCCGCAACCCGCATAGCGAATTTAGTCATGGCTAGATTCCAGTCAAACCACCATTTAGGATACTTCTTTCTGAAAAGTATCATCAGCACGAGTGGCAAGACTACTATTCCACTATAGGCATAGTCCCAGTTCCAATCGCTGGACATTCCCGAACTTAAGCTACTGCCGCTCAGCAATCCCAGGATGATAGCGATTGGAATTATGGTGAAGACTCTGAAGAACGTGGTGAGCTTGTTGAGGTCTCGTTTGGGGTAATCGATGGAAAGTTGTGCAGGATAGTCTTTTGCGTCATTGGCCATAATAAATACCTCCCTTTATTCTCTGATTAGTAGAGATAATTTTCCTCGACGGATGAGTCTAGCACGGATTTATTATTATACAATAGAGAAATGACCCTTTTATGCTGTTTTATTGACATTTTTACTTCCTGTCATCGTCCTTCCTGCTTCCCTCATGTCATTCCTGTAAAAGCAGGAAGCTACCCGTCTTTACAATCCGAATGTTCGGCAATTCCAGGGACATATAAATATGACAACAGGGGCGATAATGATATTATAGTTACATGCAGGAGTTTGGCAGGAGCCTTACTGTGAAGCACTCTCAGCCGCAGATTAAGCCTCCGCTTAGCAGGGCGATTCAACGTCATGCCAGCAATGAGGTCTATTTCCTGCAGTCGCTGGATGACAGTCTCCAAGTGTCCGGTAGTGACCTGTCAGTTATTGTTAGGAGATGTAACGAGGCACTGATTTACAAATACATTTTCAAGGACGCCCTGGAAGGGAGACCTTACGCAATCGCGGACGCACGTACTTTTGTTGACTGGGCAAAAGGTGGCTGGAGAGAACGCAGGTATTTCGTATTTCTGATTAAAAACCATGGCGGAAAGATAGTCGGCTGTATTGGGCTATCCTCAGACATACTGACCGCGTCCGCGATAGGATACTGGATGACAAGCACTGTTAGCGGCGTCATGACAAATGTACTGAGCTGCCTGGTTGATATCGCCAGGGAGGCGGGCTACAGAAAACTGTTCGCCTTTGTCGAACCTGATAATATAAAATCAGCAAAGCTGCTTGAAAGGGTTGAATTTGTTCATACAAGTTCACCGATAGAAAGATTAGCATTTCTGCGCAAGCCAATAGGGAAGCGAAAGACCTTCCACTGCTACGAAAGGGAACTGATATCTGAGTAGGCAGTTTGTGTTGGTCTTTTCTTTTGTCATTCCTGCCTTTCCCCCATGTCATTCTTGAGCGAAGCGAAGAATCTATACATACATTAAGCACCACGTAGATCCTTCAGTCTCTATCACTCCCTAAGGAATGACGTGAAGCTAGATTATCATTGCGAGTGAGTAGAGAAGGGTCTATACTTCAGGCAGAGTGCACCATGTACAGATACAGAAGCCGCTTGGTATGCAAACAATGCTGAATAAAACTATGCGACTAAAGGATGACGAAGCAGCCAGGAGGCTTGACTGAGTTGAAAATATCAATGGAACGAATTGCCAACTTCATTTACGACAGGGCAAAAATAATCATCGCTGTAGTGGTCATACTGAATCTCCTCTCGCTGGCATCTTTCGTTAATTTTAAGCTCGATACCAACTTCCTGGAATTTTTCACAAAAGGTAATCCACGGACGGTGGAATATAACAGTCTGAACGAGAAATATCAGACCGGCGAAACGGTCGTTGTTCTTGTTGAGCAGGAAGGCTGTCTGCTTGACGAACAGCAACTCCAGGATGTTTTCTGGCTGCAGCAAAGCATTGAAGAAATCGATGGCATATACCGGGTACAACGCTTAATTCCAACAGAGATACGGATGGGGAGGACCACTTTCCCGGTGGACTCGACATATATTTCACGCCATGCCGACCTGCTGGAGGATTTTATCAGGGAGAGTTATTTCAGCAGTCAATTACTCTCCTCCGACGAAAGCACTGCGACGATTATTGTTAGCATAGATCTGGATGCGCCGACAGCAGATGTACTGGATTCACTGGAGGAACTTGTTGAAGTAGCTGAACAGAAAACCGGTCTGCAACTTTCACTGGCGGGCAACAAGATAATCGAGAGAACGGTCTGGGGTTACCTGATGAGGATACTGATGTTTCTTCCTCCCTGTGCCATGATCCTGGTACTGCTGGTATTTTCCACGATTTTGAAGAAGCGCAGTCTTTCTATCATGGCAATTATTCCTGCGGGGATATCTGCGCTGTGGACCCTGGGCACTGTTTTCTGGAGCGGTCATGGTTTAAACCTGATTACCATACTTTGCCCCATTTTTGTAGTAGTAATTGGCGCGGCCGATGGACTGCATTACGTCAGCCATTTTATAGATAATTTTTCCCGTTATCCCGACCGGAGAACGGTGACCGTTAAAACATTTCAGATGGTAGGGATGCCCATGTTTCTGACAACGATAACCACCATTGCAGGCTTTGCCTCGCTGATGTGGTCGGACGTAACGGCCATGCGGCAGTTAGGATTGTTTGCTTCGCTGGGGATTGCCTATGCAGGGTTACTTTCCTTCTTCTTTCTGCCGGCGGTGTTTTCACGAGTGAAGATATCGACTAAGCGGGAGACTGTCACGGAAAGCGGATTAGTCCGATTAATTATGCGTGGCTCCAGGCAAAGGGCGAAGGTAGTGGTTGTTTTTATGCTTATAGTCGTTGTGTCGGCAGTATATATTCCACGACTGGGCGTGGAATCCAATCAATTGATGTATTTCAAGGATAACTCGGAAATAAAGCAGACCTTTGACAAGGTGGAGCAGAATTTCGGTGGAGCGTTGCCATTAAGCGCAGAGATTATTGCTAACAGGGGGCTGCTCACACTCAGGGATTACCAGTATGCGGAGGATATACTGGATGCCGAGAGGGAACTGGAAAGGTTGCCTGGAATACAAAGCGCATTCTCACTTTTTGACACTATCAGCACTCTAAGCCAGGAGATGACCGGTGAGCAGGACTATCCTGAAAATCCTGCCGTGGTGAATAACATTCTGCACCAGCTTGACGAGGAAGACCTGGAGACATGGTATTCAGACGATGGGCTGAGGATGATGATTAAGACGGATGACCTTGAATCCCTGGATGTCGGGTTGCTTGATAATTTCAAGACAGAGCATCCAGGCATAAGAGTTATCACAGGAATGCCGGTACTGTTTGAGGAGATGAACAGGCTGGTGGTACAAAGTCAGACTCGCAGCCTGGGACTTGCTTTTGCGCTGATTTTCCTCATGCTGTTAGTAACGATAAGGAAAATGCGCGCTGCGCTGGTTTCGCTTATTCCGATAGCCATTACTGTTACAGCCATCATGGGGTTTCTTTCTATCAGCGGGATTAATCTTAACGTAGTGACGGTGAACATGTCGGCAATTGCGATTGGAGTGGGGGTGGATTATTCCATACATCTTGTATCAGGCATCTATTATTTCCGTGACCGAAATCACAGTAACCGGGAATCTGTTGAGCTGGCATTAGCCACTGTTTCCAAACCTGTACTGGCAAGCGCGCTGGGGCTGTCCATCGGGATTTCGGTGATGTTTTTCTCTCCATTGATGGTTCACCTGCAAGCGGCGGTGGTGATGTGGATAGCGATGATGGCGTCGTCGCTGGCGGCATTATTGCTGGTGCCGCTGTTCTACTCTAATAATAAGTAGGCGGGCAGGATGGGCATGGGTTGCTCAACGGATTTTTCCTCGCCAGCACTCCCTGTTGTAGTATACTTTCGCAGACAGTTACGAGGAGAATCGGTATATGACACAACTGATACAGCACACCTTGCAGGAAGGAACAGTCGAGACCGGCAAGGAGCATATTAAAATAGTCTACGGAGACGGGATGATTCCTATGTGTTTGTTGCAGCCGGATGGGGATGCCTTTGTAGCGCAATTCCTGGTTCAGGAAGACGAGACGAACAAGGAAATGATTGCCCATGTGTGGAGAGAGCTGAAACTGCGCCTGATAGACAAGCGTATACCCTCGACCTGGCGCTATGCGATATTGCACTGCAGTAGCGGGGAGAACATATTTTCAGAAGTGCACTGGATTCATAAATCTGTTTGAGGGAGTAGTCTTTTTATCGTCGGAGGGTCTGTACTTTAGAGCTATGATGACTAGCAACGAGTGACAGTGTTACTCGAAAAAGGAGGAAACATGAAAAAGAGCAGTAAGCCGGTGTGGGGAGGAATTCTAACACTGCTGTCGGCGGCGATGGCGATTTTTGGGGCGCTCAATTATGCGATTGGCTTCTTCGACCAGCCTGGCATTGGCAAAGGGGATATGCCTCCATTTGTACCCAGCATTATATTCGGTGTGCCGATAATGTCGATTGTGATTGGCGTACTTGCCCTGGCAGGTGGCATCTTTGCCCTGTGCAGGAAGAGGTGGAAATGGGCGCTTACAGGGGCAATCGCCGCAGCGCTGTCGTTACTGCCGCTGGGGATAGTGGCAATTGTACTGATAACCATTTCCAGGGACGAGTTCGACTGAAGCTTTGAGCAAAACGGGGTAATCTCACTCCCTTACTCGTCATTGCGAGCCGAAGGCGTGGCAATCTGGGCGGAAATAGCGTGGGGGCATGCGACCCTATTAACTAAAACCTCCAATATTCAACACAAAGAATGAAACAACGGTATGACACGCAACTACGTTCGTATAAATAATAAATCTGACTCGGTAGTATTGAGTTTAATATAGCTAACAAATATAATATATTTTTAATGAGTGGACATCTTTACGTTTTTATTGACGAATCTGGTGACCCTGGATATATTCAGGAATCAGGAGCTAGTTCTCCTCATTATTCTGAACTATGCTTGCAGGTAAATGATAGAGCATTAGTTGACCTGTTATCTCATATATTAAATTGGAAATATTGTAAGGGCAGGTTTTACGATTTTAAGACCTTACCGAAGCATAGTGATTCAATTAGGTATATGAATCCGCTTAAAGAACTGCACTATCGTGGCGAACTATTTTGCTCTTGTGTTTACTTAATGAAAGATCGCTATACTGGACCTTATCTTAAGCCGCATTTATTAACAGAACAAAATCCAATATTTTTCAGGAATTATATTCATAGAAAACTACTAGAATTCCACTTTAATAGCTTCGTACCGGACAAGGATTCTGAAATCCAACTGGTATTTGATAGATATAAGATGAGCAATGAAGCAAATCATAATTTAGAGAGATATTTACATAGAAACTGGAACCTGCCACGATTTGAACATATTTGCCATGTGGATTCTGCTTATACCGATGCAATACAGGTTGCAAGTCAGCTTGTTAACGCTGTTAAAGATATTGTCCAAGGAAAAGCAACCGAAGAGAGAAAAGAGCTGCTTGACTTCATTGCTTTAAAAGATATTACAACAGAATGAAATTATAAGGGCTACGAGTGACCACCATGTTTCGGGTGCTCACCCATAGCCCTGAAGTTAGCCATACATAAACTAGCATTTATATCCTTATTTGTCAATTTTTGTGCTTAATTCACTTGATGTACATCCTGGATATTATCTTAATATGTCTGGGGTATTTGCATCTTTTGCTTTCTTGTCTTTCACGCGCTTCCTCCTATTGTCATTCCTGCCTCTCCCCTATGTCATTCTTGAGCGAAGCGAAGAATCTCAGTGTACAGCATAAGATCCTTCGGTCGCTGGTGCTCCCTCGAGGATGACAAATCAGTAGTGGCTTCTTCAAGGATGACAAAAATGAATGATTGCTTCGTCGCAGGGCTTCTCGCAATGACGAATGTGGGAGGGCAACAGGTTGTGCAAATCATGCTCCTCGTTTCTAAAAGCCTCAGGACTGATTAGCTATGACCAAAATACTATTGACATCCTTCAGGTGATATGGTGAAGTATATGACGATAGTAATAGGGAAAATAGTACATAAACATCATACTACCAAAGTATAGCAATAAAGTTGACATAAAGAGCCAAAGCAGACATTGCACAAGAAGGGATTAGCCAGTATGGAGACGCTGGAAATGAAAAATGAGAATAAGGAAAAAGAGCAACTCACCAGTGATTTGAAACTGCTAAACCAGCGAACTACCCACTCAGAGGCATCAGGATCCGGATATACAGAGGAAGAAACAATACCTTCCAGTGATATTTTGTATCTTGCAAGCACGGCACTGAAGTTTGTTGAACTTACGCCTGAGGAGGATATCTATCAATTTATTGGAGAGCGGTTACAAAAACTCACTGACAACTCTATTATTGTCATAAGTTCGTTTGATGAAGCATTTAATAATTTCTGTGTTCGTTCTTTTGTTGGGAATACAGGCGACAGTGACACTTTTATTGAGTTTCTCGGGAGGAGCCCTGTAGGGAGTACCGCCTCGATAGGTGATGAAGCAAGACTCGCTCTCATTAAAGGTAAACTAGTAAAGGTCCCTGGAGGCCTGTACGAATTTGCTTTTAGGGAAATACCCGAAGCCATTTGCCATGAGATTGAGCGGCGTCTTGGCCTGGGTGACATTTATAGCATGGGCTTTAGCTGCAAAGGAAACCTGTTTGGCAGTGCTGCTATCATTACCCATAGGGGAACTAAATTAGCAAGCCCAAGTGCCTTGGAGGCACTTATAAGCCAGTCAGCGGTAGCACTACAGCGATGGCAAGCAGAGCGGGCACTGCAGCAGGCAAATGACCAGTTAGAAATAAAGATTGCGAAGCGAACTGAGGAGCTGACAAAAGCGAATAAAAAACTTAAGGCCGAAGTAGCTGAGCGTAAGCAGACAGAGAAGAAACTCAAACAGACTTCAGGGAAGCTCCTGGAGTCCGTAAAAACCACCATCCAGGCTATGGTCAGGATAGTTGAGAAAAGGGACCCCTATACCG
Organism: uncultured Dehalococcoidales bacterium; assembly: GCA_964654015.1. GTDB lineage: Bacteria > Chloroflexota > Dehalococcoidia > GIF9 > AB-539-J10 > JAUUZT01. The sequence continues at coordinate 2,981 of CAZZHQ010000015.1, read as the reverse complement.
CCGGTCATCAGCGCCGGGTTACACAGCTTGCCTGCGCCATAGCCAGGAGAATGAATTATTCAGAAGATCAGATTAGCGCGCTCCACCTGGCTGGACTTATTCATGATGTCGGCAAGATACAGGTTCCTGCCGAGATATTGGCCAATCCTGATGGATTATCCGAAGCAGAATTCAGCATTGTTAAGACGCATCCACTGGCTGGCTATGAAATACTGAACACTATTGAATTTCCGTGGCCTATTGCGAAAATCATATATCAACACCATGAGAGGATGAATGGCTCAGGGTACCCACAGGGCCTGTCGGGTGAGGATATTCTTCTGGAATCAAGAGTTTTAGCGGTGGCTGATGTTGTTGAGGCTATGTCCTCTCACCGGCCTTACCGACCAGCCCTGGGTATAGATAAGGCTTTGGAAGAGATTATACAAGGGAAAGGCATCCTTTATGACGCTGATGTAGTCGATAATTGTGTGAACCTTTTCAATGAGGGGTCATTTAAGTTTGAGTAGAAAGTGAAGTCTGCTAAACGTGTGCCTGCGAAAGCAGGTAGCAGAAATCCACCCCGGTATTCGCTATTGCGAAGGCAGGTAGCAGAAATCTAGAAGGGAATGCTCCCTTTTCCACCATTCCGACGGAAGTCGGAATCCAGAATGGGACTTGGCGTGGAGGCAACAGGTTTTGTATTTAGTATTTTGAATTTGTTTAGAGTTTAGAAATTAGTGTTTAGAGCTTGGCCTCCTATGTCATTCCTGCTCGCCTTTATGTCATTCCTGCGAAAGCAGGTAGCAGAAATCTACCCGGGTATTGCGAATGTTTCCCCAAAAACACGACTTTTAATTGTGGCGAATTCGCCGTAATTAAAGTCAGGTATGACAGTATTCTAAACTACCATATCTATATAGAGGCGAGCACACCAGCGTCGATATTTGTCCATGACATCCTGATATGATATGGACGGATTACGGCCTTCTTTATAATCGGTCCAACGTTTGCGGGATTCTTCAGCCCATATGCGATCCAGTTCTGGGTCTGGCTTGTCAAGATCGGTGAGAATTGTATCCACCAGATGTAGTTTTTCCACATCCGTCAGTGACTGAATCTCCAATGCCAGCTTCTCCGTTGGCGTCGCCATAGCGGCACCTCCTTTGTTAGCAATCCTTGTGCACATTATTGTCACACTAAAATCCGAAATTATCAAATATTTTCGCCCCAAATCTCTGCCAGTTTCGCCTGAATCTTCTTCTCGAAACGGGCGATTAGTTCGCGGTTGGCGGTGACCAGCGCCTGCTCGGTTTCATATCCTTCCTGCTTCTCCCATTTGTCATTTCTGCTAAACCTGTGCCTGCGAAAGCAGATAGCAGGAATCTAGAAGGGGATGCTCCCTTTTCCACCATTCCGACGGAAGTCGGAATCCAGAATGGGACTTGGCGTGGAGGCAACAGGTTTTGTATTTAGTATTTTGAATTTGTTTAGAGTTTAGAAATTAGTGTTTAGAGCTTGGCCTCCTATGTCATTCCTGCGGAAGCAGGAATCTACCCGGGTATTGCGAATGCAGGTAACAGGAATCTACCTGTCAACGTTAAAACCAACGTCAACGGAGACGGCATCTTTTACGCTGTTGTTTTGATCGTTTTCACTCGTCCTACCTCGCCGCTTATTAAACGAACTTTGATACCGTGTAGATGAGAAGGAGAATTTGTCAAAATATCTTTGACTATTCCTTCAGTCAGTTTGTCCGATTGCTGATCAGCTTTTAAGACAATTGAAACTTGTAAACCAGGTCTGATTTTGGATCGGTTTGTAATGGTCACTTTTGCTCTCCAATTATTACTCTTTAATATGCAGCATGTTCTTGACTAACAGTGATTCTTCCTGAAATGACTATGTTTGAATTTATAAGGTGCTAACAATCCTTGTGCACATTATTGTCACACTAAAATCCGAAATTATCAAATATTTTCGCCCCAAATCTCTGCCAGTTTCGCCTGTATCTTTTTCTCGAAGCGTGTGATCAGTTCACGGTTAGCGGCGACTAGCGCCTGCTCGGTCTTATATCCTTCCTGTTTTGCCCTTTTGTCGTTCCTGCTAAACCTGTACCTGCGAAAGCAGGTAGCAGGAATCTATCAGGGTATTCGCTACTGCGTTTTTATCTAAGTGACGCTGAATCAGGCAGTAAAATAAATCCTTCGGCACAGTCGCCGTAAGGATTACAGCGGTCGTTGCGGAATTCTTCAGCGACAACGGCACACAGGGCGGCATCTACGAAATCTATATTTGGGAGACAATCAACATCGTAGCTTCTCATACGCAAGGCTTCGCGGCGGCGTTTCGATTTAGGCCTTGCTGGAACCACTTTGCCTGCCATGGCGCACACCACGGCATGGGGAAATGTTTCTATACACATCGCTTCTTCTAGTCTTTCCCCGTTGAAGAGATGGTAATAGCGTTGCAACTGATTGTAGAGTCTTTCCCCATTGAAAACCCATTTGTAGAAATCTCGACAGCGTGCCTTTTCCTGTGTCGGTGTTGCAAAGCAATGGATACCCTTGCTCCCCAATTGACGCTCCACCAGACGTGACGAGCCTGATTGGCTCCACCTGCACGGGGCGTCCACCGCTACCACCCTGGCTTTGTGGCGAATACACCAATCAACGATTGCGGAGGGGTCGGGATCTGCTTTTTTATCCACGAAGTGTCCGTCAAGCAGGGCGACGGCGTGAAACCCCTTCCTTTCTTCGCCCACATCAATTCCCACAACTGTCTCGCCAAGCTGGCTCATGTTGTAACGTCCGATTTCTCATCCTCTCCCCAGACGCGGGCAAGGGTGGCCTGTATCTTTTTCTCGAATCGGGTGATTAGTTCGCGGTTGGCGGTGACCAATGCCTGCTCGGCTTCAATTTCGGCGACGATGGCTTGCTGAGTGGCGAGGGGTGGGAGGGGGATTGTCAGGCTACCGAGAACTCCCATGCTGACGTTTGCCC
>CAZZHQ010000014.1:0-38863 GCA_964654015.1 uncultured Dehalococcoidales bacterium | reverse complement strand
TCGCCCCTCCTGGGTGTTACCCAGCATCCTGCCCGGTGGAGCTCGGACTTTCCTCTCCGCACCATTGGTGCAGAGCGGCCACCCAATCTACTTGCTCAATAATAGTTTATAGAGAGCGGGGTGAAAGGTCAAAACATAAGGTTATTCAACATAGAGTATTCTGCTGCAGTTGCTACACTGGACTATTTCTCCAGCCTTGGCTTTTTGACCTTGTCCTATAGGCAGGGTCATATGACACCCCTGGCACTGCCCTTGCTGTACTCTAACCACAGCCTGTCCTCTGATTGTCTTGATTTGTTGATAGAGACTGAGAGCTCTTTGTTCTATTTGTTTTAAATCTTCTTCTCGGCTCTTATGCAGTCTGGCAATCTCTTTTTCACTCTCGTCTCTCTTTTGAGCAAGGTCGATCTGCCTTTGCTGCCATTCCTGTGTCAACTCACTGAACTTCTGGCTGCAGTTCTTCTCTTCTGTTTCCTTCTCCTCCACCTGTCCCATTATCTCCAGTAACTCTTCTTCCTTGGTGTCGATTCTTTGTTTCAAGCTTTCAGCTTCGTGCTTTAGACTCAGCAATTCTTTGGGACTCTGGATTACGCCAGTATATAGCTTATTGTTGATGTCTCTGCTCCTCTCGGTCATATCCGTCAACTTCCACTCAACCTCTTTCTGGGTTTTCCTCATATCTGTAAGCTGCTGTTTCATCGAACCGAGATTCGCTTCAATTTTGGATAAATCCTTGTTTCCGCTCAACTGGCGGTCAATATCCTCTATGTATTGTCGTTGGCGTTGCAGTTCGCTGTCAAGCTGCTGCAGTTTGTACATTTGCCCGGGCAGAGTCATAGTAAATGCCATTGTAGAGTGCCTGGCGGGACATGTCAAAGAATTATGGTTGTTTATTCGTAACTGAGTATTATGACTTCCGTATTTGAAGGCAGAGAAGACTGACTCAATGATATACTGGGTTTTGCCTCTATCTCCTTGGTGCCCATTTTCTTGAGGAAAGCATCCACGGTTTCAAGTTCTCTGTTTAAAGCTTCTGTTTTGTAATGCATGGGTATAACTATGCGAGGCTCCATGGCTCTGACGGTTTCAACCGCTAGGTTGACAGAAAAAGTGGACCCTTCTCCTACTGGCAGAAAGAGTACGTCGACAGGGCCTATCTCCTCAAGTAGTTGAGGTGTCAATCGGTGCCCCAGGTCGCCTAGATGACATACCAGCACATTTCCAAGTTCCAGCAGAAATACGGTGTTTTTGCCCCTTACTTCACCATTTTCATTGTCATGAAAAGTAGAAACACCGGTAATGAAAAATCCGCCCATTTCATACTCCCCGGGAGTTATTATCTGCCTCGGGTCGTTATCAATTCCTTCGACAAAGCTATGTCCAGGGTGGAAATGGCTGACGGTTACTATATCTGCGGATTGCTTGAGTGGAGAATAACCCAGCTCGGGACCATATGGGTCGGTGATTATTGTTTTGCCTTTCTCTTTGATACTGAAACAGGAATGCCCTAACCATTTAATCTCCATAGCTTTGTAAGGATACCTTTTTTAAACAGCTTTGTCTATTCTTGTGGCTTCTCAGCGCTATGGTGGCGACTGCTTGTTCTAGCCTTGTTTAACTGGCTATAACAATAACGGTTATGGGCAACTAAGATTATGGCGAATTCAATCAGCCATTCTTTGCTTCGTTTAAATCATTTCCAGCAGTTACCCAAAGCCGCGTTCCCTCCACTCTGACAATGGTAACCACCGTTCCCCTGGCTATATCTGCTCCTGTGGAAGATGCCTTCCATCGTTCGTTGCTAATCAGGACATAACCCGAAGGAGCGACTGGGGTTGTTGCTCTTCCTCTGCTGCCGGCGGCAGGCCATACCAGGGGGCTTTTCTTCATCACTTTCTCCCCTAGCCTGTAACCCAGTATAGAGTGTGCACCCAGGGCAAGCATCATCAGCATAAGTCCCCAAACAGGGATATTTATGCCAACCTTCGGTAAAATCCAGAGCACTGCAGTCACCAGCGTCAATTGCTCGAGTAGTGACAGTATTAGGGAAAATATCTTGCGTCTCTTCGTCGCCATTTCAGGTTATCCGGGTAAAAGTTATATTGCTTGGAAGTGAATAAATAGCTATTGGCATTATAACAGTCTTTTCATTGATATAACTTAAACTTCCAAAAAGATATAGCAGCCCGATGAATAAAGGCAAATTATGAGCCGAAAATTCAGCAACAGGGATGTGTTGACAAATATGGGGACTTTATATATCGTGATATAAACATGAATATATTGGGCTGTCTTTACTACATAGCTGCTTCAAATGAGTATACTGGGTAGCAGAAAGCAAGCACCACGTTTAGCCATATTTTAGTACTGTTAATTTATAAAAGGAAGGAGGCCTTGTCGTGGAAAAAAAAATGAGGATACTGAACAGGCGGGAAGTGGAACAAATCCTGTCGATGCCGGAAGTTATACGGCTGGTGGAAAAAGCGTTTGGGGAAAGAGGTCGGAATCAGGTGCAGATGCCACCAAAGAGCTATTTGTACTTCCCCAGGTTCAACGGCGATATCAGGGTAATGCCTGCTTATCTTGAAGGACTAAATGAGACAGGTGTGAAAATAGTCAATGCGCATCTCGATAACCAATCAAAGCATGGATTACCCACTGTACTGGCTTCCATTATGCTTTTTGACCCTGAGACGGGTGCCCCAATCAGCCTCATGGATGGAACACATATCACCGCTATGCGAACGGCCGCTGCTACTGCTGTTGCTGCCAAATATCTGGCCAGAAAAAATTCTAAAATTCTCTCCGTGATTGGAGCAGGATATCAGTCTCTTCGCCAGGTGGAGGCATTGAGAGAGATTCTGAAGCTGGAATCGGTCAGGATATTTGATATAGATGGTGATAAGGCAGAGAAGCTGGCTGTTTTGTTGCATGACAGATTTGCTATTACTGCAAAAAGTTTTGCCAGTGCCGAGGAAGCCGTATGTAGCTCAGATGTGTTAGTCACGGTTACTCCCAGCCGCAAGCCCATAGTCAAGAGCGAATGGATTACCGAAGGAATGCACATCAGTGCGGTAGGTGCCGATGCCCCTGGAAAAGAGGAGCTTGAGCCGGAACTGCTGAAGCGTGCCAGGATTGTGATAGATGACTGGGAGCAGGGCAGCCATGGTGGAGAGATAAATGTGCCGCTGAGTAACGGGGTAATAGGGAAATCAGATATCTATGCTGAAATAAGTGAGATTGTGGTAGGGGTTAAGCCAGGAAGGACAACGGACAAAGAGATTACAATATTTGATACCACAGGGCTGGCTATCCAGGATGTCATAACGGCATGGTACGCCTATGAAGTGGCAGAGGAGAAGGGGATAGGGGTCGAATTCGACCCTCTGTACCTTTAACTTGAGGCTAAGCTATTAACTACGTGTTTGAATACTTATGTCACGTTCGCCCAGATGTCGTGCTCCGGTTTGGGGCAGACGATTGTGCACGAAAGGAGAATGTGCCACAATGTCCTGCATTAGAGGCATCATGAGAACTTTTCACTCTATCGGGAAAACTTGAAGGCCCCTGGTATTGCCGCAAAGTGGGAAAATATTTTAGCCACCCTAGGAGTGACCTATTTCTTGAGCCATAGTAAGCTAATAAGGAGAGTAATACCTACCGCACTTATTAGAACAATCCACCAGTAGCGTAAGAACCATGAAGCCTCAGGAGATTGAGGTGGTACTGACGGTTCCATTGCTGTTACTGTAAATCCACCATTGAGATTGTCTATTACTACATTATAGGTTCCTGGATCATTCTTGGTGATACTGAAAATAACTTCACGTGTTTCCATTGCTCCCAGTATTACATCCTGACTCTGTTCTACCACCTCGTTAATATTTAATGTTAAGAGGTAACTCCCTTCAGTATCGCCAACATTAGTAATTTGAACTGATATCGCAACTGTTTCTCCAGGGGATACTTCATCAGGTAATATATAGAGGTCGTAGACGGAGAACTTGGCCACGGTGCTTTTCACAATGAATTGACCTTTGAGTCCATTCACCTCCACTTTGTAAACGTCGGGCTCATTCTTGCCCACCGTGAAGTGTACACGTTCGCTTTTACCTGCTGCCAGTGTGATAGTTTCGCTTGCCACTTTATCTTCATTAATCCTCAAATTTACGGTGTAATCTCCTGTGACCTCTCCTATATTTTCCACTCTGGCTGAGATGTTAATCTCCTCGCCCGGATAGACTTCGTTGGGGCTTATTTCTAAATCTGAAATCGAAAAACCAGGCAATACTGTAAAGCTATCCTTAAACTTACCTACCGTGACATCATATTCACCTGGTGTGTCTCTGCTTACTTCAAATGTTACTTCCTCACTCTTCCCAGCTTTAAGTGTTACCCATTCCGTATCTTCCACCTTTCCATCTATTTTGAGCCTTACAGTATAGCTTCCTTTAACTCTTCCAACATTTTCTACTGTCAAAGAAATGTTTACTTCCTCGCCAGGATATACCTCAGTTGGCCATAATTCAAAATCAGAGAGAACAAATTCAGCATCTGGACCAGGTCCAGGCTCAGGCTCAGGACCTGGTGATGGCTCTACCCACATTGGCTGGAACAAGCTAGAGTGACTTACAAAGACCGTTATTTCATTTTTTATTACATCTACAGTGCATGGTAAAACTCTTTCCCAGTTACTACCATTCCAGAAATACACTTCCAAATCAGCCTCGGAAGCCCCTACGGGCAGGTCGTCTTCGTCATAGCTGAATACCATTTCAATCGCTGGATCAAAGGTGACACCATCCGGCTTAAAGTCATAAGCAAATCCGATGGCGTTACCATCGGGTGGTGGTACCGGAGGGCTATCCTCTATATCCACCGTCAGTTCTAATGGGGGGTTCCCTGACCCATCCAGGACTGTAGTCCCTGCCGGTATGGAAGCTATGCTCTTTCCATCGGTGGAGATGAAAGTCAGGTCCTCCTGGATAATCCCGTCCTCGTCGATTACTTCCGGAGGCAGAGGAAGTACACCAGTTCCATATCTCAGCCTCAGTTTTCCGTCGACGATAGAGATGTCGCTGATTGTCTCAATGCCTGCTCTGAGGACAGTATCCTCAATGATATTTGCTACCAATCTTCCCAAAGCATCTCTCAGTGCGGAATTTATAGCAGCATCACCTTCAATCCAGTCTCCAAAGCCAAGGTCTCCATCATCTATGCTAATGCTGGTTATTTCCAAATCAGGCACGTAGCCTGTGCAGCTAATCTCTCCTGCACCGGAGACAGTCGCCTCTCTTTCACCAATGGATATAACAGCGTCGGTGACTGTTGCAGTATGCCCATTAAAGGCTATATCCATGTTTTCCACACCGCTGGTAACTCCAAGATAGGTGTGTTCTGTCTCAATAAGCAAAGTATCAGTGTCTATGGTTACATCAACTGACCATTTGCTTTCATCATAGCCATTCTGATAGTAATCATTGATATCCTCTATAAATTGAGTGGCGGCGTCATCTAGCTTGTCCTGAATTTCGGCGGCGCTTCTCTTGACCGAACCACCTGACCATGACATTTCTAGCCTTGCTCCACCATCGTCTACGATATCCATTCCGGTCAGGTCTCCTCCCAGTGCATCCTCCCTGAGTCCACTGCTATGTATTGCCTCGCTGATATAGCCAGCAACTGTGTCAAGATCACTTGTAGCCCAATTGGCTTCGAAGCCTGCAATTACCAGATTGCTTATCGATGTTACCTGCGGAACCTTATCTGCAAGGGTACATTCAATCTCAATATCACAGGAAAATCTTGGCATTTTCCCTAATAGAGACAGTTCGCCAGATACGGCTATCTCATTACTACCGTCGAAAGTTAATTTTATGTTATTAAAATCGACCGTTGTCAGGCGAGTGGTTATTCCCATATTAAGGGTCATGCTATGTGAGGTTGTATCAAGCACAATGTCCGGTGCAGTAGAGAGCGTTGTTTCTGTTGATTTAATCTGGGAGATAAACCAGTTTTCAAGGGTGGCGTCATCATATTCTACCTGGTCTCCTCCGCTAGCGATTACAATAGACATAATAGGGGTTAGTATGATAGCAACCACTAACATGATTAACATATTAAGACGAATCATTTTGGTGCTATTTCGTTTTTTACACATAGCCCGCCGTCCCCGGTTACAATATTAGCGAGAAATAACAATAATTGTCAATACTATATCAGTGTTTATCTATAATAAAACCATAAATAGGAGATTTTTACAAAATAAATATAATCACGTACAGCAATATAAATACAAGTAATCGATTTTGAGTAAGCAAATATAGTGGACAGGGAGAAGATTTTACTACACTGAACTTGTCACTGTGGCCATTAAGTGACACGATATAATCGTGTTCTTCATATCTTTCTATTATTAAAGTAACTGGTTTTATTTCTAGTGGAGCCAGAGTGATTCCACGATGGTCTTGCAATACTCCATTTACTGACATTTTGAGAACATAATATGTTTCAATAGATGTGTTGTTTCTGATTTGAATTGCTATAGTAACAGCCTCGCCAGGTTTAACCTGTTGAGGGCTGATATTCATCATTATATCAATAGGAGATGTTAGCATTGAGCCATCATATATCAAGGTACCAAAGTTAAAGGTGAAAAGTTCTGGTGGAATAAATTCCGTAATATCCCATCCATCAATTCTCACACTGATAAGCTGTCCCAGTATATCGTAGTTCCCATCACTGCTATCACGAGGAAATACCAGGTCAATGTTTTGCACAAACTGATAAGAGTCATTCTTCCAGTCAGGAAATGGTTCTATGCTAATTACGAAGTCATCTGTTAGAACTAGTTTAACATTGCTATCATTATTGTAAGTGCTTATGCTGAGAGTAAGTTCAGCCCGGTCTATTCCAACAGGAAGATCCTTTATACAAGTCGCTGTGCCTTCTATGCTTAGACTAAATATTTCACCTGTCTGGACGCGAGTCTTGCTAAGGTCTGTATTATAGGTGATATCAAAATAGTTACGCGGATTTAAATCCAGTGCTGCTACCGATGGAGCGCTGATTTTGAAAAGATAAGTCACCAGGCTCAGTAAAATAATCACAAAAAGGGCTATTTTTTTATTTTTCACTGGTAATCGGCTCCCGGATGCTACCTCTGCTATCTATATGCTTAACTAATAGCCTGAATCCTGACTCTTCTGAGTACTGTTTGGTAAGTGCCGCTAATGATGAGAACTCCCGAGAAGACTTTTTCTTGTTTTTCTTGTTTAAAACAGTCTCCATCATTACGGCACAGCCCAGGGTGATTCCTGTATGACCCAGTATTAACATCTTATTAAACCTTATATATAAACACCGAGGAGGAATTACAAGATAGCTTTTAGGTTTTACTCATTTGTAATAGCTTCCAAGGGACTTTAGGCTCATTACCTGGCTTGGGTTTCGAGTATCGAGTATTATACTGCTATACCCTTTTCTTTTCATTTGTTCCAGCACAAACGATAGAGCTTCATTATCCTGGCTCCTGGTGGATATCACTGCAATTGTGGCTGGAGTTGGGTTATGGCCAGTAACATGGTCCAGTGCCTCTTTTAATGGATGGTCCCTGGCTCTTTCTTCTATCGCCCTCATCTCAATTTCGAGTATGTTCCTTAATTTGCTAGCTGCCTCCAGCGTCCTCCCTTCCAGTTGCCTTAGAGAGATCCTTAGTTGTCTTATGTCTGTAGGATGAAGGTATCTTTTTAGAGGGGTAATCAGTACCACCTGCTGACCTAATTCGAGTGCTTTTCTGACCAGGCCCCTGGGTTCAAGATATGGGGTAGCTGCCAGCACACGTTCATGGGTGTAGGCTGCTATTGAAGTTGGGATAATTGCTCTTGCCAGTGTTAATGCCGAGGTGATAAGGTCATAAACCACTTTATCTACCTCATCTGCATCTGCTCCTGTCAGGCTAGCAAGGATTATTGCCATGCGTCTTGTATCTTCTGTGTACTTCTTAACAACGATCTGGCCAATCTTTGTGGTATGTTTCCAGTCAATGTCCTTCATCCTGTCACCTGGCTGGTAATGTTGACTCGTGTTGTATTCCACGCCACGCGTGTGCATCATTCTTATTGAGATTGGTGTATCTGTAAAAGCCCGAGCCTCAGCCCCTGTTGCCGTCTCTTCCAGGTATTTCCTTGCAAGCCACTCGGCATATCTGGCACGGGGAATTACGTATAGTTTCAATGGTTCAATTTTTTGCCTGGTTTTAATCAGTCCCCACTGGTCTGTAGATAATACCTCAAACCAGGGTAAAGATGGACCTGATAGTGATGGATTAATAGTGAAGTTTAGTTTCGCCTTAGTACCCAGACCCATGATACTGCTTCTGTCTGAATGAAACCAGGGACAGCTGGAATTAATAAATATATGAAGAGGAAATTTAGTATTGCGCACAATTATTACTGGTAGCTTCGTTGTATTCCCAGCGATAAGCTGGATTTCTACCTGTTCAACTGCTAACGGCGTGAGGGGCACGTTTTTCAGGATATATATCAATATCACAACGAGGAAAAGAAATAACATGATACCTACTATTGCCATGCTTAAGTTTCCGATGAGAATTGAAGCAACTGTAATCGATACTATACCTGCAATTAATGCTTTTGTGGTTAAACTGAGTTCTCTTCGATTTACATATTCCATTCCGTTCCGAGGGTCGTTATTCTCGGATAGAATAGCGGAGACTGGCTCGTCATCTTGCTTAATCATATCGATAGTAATCAGGGTCATTGCTTTCTCTTTAATGCTGCTAATTAACAGAGGAAACATTGGTACTATTAATAATGCGGATATCCCTGCTGAAAGCCAGTAGCCTGACGACATAGCTGTCAGGGGCAGGAGTTCTATTAATACGGGACTAAGCAGCAATGGAACAGCGAAGAAATATACGAGAGTAATGAAAATAGCTATGTCATAGTTTCGCATCACCAGGAAATATATCCCCACCAGCAGAATTCCTAAGGCTATTGCTGATTGCGGCAGCGCTGAAAGTAGTGACGCAATCAGCAGAGCAACAAGTGGATATATCCTGGCAATTTTATTCATAGCTCTTTCGGTACAGGGACCTGTGACAGAGCACTATCGATGATATTTATTGAGGTCAACTCCTCCATCTCGGCCTCCGGCCTCATCATTATGCGATGGTCCAAAGCGGGGTGAGCAAGCCTTTTCACGTCGTCAGGTATCACAAAATCTCTTTTTTGCAGGAATGCCAGTGCTCTTGATGTCTTATATAGAGCAATACCCGCTCTTGGGCTTGGACCTTGGAGGGTATTGTGATTTGCTCGTACATGCTGTAACAGTGCCAGGATGTAGTCCAGTATTTTTTCGGAGATATGAACACTCTTAACAACCTTACGTATCTCCAGTATCTCTTCCGTCCCTACTACTGGCACTACCTTTCTTTCCTCAATGTTATCTATATTGCCGATAATCTCCTTTTCCTCATCTTCAGAAGGAAGACCACTCCAGGCCCGAAGCATGAAACGGTCTATTTGTACATCGGTCAGCGGATAGGTACCACTGCTTCCATAGGGTAACTGGCTGGCGATTACCATAAATGGAGAAGGTAGTGGATGGGTTACTCCCTCGATACTTACCTGATTTTCCTGCATAGCCTCAAGGAGAGCTGATTGTGTCCTTGGTGTCGCCCGATTGAGCTCGTCAGCAAGGACAATATTTCCCATAATAGGGCCGGAAATAAATCTGGCATTTCCATCGGCGGAGTACATATAAAACCCAGTGATATCTGAGGGCATCATATCAGGAGTGAACTGAACTCTCCTGAATTGTCCCCCAATAGACTGGGCAAATACCCTTGCAATTGTAGTCTTAGCTGTTCCCGGGAGACCCTCGATTAATAGATGCCCACCGCAAAGTAAAGTCACCAGGAGCAGTTCCTTAGTCTCAACCTTGCCCACGACGGTAAGGGTAACTTCGGTCAGAATCTTATCTAGTACAGCACTTGCGTTATCTAAATCCTCTACAGCCATTACTATTTCCTCCTTCTCTCCTGATTGTCTGTATTCAACCTTCCTCGATTATACCATGTAGGTCTGAGCGCTACGGCCAGTATCAATACTATCAATATCAGAGAACTCCATATAGTTGCTAGAAAACTGCGACTTGTTTTCAATATAGCCTTAGTTTTGTCCAGAGCAACATCAGGAAGATGATACTGGTCAAAGAGGAGTTGCCCTCCGCTAATATTTTTCAGGAATTGGCGATTGTCTTCTATGTCAAGCATGCTGTTTATTAATATGCTGGGGTCGGCGACGACAATTATCCCACCTTTCCCGACGTCATATTCAGCTATTACTGCCATGTTCCCCTTTAGTTCTCCTTCATCCCATTGACTATTCTGATTCTCATCCAGGAAACTAAAATAAGATGACTGTGCAATGATGTTACCTATGGGGACTTCTTCCAGGCAGGTAGCATGATTGAATACAAGACTCTCCACTCTGCCTGTAGCAGGAGTGGGGATAAGGTCAGCTATCCTTGGGAAATTCTTATTCTTGTAATTGAACAATGGGTCCAGAAGCTGGGTTCCTGCAAATCTTAGGTCGAGCCCCATATGATGCAGGATATCATTGCCAAAACCATAGTCATCCATCAAGAGTAGCTTTCCACCCGAGCTAACAAATTCTTCGAGTCTGCTCAGCTCAATAGGGGAGAACTTGACATAAGGGACAATAATCAGGGTTATACTTTGCCCGTCTATAGGTAGTGCATCATAAGATAATAGCGGTACAGCTTCAAAGTCAGCGAGAATATCTCTTGAGCCATTCCAATGCGGATTCTCATCTTTGAAATCGGTATTGCTGGGATAGAACCAGATTAGTACAGCCAGCAGCACTGCTATGATTAATAACAGCAAGCAAGTTCTACGGGCTATCATTTTTCTCCCCTCTCTCCAGTTTTGCAGCCGCCTCTTTGGCCGAAGAAGCCTCTTCTTTACCCAGTATATGACGGGAATACAAAGCCCTTTCGGCGAGGCTGCTTAGATTGGTGAATAGTCTGGCCATTCTACCGAGCGTTGATTTTGCCTGGTGTGAAAATTCGCGTACTGTCATCTGCGGCTGAAGCATTATTCTGCTTAGCTTTTGTACGGCAATTACTGCCAGATAGTAAGCATAAATAATGATTCCCTTATGATCTCCAGCCTGAGGCCTGAGTGATGATATCCTGGTTCGCTTTTTATCATTTGGTGATGGCAATATATGTAAAATACCATCTGTTTTTCTTTTTTGATTCCGAAATATCGCCGGTAATTTAAAAAAGAGGATCACTCCTGCCATTATTAGTGTGAGAATAGTAATTACCAGGAAAACCAAATTTATTACGAAGATCCTTGCTGTCTTTGTGACCGGAAGGTGCCACGCATCTGTGGGCAGCAGCGTTGTTTTTATCTGCTGGTAGCCGGCAATATTAAAACTGAAAGGAAGTTGCATGTCTACTTGAAAGCTACCTTCAGTAATGGTGCTTTGTGTAGCAAATCCTGCCATCTCCATGGTCAACTCTGCTTCCTGTAACACTAGTGGGGAATATAATTCACCGATTACCGTGATTTCTCCATGCATGGAAACAGGCGGAAATGGTTTTCCTGTTATCTCAATATGTTGTGGTAGAAAGACAAATCCAGGAATACGAATGCTCATATCGGGCTTGATTTTTATTACAGGCAACGTCCTGTAAAGCGAAGTGCCAGCCGTGCGAGATTTATTATCAGCGGAAATTGTGAATCCCAACTTGTGCTCTCCGGTTTGAGTTTTCCCATCGAGTACTACCTGTAGTTTAAATTTACCGTTATCACCAGTAACGGTTGTAAACAAGGGCTCTCCATCGAGTAAAGCACTTATGGTTCGCCCTGCAATGTTTCCTTCCGATTCCAGACTGCCAGATATCTCAACTGGCAGTCCCGGATATGCTTTATCAGGAACTTCTACTCTAAGCTTTGTGCTATTGTAGAGAATAGCTATTTCCTTGACTCTGCTGGACGAAGCGGTATATTTTTCAAGATCAATGCCAATGGGTACATAAAAAGCCTGAACCTCTATTGTTGGGATATACCAGTAGGGGAGATTTAAGCTGGTACTATACGAGCCGCTGCTGGTGGTGGTTGCGGAACTAAATAGTACTCCTTCCAGATAAATGGACAACTCCCTTGTTCCAACAGGGCCATCCGTTGACTTAAGGGCTCCGGAAACCGTAATCTGTTCACCCACCCAGGCACGCATTGGACTGATTTCTATAGTCAGTTCAGTAGCTATTAATGCCATAGCAGGTTCATCTTCTGCCTTAATTTCAATTGCCTGCAATCGTTCCAAATACAGTGCCTCCAGCTCAGCGAGTCTATCCAGTGCTCTTTGTAGCCGCTCCTTTGCGCTATTTACTGCTTGCAGGTCTCCAGCCGATACAAATGGAACAAGTGCAGAAAAAAGCTCTTCTGTGGCCATATTAATATTATTGATGAGCGCTCTCACTATGCTTACCATTTTGTTGGCATTTTCAATTTCGAGAAATGTTTCCTCTAGCATATTCTGTGACAGGAATTTCTCACATCTATCCAGCGTAGCTTCGAATGCGTCAAGAACATCGGTTAATTCAGAACTCAGGTCACTGAATCTGGACATGATAAAGCACAGCTCCGCAGGCAAGTTGACTGAATCAAGGTTCAGTTCCTTTATCAATTCGCGAGCTCGCGAGTAGTTTTTTTCTGCCAGCATATTGAATATATCTGCATAATGAAGTAGAGGAATAGCAATGTTGAAATGGCTTTCAGTGATTAAAGGGTCCTCGTGTGGGATTAGGTTGTCTCCTATTACTGTTGTCCCTGCGAAGGCTGTTGCCATAACAATTATAGCCAGCAATACTGCTATAGTCTTTCTTATCATAATTTTATATGCAAGAGATATCTTTGACCTTTATACCGCATTCATTAACATCAACACCCAGACCAGTGAATATCTTTATGTAATTACATCTTACGGCAGCCTTGTATGTATAATTCCCCAGGCTATCTCTATGGGATTTATGCGCCATAGTATCTCAGCTATATTGGACGCCACAATTAAAGTAAATCCGCCTAAAAGCAGATAATTAACCTTGTCAAGACCCCTTTTGGCTTTTGGATTGAGGTAAATATAAAGCTCATTTACAACCAGGCACACTATGAGATATACACTAAGACAGAGATCCAGTCGAGTTTCATTCACCAGCGCAAAGATAATTGTAGTGCCCAGTAAAAGGCTCGTCAGTATAATAATATAGTTATCATATATTCTCATTTTTAGTGCCTTTTCTACTATACATACACTTTTATTCTTGCTGGTAATTGCTGAGAATTTCCAGAGTGATTATATTCTCCTGGTGCTTTGAAGTCTCGGATTCTATTATTACGGGTCTCTCTAGAGCTTCGGCAACTATAGATGCAGCTATTGAGGCGGCAGGACTTCCCAGACTCTGCACTGCCCAGGAATTACTAATATCCTTCAAACGTGGATGAGATATTCTGACTATAGCGCTGTTATCTCCCATGCTGACGTTTACTGCACCAGCAATATCCAGAGTCCCAACTAATATAGTGGTGAGGGCTGTAGCTATTTCCTCTGGAGAGGCTCCAGGTTTTCCCTCCAGTATATCCAGGATGTTTGAACCAATAGTAGTTACCAGGATTCCGATATCTTCAGGGTCTTCTCCAAAAGATACAACAAGCCTTTGCTGCAAAGGCTTTCTGATATTGGGATAATGTGAATTATTGTGTAAAGGTATAATAGCTTTTGGCTTTCCTCCGCATAACGAAGATGGGAGATACATACCTCTGGCTTTCAGGCCAAGTTCTTCAAGCAGAGAACCAAGATTTTCAACCCCTGTATTCATAAGAAGGTTGCTCAATTCAGAGGAAATTTTTGGGCGGCTTTTCCCAAGTGTTAGACATGTTATGCCTATGATTATTAATGAAATACCTAAGGCGATAAGAGGAATAGAGCGTAGCAACAAATACGAAGTTGGCAGAAGTCCAACACCTGCTAGCAATAACCCCCAACCAAGCAAACTATATCTGGTATTAATCATCGTCCTGATTTAAATAGAAACTTCTTTATTGAATTCGATATCATGACATTTCCTGTTATGTCGCTGCTTTTCTTTATTATCGTATTATAATTTGTTTCTCCGCGCATTAATTTAGCAATATTCTTCCATATTCTTTCATTCCCCGTCAATAGGCTAAACACTAAATTGGGAAATCGTGCTAACAACGTAGCAGTTTTTTGAGCTATTAACAGCTCAGGCGAAATAATCAGGTCAACACTCTGCTGGTAGGATTGCAGGTCATTTCTATTATTCACCAGTGAATTCATGATTGACGGTGCGCAAAGCTGTGCACTCAAAATTGCGTTGTAAATACCTTCTCCAGTCAGCGGGTCAGCTAAACCGGTGGCATCTCCGAGGAGCACGAACCTTTCACCACAACAGGTTACTTTGTCTTTCATAACCGGTATTAATAAGCTACTTGTTCTGAGAGGGGTGTATTTCCTGAAATTTAAGTAATCAATAAAACTTTCATAATGGCGTTTAAGACTTTTTGCTTCAGAAAACTGGCAGCCTGCTCCAACGGATAGATGGTTGCGCTTTGGGAATAGCCAGGCATACCCTCCATGGATTCTCCCAAACTCTATCTCTACACTTTTTCCCCATTTTTCCAGTTCATAATCAGGCACTCGTAGCTCAGTTTCTATGCCGACAATGTAGTCAATCCTTCTCTTAATACCCAGTTCTTTTACCACTGTGCTGTAGACTCCATCTGCCCCTGCTATAAGGCCTGAATAATAAGTCTTATCTTGCGTTGTCACCTCAACCGCACCCTTATTTATTTCTATTTTCCTTACTCTTTGCTTGTCCAGGAACCTGGCTCCACATTGCTGTGCTTTTTCTACCAATAGGTTGTCAAAGACATCACGCGTGACGGTATATAGTAATGGTTTGTCGTAATGCCCAAGGTATGATTTCTCAAGCTTATACAAGAATCTAATATCATAGATAGTTTCTTCTATTGCCTCAGAAATATCAAAATCAAGGAGGTTTAAAACTTTGTGTGTAATTCCACCCGCACAGCATTTATACCGGGGGAATTTCTCTTTCTCTAGAACAATTACATCTATACCCTGTTTTGCTAATTCATAAGCAAGTGTCGCACCAGAAGGTCCCGCACCAACTATGATAACGTCATAATAGTTTCTAGCCATATCAATAGTTTACCGCAATTGTTAAGACTATTGCCTCATCCTGCAAGCAAATAACATAAGGCAATGGATACTTTCTATTGTTTTACATAAAAGTAAAACTGGTATTTTATGATGTTTTTGTGAAAAAAATAACATTTACTGTGCGGCAGAAATGTCACCTATATCAACATGTATTTTTTGAAGTTTGGCGCCGCTTCTACTTCTCCTGCTACCCGCTATGCAGCTGCCATGCTCGGATTTGATGCAGTTAATTATTCAGGAAGGGGGAATGTATTCAAAGTGCTATAATGCCACTTAATGCAGCAAGGAAAGTACACTGAAAGTTTTTTTAGCTATCGAACTCGATGGGGGGAATAAAATGAAAGAAAAAATCCAAATTGGAATTATTATCTGTGATAATCGCTGTCGTATGTCTGCTTTGTGTGCCGGAGGCAAATGCCTGAGGTCTCTACGCAGTAGAGAAGGAGCGTTCAGTATTTACAAAGGGAAAAAGGTGAATTTGGTTGGATATGTCTCTTGTGGTGGGTGCCCTGGCGGGTATATTGAATACGTTCCGGCTGAAATGAAAAAAAATGGGGCACAGGTTATTCACCTGTCCACAGGATTGGTCGTTGGATACCCTCCCTGTCCATACATAAAGTATTTCCGCGATTTTATCAGGGAAAAATTTGAACTAGAGGTGGTTATTGGAACACACCCGATTCCTCAGAAATATTATATTACACATATGAATCTGGGAACATGGACTCCCTTAGAAGAATGGAAAGAAATTCTTGAACCAACGTTATCAGATGAAAAAACTCGTTTGGCCTATGATTGACTGGCTAAGTTTTTCAAGTCTATAGAGGACGTTATTTTTATACTACAAAATTACTATATTTCGGTTGCCAAGGGAAATAAATTGATATAATATACGCTACGGGTTAATAGAACATATAATGACGTTTAGGAAAATATTCAAGCCTACGGGTGTTTCACCTCTACCAAGAACAACTTTTTTTATAACCACCCCTATCATTATGTTCAGAGAAAAAATATTTCACAGGAGGGAATATGACAAATAAAATCATTGAGGGACTTTATTACACCAAGACAGAGGAATGGCTGAGGGTAGAAGGGGATGTAGGTACAGTGGGACTCACCGACTATGCACAGGATCAATTGGGGGATATCGTCTATCTTGACGAAGCCGAAAAGGGAAAGAAAGTAAAACAGGGCGAGGAGTTCACGGCTGTCGAGTCTGTTAAAGCAGCATCAGATGTAAGTGCTCCCATCTCCGGCGAGATAATCGAAGTGAATGAGAAGGTAGTTGAAGACAGTTCCCTGATGAATTCTGACCCTTATGGCGAAGGTTGGATAGCAAAGATAAAGATAGATGATCCCGGCGAACTAAAAAATATAATGGATGATAAGGCATATACAGAGCACTCCAAACTGCGAGACGTAGAGGTATAGCATGAGATATATTCCAAGCACTGAAGAACAGAGAGAGGAGATGCTGAAGGAAATTGGCGTTTCCTCTTTTGAAGAGTTAGTGAGTGGCATTCATGAAAAGATTTTGCCTAAGGGAAAATTGAAAATTCCCGAGGCTATCCCTGAGGCAGAGTTAGCAGACCATGTTTTAAAGATTTCTCGAAAAAACTATGATTTTCGCCTTTGTAAATCTCTTCTGGGCGGAGGGGCCTACAGACATTACATACCAGAGGCGGAGAATTTTTTACTCCAGCGGGAGGAGTTCTGGACTGCTTATACCCCCTATCAACCTGAGCTGAGTCAGGGTACGTTACAAATGATGTTTGAGTACCAGAGCTTCTTGGCCAGGTTAACCAGGATGGAGGTAGTGATAACGTCTATTTATGATGGGGCTTCAGCAACCGCTGAAGCAGCGCTGTTGACGCTTCGTCTGACAAAGAAAAATAAAATTGTCATTTCAGCGGCGCTACATCCTCATTACAGGGAGACGGTTGGGACATATACTGCTCCACACAATACAGAGATTATAGAATTACCACATAAAGAAGCCATGGTTGACGTTGAAAAGCTAAAAGAATTGATAAGCGGCGATGATGTTGCTTCAGTAATTGTTCAGAATCCGAATTTCTTCGGTGGGATAGAGGACATAGCTGGAATATCTGAACTGGTTCATGATAATAAGAAAACCCTGCTGATAAATTCGGTTGCTGAAAGCATGTCACTGGCTGTCTTGAAGGCGCCTGGAGAGCTAGGCGTCGATATCGTGGCAGGGGAGGCTCAATCATTTGGCTTGAACTTGAACTATGGAGGTCCTTACAACGGTTACCTGGCAGCCAGAAAGCAATATATACGGCAGATTCCGGGAAGGATTTCTGGCGAGACAGTTGACGAGGACGGCAAACGTGTTTTTGTAATGACTATGCGTGCCAGAGAACAGGATATCAGGAGGCAAAAAGCTACCTCGAATATCTGTTCTAACCATGGATTGAATAGCGTTGCGGCAGATATTTACCTCTCACTGCTGGGGACAGAGGGGCTTTATAAGCTTTCACTGCTCAATACGAAAGCCGCTCACTACCTTGAAAAACTACTGTTGAAATCTGGCAAATTTGAGAAAGTTTACACTTATCCGTTCTATAACGAGTTTCTATTGAAGAGCAAGAACAGCCTGGCTACCTTAAACCAGAGATTGCTGGAGAATAACTTTATGCCTCCTCTTACAGTCGGTCAGTTCTATAAAGGACCGCAATGGGAGAATGTTTTACTCTTCGCTGTAACCGAGCTGTTAAGCAGGGATGACCTGAACAGGGCGGCTGAGATTCTTTCGAGTTAAGGAGAGCGTAAAGATGAAACTGATATTTGAGAAAAGTGTAAAGGGAAGGGATGGTTATTCTCTGCCAAAGGACTTATTCGATGATGTAGATATTAAGGACTGTGTGCCCGATTATGCCCTGGCAGAGGGCAAAAAGGAGCTATGCGAAGTTTCCGAGGTTGATGTCGTTAGACACTTCACCAAACTATCCAAATTCAACTATGGAATTGATGATGGTATCTATCCTCTTGGCTCTTGTACCATGAAATATAACCCTAAAATCAATGAGAAACTGGCATCGTTGGATTCCTTTGCTTATGCGCATCCACTGGCACCGGAAGAGACAGTGCAGGGTTCTCTGCAGATTATGTATGAACTGGGAAAGCTGCTTGCTGAGATTACAGGAGTGGACCAGTATACTATGGCCCCTGCGGCAGGAGCACATGGGGAATTAACTGGTATCCTCATAGTAAGGAAATATTTTAATGACCGTAACGACATCAGGCACAAAGTATTAGTGCCTGACTCTGGTCATGGAACTAACCCGGCCACTGCCATTATGGGTGGATTTGAATTGGTAGAAATCAAATCCAATGAAAATGGCACAGTAGATATTCAACAACTTGCTGAATTGATGGATGAAGACACAGCGGGATTCATGTTGACCAATCCCAATACGGTCGGTCTCTACGATCCCAAAATAGATGAAATTCAGAAAATAGTACATGCTAAAGGAGGCTTGCTTTACTATGATGGCGCCAATCTCAATGCCTCTTTTGGCCTCTTTCGACCTGGTGATTCAGGCTTTGATATAGTACATCTTAACCTGCATAAGACTTTCTCTACTCCACATGGTGGTGGTGGGCCGGGTGCAGGTGTAATAGGGGTAAAAGAACCTTTGATTCAATATCTTCCCACTCCGATAGTCACTTTTGAAAATAATAAGTATCACCTGTCCGATGTCGGACCTAAAAGTATCGGTATGATAAGGGCATTCTGGAGTAATTTCACTGTTCTATTGAAGAGCTACGCCTGGATTCTCTCAATGGGACCGGATGGCCTTTCTGAAGTGACGCGAGCAAGTGTCATCAATGCTAATTATGTTCTTGCTAAGTTAAAGAAGTATTATCGACCTGCGTACGGTGGTTATTGTGGCCACGAATGCACTCTCACAGGTAGAGACTATAAGGAATATGGCATAAAAACCCTGGACATCGCCAAGAGGTTGATGGATTATGGTTTACATCCGCCTACAATTTACTTCCCCCATTTTGAGCCTTATGCTGAGGAGACCCTGATGGTGGAACCACCGGAGTCAGAAAGCAAGGAAACTATCGATGTCTTTATTGATGCTATGATAAAAATTGCTGCTGAAGCAAAGACAAATCCTGACTTGCTGTTAACTGCACCACATAATACTCGGATAAAGAGAGCGAATGACGTACTGGCGGTAAAGAGGCCAATCCTGCATTACGATGACGAGTTGAAAATAAAAGACGAACTGGGGTATACAGAAGCAAACATTAATTTTTAAACAGGAGGGAAATATGGAAGATTTATTGCTTACACCTCTTCATGAAGAGCATCTGAAGCTAAAAGCTAAGATGATACCGTTTGATGGTTTTGACATGCCGGTACAGTACACCGGTATCATAGAGGAGCATTTTGCCGTCAGGAAAAAGGTGGGAATGTTCGATGTGTCACACATGGGTGAAATTGAGGTACGTGGTAAAGATGCACTTGCCTTTACTGACTACCTTGTGCCTAACTCAATTTTGCCGATGAAAGATGGGGATATAAAATATACGCAACTCTGTTACCCTGATGGTGGACAGGTAGACGATATCTTTGTCTACAAGGTAAAGGATGATTTTGTTTTACTTGTAGTCAATGCTTCTCCGGATTATTCAATAAAGGATTTCGATTGGATTTGCAAGCAAAAGGGTAGCTACTCTGTGGATATTTCGAACAAGAGTAAAGATTATGGAGAAGTAGCAGTACAGGGGCCGCTTGCGGAAGAGTTATTGACACCGCTTGTAAAAGGAAAGGTTTCACTTAAAGAACTGAAGCGCTTCAAATTCATGTACGCTGAGATATTTGGGAAGGAGATACTGATTTCTCACACCGGTTATACTGGAGAGGATGGCTTCGAAATATTCCCTCGGGCAGAAGATACTGCTGCTGTCTGGAACGGCATCCTTGAAAAAGGACAGAAGTTTGGAATAAAACCCTGCGGTTTGGGCGCAAGAGACACGACAAGGTTTGAGGTTTGCTACTGGCTCTATGCTAATGAAATCGATGAGACAATAAATCCATTGCAAACAGGACAGGGCTGGACAGTGAAATTCGATAAGGGTAACTTCATTGCCAAAGATGCACTCCTGAAAATAAAAGAGAAAGGCATTAGCCGAAAACTTGTCGGCCTTTCTGTTTCCAAAGGCGGTATTCCCAGAAATAAAATGGAAGTGAGAAAAGATGGGAAGAAGGTGGGATACATCACCTCCGGTAATTACTGTCCCTCTCTGGATAAGGTATGTGCAATAGCGATAGTCGATTTGCCTTATACAGAGAATGGCACCGAACTGGATATTGTCATCAGAAATAAAGAGCTAAAAGCTGTAGTTGTTGATAGGCCTTTTCTGCTACCGGTAAATAAGAGATAAAGAAGGGGTCTTTATCTCAGAGAAGAAATTCTCCCAGCATAGACTTGATTTTAAAGGGTCTCCCATTCTTGATAAACAGTTTGGGGATCCTTTTCCTATCGGCCATGCATATAAGCTCGTTAATGATAGTGTGCATTCGCTCGGCAGACTCGTATATTTGTTGTCCTCCCCACAGTGTTGCTTCCTCGCCTACCTCAACACCAGGAATTTGCGTTATGTCTATCATTGTCTGGTCCATGCAAATTCTTCCTATCACTGGAGCTATTTTGCCCTTGACTACAACCTCAGCATTGTTGGATAAAAGGCGAGAGTAGCCGTCAGCATAGCCAACCGCCAACGTAGCTACAATAGTATCAGCGGTGGTTGAATAAGTTCTACCGTAACTGATAGTTCTACCCGCCGGGACCTTCTTCAGATGAACAATCCTGGATTTGAACTTCAGTGCTGTTTTCACTTCTATAGACTTCTTAACCTCAGCGGATGGATATAGACCAAAAGGTAGAACACCCAGCCTCACCATATCCAATGACATATGAGGCAAATCAAGCAAGGCTGCAGTATTTGCCGCGTGCTTTAGTGGTATTTTTATCCCTGCCTGATTAATACTCTCCAGTAAAAACATAAATTTCCTGAATTGCTCCTCTGTATAGCTTTTATCCTGTTCATCTGCGATGGCAAAGTGCGTAAATATTCCCTCTATCTGGATGTTCTTCATATCCTGCACCCTGCGTACAAAAGCTAACGCATTCTCGGGGGAGACACCTATTCTTCCCAACCCTGTATCTACCTTTACGTGAACTTTAACTACCTTGTTCATTTTTACTGCTAACTTAGATAGAAACTCCATATCTTCAATGTCACAAACCGTAGGGGAAAGATCATACGACAGTAATGCCTCCAGGCTTTCCTTGAGAGAAAGTCCGAGAACAATAATAGGGGCTGTTATATTACTCATGCGCAAGGCTATGCCCTCATCCAGTCGGGCTACGCCCAGATAAGATATCCCGTTTTGTAGTAAAAGAGGTGCTACCTCAGTAGCGTCATGTCCATAGGCATTAGCCTTTACCACCCCCATAATCGCAACGCTCTTGTCAACTGAATTCCTGATTGACTTCACGTTTGCTGCGATAGTGTCCATATCGATTTCTGTCCAGATAGGGCCCAATCTCTGCATATGAACTTCCTCCTGCGAATAAAATCAGCTATCTAATGAACCATTAACCAATAGTGATACTCTGTTACAACAGCATTGTAGCATGTACTAACGATATATATGGCTGGTCAAAATCCATGTTGTGACAACCCTTCGGAATAGGCAAAAGCCTTACAGGCTTGAACAGCGAGAGGATTTTGCTACTGTAAATAGATCTTTACCTATAAAAATGCTTGTAGTGGACAATGTTACGGGCTATACTGCGTCGACTGGAGATGATAATATATGGCAGTTAAATTAAGTAATTTCAAAGGGAGGTCTTTATGACAAATATACCAACAGGGTACGAAAATCTGAGAGCGAATGATGAACTTGTATACAACACGATGTTGAAAGAAATAAACAGGATTAATACCACCCTTGAGTTAATACCTTCAGAGAATTTTCCCAGTAAAGCTACCCTTGAGGCACTTGGCTCTGTTTTTAATAATAAATACTCTGAAGGATACCCCGGAAGACGATACTATGGGGGAAATGAATTTATCGACGTTATTGAGAACCTGGCTATCGAAAGAGCTAAGGCAATCTTTGGAGCAGAACATGTCAATGTTCAGCCATACTCGGGTAGCCCGGCTAATATGGAAGTTTACCTTGCTTTGATGAAGCCTGGTGATACCTTTATGGGAATGATGCTGGGGCATGGAGGACATCTGACCCATGGCCATAAGGCAACTTTTAGTGGCAAGTTGTTTAATGCCGTGCAATATGGAGTTAACAAGGACACCGAACTGCTGGACTATGATGAAATAAGAAAAATGGCTTTAGAGGTAAAGCCTAAGATGATTGTTTGTGGAATTTCTGCTTACCCGCGCCAGGTCGATTTCAAGGCGTTCGGCGAAATCGCAAAGGAAGTCGGTGCTATATCTATGGCTGATATTGCTCATATCGCTGGCCTTGTTGCCGGTGGTGTGCATATGTCTCCTTTCCCGTATATGGATGTGGTAACAACGACAACGCACAAAACGCTCCGAGGGGCGAGGGGAGCAATAATAATGTGCAAAGAGCAA
The DNA here is from genome assembly GCA_964654015.1 of uncultured Dehalococcoidales bacterium. GTDB lineage: Bacteria > Chloroflexota > Dehalococcoidia > GIF9 > AB-539-J10 > JAUUZT01. Next base: position 15,896 of record CAZZHQ010000014.1, on the reverse strand, counting down.
TTTGCTAAAGATATAGACAGGGCTGTTTTCCCGGGCATGCAGGGCGGACCGCATGAACATGCGATAGCATCTTTCGCCGTCTCATTCGGAGAGGCTCTGAAACCGGAGTTTAAAGAATATGCCAAACAGATTGTCAGCAACGCAAAGGCCCTGGCTGAATCACTGATAGAAAGTGGATTCAGATTGGTAACGGGTGGCACTGATAATCATCTTGTACTTGTAGACTTGCAGAATAAGGGCATCACAGGAAAAGAGGCAGAGAGGGTATTGGACATTGCGGGAATAACTACAAATGCAAATACCATCCCGTTCGATACCAGGTCAGCCTTCGACCCAAGCGGTATCAGGGTGGGAACGCCAACGGTAACCACCCGGGGAATGAAACAGGCAGAAATGAAACAAATTGGTCAGTTTATTGCTCGTGCCTTGACTGCCAGGGATGATAAAGCTAAATTAGAGGCGATTCGAGGAGAAGTCGAAGAGCTATGTAAGGACTTTCCCGTCTATTGATAACCTTTCACAGATGGCAAGAAATTCATCTGTAGTGAATAGCCTCCTGACACGACATTGTCTCACAGGTAACAACTATGTTATCTTTCTTATGTGATTGGTTCCTGCAATCTATGCTTGGGCAACAAACAGTGTAGCGTGCTGCGGGCTTTCTAAATAGTATATGGAGAAGAGGAGATATGGGATATGAGTTCGTTTGAAAAAAACTGGCAGCGCTGGTTTCCTGAGCATAAAGATGGGGAAACTGTAAGAAGCAAAAAACGCCGACGTGGCAATAAGAAAATCCTCATCCCGATGTTGCTTTTCGTGATATTTATCATACTGAGCGTGGGCAAGGGCTTGTATTCCGAATGGTTATGGTTCAATAGTCTGAGTTATGGTAGCGTCTACGTCACAATTCTAAAAACAAAAGTATTGTTATTTTTCGCTGCGGCTGTGATTTTTGCCGCCATCTTTCTGGGAAATCTGGTGCTGGCCACCCGACTGTCCCCAAAGGGAAAAACAGTTCTATGGCCCTGGGCCTTGTTGGAGGGCGAGCTAGCGTCACTTAAAGTTGCCATGATCATGGGAATAGCATTTCTTTGTTTTATATTTGGGATGATAGCCCAGGGCAATTGGGAACTTGTACTTCGTTTCTTCAACCAACAGGACTTTGGTAGTGTGGACCCTGTTTTCCATAAAGAAGTAAGCTTCTACGTCTTTTCATTACCATTCCTGCAATTACTGAAGGGCTGGATACAAGGGGCTTTTATAGTAACCGTGCTTGGTAGTGGTGCCCTATATTTCCTTGGCTATATGGTACAGCGGATGAAGTTCGACTACGCCAGGTCGGTATTGGTTCATGCTTGTAGCTTGGTCGCCATCGTGCTGGGCACTTTCGCCTGGGGTTACTGGCTTGATATCTGGGATTTGGTGTTCTCAGAACGAGGGGTAGCCTTCGGAGCCAGTTATACTGATATTCATGCTCAACTGCCGGCACAATGGATACTTATAGTTGCAGTGCTGGTATTCACCGGAATATTGATAGTTGCTTTTACAACGCGCAAACGTCGTTTGCTGACCTACGGCATTGCTATATGGATAGTAGTCAGCGTGGTAGCAGCGGGAGTTGTCCCCAGCCTGATGCAGCGCCTCCAGGTGCAACCCAATGAGTTCGCTTTGGAGAAACCCTATATTGAATACAATATCCAGGCCACTCGCGATGCTTTTGCTTTAAATCGCATTGAAGAACAATCGTTCCCTGCAGAGGAAATGCCAACCAGTTTGGATATCATAAATAACGAAGTTACGATTAATAATATAAGACTCTGGGACCATCGAACTTTAATAGATACATATAACCAAATCCAGGCTATACGACTCTACTATGATTTTCATGATGTCGATGTTGATCGGTATTATATGGATGGCACATATCAACAGGTTATGCTATCAGCCAGGGAATTATCGGCGGAAAAATTGGCTGGTGAGGCGCAAACATGGGTTAACCGGCGATTGCAGTTTACTCATGGCTATGGAGTTGCATTAAGTCCTGTTAATGAAATAAGCCCTGAGGGTTTACCTATCTTAACAATAAAAGACATTCCTCCTGTTGGGGATATTCCAATAGACGTACCACAGATTTACTTTGGCGAGAAAACGGACGAATATGTCATTGTGAATACGAATACTCAGGAATTCGATTATCCAATGGGAGACAGCAACATCTATGGGGAATGGCAGGGAGAAGGGGGTGTTAGTATTGGTGGTCTGCTCCAGCGGGCTATTTATGCCTGGCAGTTTAACGATTTTAATATACTCATTAGCTCCGAGATGACTGCTGACAGCCGGATTCTGTATTATCGAAATATCGATGAGAGAGTAAAGCATCTGGCGCCGTTTCTACAACTGGATGGTGATCCCTATATGGTAATTGGGGAGGGACGACTGTATTGGATACAGGATGCCTACACCACTACCACTAACTATCCCTATTCTGAGCCTTTTGAAGGTAATGTTAATTATATTCGTAATAGTGTAAAAGCGGTCATCGATGCGTATGAAGGCGATGTTACCTTCTATATTTCAGACCCTGAAGATGCCCTGATACAGACCTATCAGTCCATCTTCCCTGAGCTATTCGTGCCTATAGAACAGATGCCTGAGCCGTTACGGCAGCATATACGTTATCCCGAAGGGATGTTTACTATCCAGTCCAGGGTGTATCAGAACTACCATATGCAGGATGCCCAGGTATTCTATAATAAAGAAGATTTGTGGACTTTTCCTAAGGAGATATATTCCGGTGCGGAGCAGGTAATGCAGCCTTATTACGTTATTATGCATCTGCCGGAAGAAGACAAGGGGGAGGAGTTTCTTCTCATATTACCATTTACCCCGGTCAATAAAAATAATACGGTAGGCTGGTTGGCTGCTCGTTGTGATGGAGAGAATTATGGAAAGTTGCTTGCCTATATATTCCCTAAAGATAAATTGGTATATGGCCCGAGTCAGATAGAGAATCGAATTCAACAGGATATTACTATAACCGAACAGCTTGCCCTTTGGGGTCGTGGCGGCTCTCGTGTTATACGTGGAAATCTGTTAATGATACCTTTGGGTACCTCCAATCTCTTTGTAGAACCAGTATTTCTCCAGGCGGAGTCAGGGGGGCTTCCTGAATTGAAACGGGTTATCGTTGTCGCTGGAGATAAGATTGCTATGGAGCGCACACTGGGACAGAGTCTCGCTGCGATATTTGGGACAGGTACAATTCCAACAGAACCTGGAGAAGAACCAGTAGAGGGACAGGTACCCAGTGATATAGCTAGTTTAATCTCTCAGGCCCAACAACACTACGATAATGCTCAGGAATACCTTAAGGAAGGGGACTGGACTGGTTATGGCAAGGAATTAGAGGCGCTGGAAGCAATCCTCGGTGAATTAGCCGGTATTGCCGCCGAATAGAGGATGGCTCCCGTCTTTTAGGGAACCTGGACTGTGTTGTTATTTATGCCTGACGATACTGGTGCTCTATCACGAATTTTCAGATAGTTGCGGAGCTATTCTTAGGCACTTCTGAGTAACTCATGTTAGAATTACTTGGTTTACATCGTTGGTAACCAACTTTACTGGGTATATATTACTTTAGAGCGGAGGGAGCAGAAATCATGGCTGACCAAAAAATACATGGTGGTTATACTGGTAAAATTCTGAGGGTGAACCTTTCTAATGGTGATATCTCTGTTGAAAAGCCCGGCGATAAATTCTATCGCAGGTACTTCGGTGGCACTGCACTCATAGGCTATTATCTGCTCAAGGAGTTAAAACCTGGTATTGACCCTCTGGGGCCAGACAACAAGCTCATCTTTTCAGCGGGGGTAATTACTGGCGTCTCATGTGGAGGATGTGGCCGTAGTGCGGTGGGCTCTAAGTCCCCTCTTACTAACGGTTGGGGAGATTCTCAGGGAGGAGGATTCTGGCCTACCGAATTAAAGAGAGCGGGTTGGGATGCCATAATTATCGAAGGAAAGTCTGAAAAACCAGTTTATCTCTGGGTTAATGACGATGAAGTGAAAATACTGGATGCCTCTCATCTCTGGGGTCAGGAAACAATGGAGGCAGAAATACAAATTCAGAAGGATTTGGGCGATGTGAAGGTGCGTGTTGCGCAGATTGGCCCGGCTGGAGAGAAACTTATACGAATTGCGAATATTGTCAACGACCTGACGCATTTCTATGGTCGTAATGGTCATGGTGCAGTTATGGGTTCTAAAAACCTGAAGGCTATCGCTGTTCGTGGACATAAAGCTGTGCCGGTTTTTGACCCTGGAGGGGTCCGCCTGATGGCCAAATGGTTGTCAGATAACTATATGCAATACATAGGGAGATACCATGACTATGGCACGTCAGGAGGGTTACCATCTTTGCAGGAGGCAGGCATTTTGCCAACCCGAAACTTCAGAGAAGGTCAATTTGAGGGATGGGCAGAGATATCGGGACAAAGGATGTCGGAAACCATACTCGTTGGTACGGATACCTGCTATGCCTGCCCTGTCAGATGTAAACGGGAAGTGGAACTGGGCCCTCCCTATAATGTACGCCGTGAATATGGCGGACCGGAATATGAAACAATTGGGGCTCTTGGCTCTCTTTGCGGAATTAGTGACTTGAAAGCCATCTCCGTAGCAAATCAGATATGTGGTGCACATGGAATGGATACAATCAGCGTCGGTGTGGCAATCGCCTTCGCTATGGAATGCTTTGAAAATGGTATTCTGACTGCAGAGGATACTGGGGGAATACAACTTAACTTTGGCAATACTGAAGCCATGTTGAAGATGGTGCAAATGATTGCTGATAAGGAAGGATTGGGCGCTATACTTGCGGAAGGAACAAAGCGCGCTAGTGAGAAGATTGGTCATGGCTCTGCCCAATATGCAATGCAGGTAAAAGGCCAGGAATTGCCGATGCATGAACCAAAAGGCAAGGTGGGTATGGGTATAGGGTATGCCCTTTCGCCTACGGGCGGAGACCATATGCACAACATCCACGATGTCCTCTTTACCGCTGAAGGCCAGGGGATGATGGACCTGGCTAACGAATGGGGCATAATCGACCCGTTACCAGCCCGTGAACTTAGCCCTGCGAAAGTGCGATTATTCCGGTACTGGGTCAATTGGAGACACTTCCAGAATTCGGCGATTATATGCATGTTTCCACCTTTCCGTCCTCACCATATGACGAAACTGGTAAATAGTGTAACCGGTTGGAATACCAGCGTCTTGGAGCTTATGAAGGTAGGGGAACGGGCGAATGCCCTGTCCAGGGCATTCAATGCCAGGGAAGGATATACTGCTGAAGATGATGTTATTCCTGAGCGTCTTTATCAGGCGTTCACCAGTGGGCCATTGAAGGGTAAAGGAATAGATAAAGAAGCGATGCATCAGGCATTACAAACTTACTATAAAATGTCAGGCTGGGATTCTGAGAAAGCTGTACCCACAACAGCACAGCTACAGGAATTGGATATAGCTTGGGTGGCAGAAGAACTGAATAAAGTTGACTGATAAGACGCCAGGCAGCGGATAAACAATATAAGGAGGGAAAAACAATGGCTGAGCAATCACATGGGGGATATACAGGAAAGATATTAAGGGTAAATCTATCAAGCGGAAGCATCTCTATTGATAAACCAGATGACAAGTTCTACCGACGGTATTTCGGGGGGACGGCTCTCATAGGGTATTACCTGTTGAAAGAACTTAAGAAGGGGATTGACCCGCTGGGACCGGATAATAAGCTCATCTTTTCTTCAGGCGTAATAACGGGAGCGCCATATGGTGGCAATGCACGAAGTGGAGTAGGCTCAAAGTCACCGCTGACAAATGGTTGGGGCGATGCACAGGCTGGCGGTTTCTGGCCTGCTGAGTTAAAAAGAGCAGGTTGGGACGCTATTATCGTAGAAGGTGTGGCTGACAAGCCGGTCTACCTCTGGATAAATGATGATAAAGTTGAAATACGGGATGCCTCTCACCTGACAGGAAAAACTACAGGGGATGCACAGAGTCAGATACAGGCAGAATTGGGAGATAAGAGAATTAGGGTAGCACAGATTGGTCCGGCAGGAGAAAAGATTGTACGAATTGCTGGCATTTGTAATGACCTCACCCACTTCTATGGTCGTAACGGACATGGTGCGGTTATGGGTTCTAAGAAATTACGTGCTATAGCGGTACGGGGTCATCAAAATCTGCCGCTGGCAAACGCAGATAAGGTTCGTGAACTTGCCAAGTGGCTGACTGAAAACAAAGACATGTATAAAGGAATGACCGATAATGGTACTTCTAATGGCATACCCGGATTGAATGAAGGAGGCATCTTGCCCACTCGAAACTTCCAGGAAGGCCAGTTCGAAGGCTACATGGATATAGCCGGCGAGACGATGACCAAAACAATACTCTCTGGCAGAGACAATTGTTATGCCTGCCCTGTTTATTGTAAACGTGAGGTTACGGTGGATGAAGACCCATATAACGTAGTACCTCTCTACGGAGGCCCGGAGTATGAGACAATTGCCTCTCTGGGTTCATTATGCGGAGTAGGGGATTTGAAGGCCATAGCCAGTGGAAACCAGACTTGCCAATCATATGGCCTTGATACCATTGCGACAGGTACCTGTATTGCTTTCGCCATGGAATGTTTTGAGAACGGTATTCTAAGCACGAAAGACACAGGTGGAATAGAACTGAAATTCGGAAATGCAGAAGCAATGATGAAGATGACGCAAATGATTGCTGATAGAGAAGGACTGGGAGATTTGCTAGCGGAAGGGGTGAAAAATGCCGCTGAGAAGATAGGGAAAGGCTCGATGAAGTATGCTATGCAGATAAAAGGGCAGGAATTGCCCATGCATGAGCCCAGAGGGAAAGTAGGCCTGGGAATTGGCTATGCGACTTCGCCTACGGGTGCTGACCATGTCCATAATATTCATGATGTTATGTTCGAAGTGGATGGAACAGGCCCAATGGGATGGCTGAATGAAATGGGGGTGCTTGATCCTCTATCCAGACTTGACTTTGGCCCTGCAAAAGTACGAATGACTCGATACTTCATCAACTGGAGACATTTCCAGAACTGCGCAACTATCTGTATTTTCCCACCATTCAGTCCCAGCCAGACGGTTGAACTTGTCAATGCATGCACTGGATGGAACACCACCCTGTTAGAGTTAATGATGGTTGGAGAGCGTTCTCTTGCTTTGGCAAGGGCATTTAATGCCAGAGAGGGATATCTGGCTAAAGATGATATCCTTCCGGAACGTTTCTATAAAGCTTTTACAAAAGGACCTCTGAAAGACAAGCTTGTTATTACAGAGGAAAGTATGAAAAAGGCTTTACAGACATATTACGCCATGTCGGGATGGGACCCTGAATTGGCAGTGCCGACTAAGGAAAAATTGGAAGATTTGGATATTGCCTGGGTCTCAGAGGAGTTAACTAAGGCTGGCGTGAAGGTATAGCATTATTATTGAGTAGAAGAGACAAGCAGGAGAGCGATAGTACGATTTAGATACAGTTTCTTTAATCTCTACAGAGGGAACGGTAAGCCCCCTGTAGAGATTAGAGTGTGAAAATCCTGAGATAAAGAAGTAACAAAAAGAAAGGGGGGAAACATATTGTGAAAGAGTTCCTTGTAGTGGCAGAAGAGGCTGCGCGTCAGGCTGGCATCTTTCTGTTAGAGCAACTGAATGCAAAAAGGGAAATATATTATAAGGGTGAAGGACACAAGGACCCTTTCTCAAAGGCGGACATCGGGGCTGAAAAGATTGTACTCGATACCATCTCCAGCGCTTTCCCCGAACACAGTTTTCTCTCTGAAGAAGGCGGAGGGAAGGAAAATGTATCAGATTATATGTGGGTTGTGGACCCACTGGATGGAACGATAAACTACAACCATCGTTACATGCATTTCGCTGTGTCTATCTCCTTGTTACACCGTGGGGATATCATCGTTGGGGTGATATATAATCCCTGCGTCGATGAGATGTTTAGCGCTGTAAAAGGGGGAGGCGCCTACCTGAATAAAGAGAAGGCGTGTGTCTCAGGAGTGAGCGTCCTGGAGGAGAGTCTGATAGCTACCGCATTTCCGTATGACCGTAAGTCAGAAGAATTCAGAAAAAGCGAGAGAAATTTCCTCCGTTTATTAAGAGATAGCCAGGCGACCAGGCGTGCGGGATCAGCCGCATTGGACCTGTTCAATGTTGCCTGTGGTAGATACGATGGTTTTTGTGTGGTTGGCGATAAGCTATGGGACTGTGCCGCGGGAATTATCCTGGTAACTGAGGCAGGAGGTAAAGCTACTGATTTCAGAGGAAATCCTTTCAGCACAAGCAGCGACAAGAACGAAGTTTTGGCTACAAATGGCAAGATACATGATATTCTGCTCAGGATTTTTGAAGAGGAAAAAACAGCCTGACTTCCCTTTAATTCTCTCTTGCCGTAATCATATATTTCAGCGTATGCTTCTTAAGCTTTTTTAATCCCTGAGAAATCCTTTTCATATTTCTCAAGCAGTCCGTCATCAGCAAAGCTGAAATACTTGTTATCCCCTATTATAAGATGGTCCAGCACCTTAATTTGCATGACACAGCTGGCAAATACCAGATCTCTGGTTATTTGTTTATCGTCTTCGCTGGGAGACGGATTTCCTGAAGGATGATTGTGGGCAAAAATCATGGCGGCGGCATTGTATTTAATTGCTTTCCCCACCACTTCTCTGGGGTAGACCGCACTGGCAGACAGAGTGCCTTCAAAGAGATTTTCTACTACCAGGATTTGATTCTGCACATTCAGAAACATAACCTTAAATGTCTCTATCTTCAGGTCTCTCATTGACAGGTATAAATAATCGAAGACTTCCCTGGAAGACTTGCAGTATGCCTTAGCGACCACTCTTTCTTTTAGCAATTGCTGTGATACCTGCTCTATCAGTTTAATTACGAAAACACTGGCAGGCCCAATCCCGGGAATGGTTTGCAGTTCTTCAGGAGAGGCGCTTAATACACCTCGTAATGTTTTGAATTTCTGCATTGCCTCTTTCGCTATAGGTTTGCAGTCAATTCTTACACGGCTCAAGGTCAATAACATCTCCACGATTTCATAATCGTGAAATGCGTCGAGCCCGGACTTTTCAAATTTCTTTCTTAATCTAACCCTGTGTTCCTTCTGGTTTTTATCTTCCATCTCTTTCATTAGTTCTCCGTCGAGGCTTCACCCTTCGATGCAGCTAAGATTGGAGGAATGAGGAATGCCCGTAATTTGGTAATAACTTGGGAAAACTCAGTTCCTTTTTCCTCAAGGCCGGTCCTTCGGAGGAAAGCTTGCCATTGTGTGCTCTTGCCCTGATCTTGCGCAAATGCCTCGCTAAGGGCGATTGGCACGCTACTGGGGAGTTGAGTGCCGCGCCGTGTGAAGGTCGCTTTGATAGCCTCCACTAATGATGGTCCGTCGAACGAAAATTGTGAGGCTAGTACCCAAAGGTCATAGAAATCCTTCATACGAGTATTTGCTATGCCTAAGGCAACGATCGCTTGAAATTTCTCCGCGACAACTGTTTCACGTGGGTATGCCCAGATTCGAGGAGCAGGGAAATCAAGGAGTGTTGGATATACGATCTCCACTGCTTCAGGGCTTACTACGTCCCCAAAGCCAATATCGATTTGTAAATTAATCTGCGCGTTTGCCAAATATGACAGCAATTGCACACGGCAGCCCCCGTACTCCTGGTCTTCACGTGTCTCACTCATTCGAATGCTACTCTTGTCAAATACAAGCCCATCTGGCTCGACATCAGTAAGGCATATCTCCTGAAATATCTTCCTCAACGTTTGCTGGGATGAGTCCCCATACCCGAGCAGATCTAGATCTCTAGTAGGACGATAGATTTGATTAGACCAAACGGCGAAAAGCATCGCACCTTTAAGTACAAATCGATCAGCGTACTGGGATTGTGCCATGCGGTATAGTAATCTCTCCAGCGCATAGCGCGTCAGAATGAGGTTAAAATCTTCACCTTTCTCTCTAGTTTGGATTAACAGTCGCTGGCGAACCGAGCTTGCAAGGTTGACAGGCTGTCTTTTTCTCATGCGATAGCCTCAAGGTATGGTCTAATAACCTTCGCCACACGACAAATCTGAGCGTAATATGACAATTCGTCCATCGTACACTTTCGCATTCGGAAGCAGTCCCGGAGTGCCTCCAGTGATATATCCAGACCGATTTTGTTGCGGTACTTAAAACAGTCTATTACAGTCTTTGCCGGATTATATACCTTGAAGACGACCCCTTCCATCTGTTTCTCTTCAACTCCTTCCGTCAGAGCTCTTCCCGAAAAGCGGACAAATCGCATAGCTGGCCGGGTAACCAGTGGTAGTCGCGCCTTTCGTTCTATAGCCATCCATACTTCAAAGGGTGATTGCGTTGTCATTCCATGATATTGGAGCGCAGAGAGTAGACATATAACCCCATGGGGCACTCGCTTGCATGCCTCGGCCAGGGTTTGATGTTCAGTCGCCTCAAGATCAGCTATTACATAGAGTCCTCGTCCAACACGACGTAGCAGATTACGGTTATGCAGCCGACTGAGGTACACACGGGGGAGCCTATAGGTATCTAGATCTCTTGGCCGAAGCACTCCCAGGCTTCTAGCAATTTCCAGGACTTGCTTTATTCGTTCTTGTTTCATCAAATACAATTATGTTACTAAACGTCGGCATATGTCAATATCTGCCTACGATTTGTAACAATCTGAACCAGAGCCTTCATCCTTCCAACCTGTAGGAACAGTATTATATACTTTCGCTAAGATTGAAAGAACACCGGAGTAATTTAACTCTCTTTTCACCATCGTCATTGCGAGGAGTATAGCGACGAAGCAATCTGGGTCACATTACCATATTTGTCACAAGTGTATGTACCCTTTGTCTTGCTTAAAAGGATATAATTGATATCAGGCTCGCCATCGCCATCAGAATCGTGGCAATGCAGTACATAGCCCATACCAACGATGCCGTGTCTGGTGCTGGTATCTGGAAAACGATGCATATCGTTAGTGGCAACCGTGACATAATGTGCCAACGATGTCAGTTTATTATTACTCATCATAAACTTTACTGCAGCCTGAACTTTAAGTAACTCTTCCAGTGCTGCTTGTTCCGGAGCGTCAGTCAAGGTTACATCAGAGCTGGCTGAAACAGGGGGCGTTGGAGTTGGTGTAATTGCAGGGCTGGTTGCTGGCTCCGGCGGCCAATCATTTGCCGGGATGCTTGAGTCAAGAGGATTTGGGTCTTGCGGGTCCCAATATCCATCATCATCGGTATCTACGATGTTTGGGTCAGTCCCCGCGATATTCTCTTGGGCGTCGGTCCACCCATCGCCATCTGAATCTAGCTGCGACTCAAATTCTTCTACATACTCACACGAAGTAGTCCCTGATAGCAAGCACAGGATAAGAAGAGCAACCCCAAATATACAACGCCTCGTCAACGCTAACTACCTCCTCTAGTGCCGTCTTCTGAACAGGCAACATGAACCATTCTCTCACCATCCATTTACTTGAATCTGCTCCCAAAAAACTGGTCCGGATGAAGGGATGGTTTTGTGGGAGAATCTAACTTAATAAGAGTTACAACTACCGGGAACAGGTCACTAGGAATCGATGGCTAATTTACCTGCTCTGGCGCGGTTCTCCTTCTTTCCCTCACGTATCGTGATGCTTACAGCCTCAGGGGGAACCGAGAAGTTTTTACATACTGCGCTGGTTATGTCTTGTACAAGACCTCTTTTCTGGTCAATAGATCTGCCTTCATCTGCTTCTACAATTACGAGTGGCATATTTCCCCTCCTTATAAGATTGGTCAACTATAACATATATATCCCTCGTGCAACAGCAGCCGATTTGAATCATCTAAAATCTAACTCAAGGGGACAAAGATGTGGTGGGATGATTGATAGCAAATTATCTCAAAATACGGGGAAAGATTCGGCCAGTCTGGCTCATGTAAGTGCGGTATTCATCCCCAAATTGTTCAAGCATCATATGCTCTTCACGTCTTACCCTGAGCGCATAGATAGGAATAAAAATAACTAGACTAGCTAAGCCTGCGATCCAGTTATGTATTAACAGTACCTGGGCGATTCCCCACAACCAGTGGGCGGAATACATAGGATGACGGATATGTTGGAAAATCCCACCAGTTATTAGCGTGTGCTCTTCTCTTAGTTCTGTTGTCACGCGCCAGTTTTGCCCTAAGTCGGCGTGTGACCTCCAGAGCAGCCACAACGCTATGGCGAAAATTGCGATACCAATCCAGCCAGCCCAAACTGGCAAGTCATAATCTGCAAAACTAAGCCATCGAGTAAATATATGCACAATTGGAGCTAGTATAGCCAGTCCCCAGAGCGATGCCAGCAATGCATAGGCAAATCCTTCTTCGTGTAATATCGCTTTTCTATCTTGCCTATATTTTCTCCCGTACCACACCCGGATGAATGACCCCACAACTAGACAGACCAAGTAATAAATTTGGAAGAGAGTATTAAGCATAAGTGAGCCCCCTCTTGTTTACGGTTAATTAAAACAAAGATAGCATATTACATTCTATAGGTGCTAGTGTGGGAAACTTATGGTTCCTTTCTACTGTTCAGGATAGGGAATTGAGTTAACTTAACCTCTGATTCAAATTAATAAAGACTTGTGTCTAATTAAACATAATTATTGGACTATATTTTTTGGGCAGGTCATATGAGCTGGCTCTCCATGTGCATGTGCTTAAGAGATGGCCACATCGGGTCTGGCGTATACAGACGTCAGGCGTACCGGAAAAAGTGTGGTCCTCGTCAGCCTCGCTTTACTTCAGGCATTATCCCCGGTTTGACCAGGATTTCCTCAAGAGCCAGGCGTGGCCGGGAAGGAGGTATCTTACTGGCAGGATACCCCACCGGTATTACGGCAACCGGTATTAACGTATCGGCCAGACCGAAAAAGCGGTTGAACTCGGCAGGGTCCTCAAATCCCCCCACCCAGCAGGTGCCCAACCCAAGCGCCTCAGCCATCAACACCAGGTGCTCAATGGCAATATAGCTGTTCGCCACTACCGGTGTAATCAATTGCTCGCGAGGTGGAACAGGTAAAGAGTCCCTGTAAGCAATAAACTCAGGGTCAGCAAAACGTCCCGACAATGTGTTTGCGACTCCCGAGTCCACGAATTCCTGCCGTCTTTTCTTTCTGGCTGTATCGGAATATCGCTCTAAATCACCGAAACAGATAATTACTACCGGTGCTTCCTCTATAAACATCTGGCCAAAGCATATACGGCGGATTTCCTGTTTGATTGTCCTATCTCTTATTACCAGGAAGCGCCACGGCTGACGATTGCTTGCTGACGGCGCCAGCCTCGCTGCCTCCAGCATCTGTTCCACCATAGCCTCCGGGACATCGTCCGTCGCAAATTTGCGGATGCTGCGTCTTCCCTTTATTGCTTCCCACACAGTAAGCATGTCCACCCTCCTGTTTATATTTTTTCCTGTTGAGTATCAGGTTCTTAGTAATGGCAGGATAACCGGAAACAAAAGAAGCTAAAGCCACTTTCATGCGTGCAAATATAGCATACTGTATTTAGCAAATAAGGTATTGGAATCTTCTGTTGTATAAAATATTAACCTGCCCCTCAAAAACAAGTCCGGATGAAGTGAGAGGTTTTCGGGGTGCAGATCAGGAGCAGATCACTGCAAGTGATATTATCGAAATGAATATCCCGGTTGTTTATTATGGATAATAAGATATTCAGCAGAAGGGGAGTCACTACGATAATGCCTGAAGTGATAGCACCCCTGCTGCCTCTTTTCTGTTGTTGGGATTACCCGTCTATTAAGTCGAAAGATGGGCCTTAAGTGTCTCAAGATTTGATGGGTCGGGCTTAACCTCGCCGGTTTCTATTCTAAGCATGAGGTCCAGAATGGCCTGGTTCATTGGTGCAGGTACTCCAACCTCTTTGCCTTTCTGAATTACCACTCCATTGAGATATGTAACCTCAGTTCGTCTTCCCTTCATCACGTCTTGTAACAGTGACGGACGGCCTGGTGCCCCTAGTTTTTTCTGCATGTCTTCTGCCGGAAGGGACCTCTTTGCCCAGATATCAGCCATCTTTTCTTTTAATTTTTTTACGCTCTCTGTGCTTGTAGCTGTGGCGAACTCCTGGGCCGGAACTTTCTGTATCGGTTCCACGCTTATTCCCGATGCTACACCAACCCGAACTGCTTCACTGCCGGTTACTACTCTAATCAAATTATATGTATCTTTCTGCGCTGCGTCCAGGGAAGATAATGAGGGGCCAACGATACCCGCTAGAGAATTGCCCATAGCGTTGATTACCAGCTTCGCCCAGCGAGCTCCCCAGATATTGGTGGTTGCTTCACTTTCCCCCAATACCGAAAGTGCCTTAACAACTCCCTTCACTCGGTTGGTTATCAAGCCGGATAACTCGCCGACGGTAAAGCAATGCGTAATCGGATCAGTGCGAATTACGTGCCCCGGCTCATAAATTCCGGCACTGATTGTGGGAACACAGCCCACGGTACGATTGAAGCCTACGATGCTGGCAACTAGTTCATCATTCAGTGAATTCTGGACCGGTAAAATGAAACCAGTTGGTTTGAGGTATGGCTCAATTAGATAGGTAGACCACCTTGTATCATACGATTTCACGGATAGGTAAACGATGTCGAACATTTCCCGCAGGTTGTTAACATCGCTTAGCTGAATTGCCTTGGCCTGCACGGTGAACTCGCCGTTTAAGTCAGTTAGCTTCAAACCATCATTTCGGATTTTTTCGATGTGTGCCGCCCATTGGTCGATGAGTATCACATCGTGGCCATCTCTTATCAGGTAGGCTCCTATTGCGGCTCCTATTGCTCCGGCACCAAGTACTGCGATTCGCTCTTTCACTAGATTACCCTCCCTATATTTAGTTAGTTTGATTAATAAACGGTAGAGAAATTTTTATAACGTAGTATAACGCACCATGCGGAATTAAGAAATACGGTGAATGAAATGGTATCATCTGGTCTTACAGGTTTGTAGACCGTCGGTTATAATAGGTAGAACTTTTGAACTGGTTTTCAGCCTCGATATAGGTTAATGGTTCAAGTTTCATTAATTGGGCAAGACCACCTGTGTTCTGTACCCCAAAAAAATGGGTCAAAAATGAAGAGATTTTTCAAAGTGATAAAACATTTTGGAAGGGAGTATTGGAGAAATGAAAAGATCTCATTTCACCTCAGAACAGATAGTATTTGCCCATCACTTCTTAAGCTGCTTTATCCACTGCTTACGGAACTTGTTGACCTTGGGTGAAATCACCATCTGGCAATATATCTGTTCAGAATGTCGCGAAAAATATCCGCTGTGGTAGCTCTCTGCGGGATAGAATGCACCCAATGGAGTAACTTGGGTAACTATAGATTTCTTCCACATGTGAGCTTGATTGAGTTCTCCGATGAGTTCCTCTGCAATAGTCTTTTGCTGCTGGTTATGGTAGAAAATGGCTGAACGGTACTGTGTGCCCGTATCCGCATCCTGACGGTTCAGTGTCGTCGGTTCATGAACGGAGAAGAAAATCTCCAGAATTTCTCGGTATGAGGTCATGGAAGGATTGAAGCTCACTTGTAGTGCCTCGGCGTGGCCAGTCATGCCAGTGCAGACCTGCTCATAAGTTGGATTGACGGTGGTGCCACCTGTATAGCCAGGTATAACCTCCCTGACGCTACCAACTTCAAGGAAGACTGCTTCGATGCACCAGAAACAACCACCAGCGAGGGTCGCAACTTCTATTGAGTGAGCATGGTTCA
>CAZZHQ010000013.1:0-44752 GCA_964654015.1 uncultured Dehalococcoidales bacterium | reverse complement strand
CTAGTGCAAGAGCTAAGCAAGCACGCCCGAGTTCTCATCACCTCCGAAAACCCACTACCAGACGAGTTCCAGAAATATATGATAACCAGGCCACCAGAGAAAATACATGATTTACTTTACTATGCCACAATGTATATTGGTGATGGAGGAACAATGGCAACTGAGGCAGCAGTATTAGGCACTCCTGCTGTTTTCGTTTCATCTTTATCTAAAACAATGGGGAATTTTATAGAACTTGAGGAAAAGTATAATCTTCTCAATTCTTTTCAAGAGCCAGCTATCGCAATAAAAAAGGCTTTGGAGCTTTTACAACAGCCTGACTTGAAAGAGAAGTGGACAAAGAAGCGCCAAAAGTTGTTGGATGAAAAGATAGATGTAACAAAATTTATGGTCGACTTCATTGAAAATTACCCTGAGAGTTTTCACAAATATAGGCACAGCCAGGCGAGTCTTAATAAATGATTTCCATAAGACATAATTTAACTGAACAATATACGCAATATGGGCTTAGCCATTTCATCTTTAAATACGGAATAATTGCTGATATCAACCAAGTCGAGAATCCAGATTCTGAAAATCTTGGAAGGCAGGATATAAGTGTTTAAAACAGGGTTATGGCGACTTCTAAAAAGTGGTGGAAGTTATTATCTTTATGTTTTAACGAATAGTATAAACAGCCTGAAGGTCGGAACAATCAACTTCACAAACTTACTACTAGGGACAATAATATGCGAATAGCCTATATTACTAGTGGCGTTATAAACGAACAGGCAAGGGTAAACTACTTCGCCAAGAAGGGGCACGAAGTTCACTTGATTTGTCGAGAGGTAATGGCTGGTTATGATAAGAGTATTTGTATTCATTTACTTACGAGATTTCCTGTATATGGTTTGACAACATCACGACATCTCAGTTTCCCCTTTTGGATTTTACAAACTCGTAAGCTAATTAGAGAAATAAAACCAGATATCATTGATAGTTACTATGCGACTGTTTATGGTTTTTTAGCAGCATGTAGTGGCTTCTACCCATTGATAGTTACCGCTTTGGGTAGTGATATCTTGATTGACGCAAAGCAAAATTTGTTATTGAGAATGCTTACCAGATATGCATTAAAGAGAGCAGCTATCGTAATCTGCAACTCAGAGACAATAAGAGGGGGCATATTACAATTACAGATTGCTGCTGGGAAAATACGCCTAATCTACAACGGTATCGATACAGCGCAATTTAGTTCAAAGGCAAGAGACGGAAAAATTGATGATAAATTGGACAATGCACGGTCACCAGTTATAATTTCCATCCGTTACCTGAAGCCTATTTATAATGTAGAGATGCTTATTAGAGCAATACCGGTTGTTTTAAAGCAGTTTCCTAATGCAAAATTCCAAATTGGTGGTGATGGAGAGCAGAAGGAGTACCTGGAGTGTTTGGCAAATAGTCTGGGTATTTCAAATGCCGTCACTTTTATTGGATATATTCCACATGACAGAATTGCAAAATATCTGATGTTATCGGATATATATATCTCGACATCCAACAGTGATGGTACTTCATTTAGTTTACAGGAGGCAATGTCCTGTGCGTTGGCTCCGATAGTTACTGACTTGCCAGCTAATAGGGAATGGATAACGGATGGCGAAAATGGTTTTTTAATTACCACAAATGATATTCAAGCTCTTGCTGGACGGATAATTTATTTACTTAAGAATGATGAAGTAAGAAGGGAGTTTGGTAGGCTGAGCAGGGATATTGTAAAAACAAGAGCTAAATTCAAGACAGAAATGAAAAGATTGGCAGTAATATACGAGAAGTTAGTTAGAAGCAACCATTGATAAATACAGGGGTACATGGGAATGATAAAAGGCGAGGATATGCTTCCTAAAGGTAGATAGGGGAAGTCACCTGAACTAATTAACAACAACCTTAGAAATGAAGAGGCAACTTAATTGAGTAGACGCATGTGACAGATAATTACAGAATTTGTGAAAAGTGTGTTATGGATTCAACAGATCCAGATATTCAATTTGACCCGAATGGAATATGCAATCACTGCAGTAAATACAATGAGATGGCAAAGGAACGTCTTATTTGTGACGAAGCAGGGCAAAGAAAGTTGAACTTATTGATAGATGAAATTAAAACTAAGGATAAGAATAAGAAATATGATTGTATTCTAGGGATTAGTGGAGGAGTAGATAGTACATATGTTGCGTATATGCTGAAAAAGATGGGCTTAAGACCATTAGCAGTTCATCTAGATAATGGATGGGATTCGGAATTAGCAACGGATAATATGAATAAAATGCTTAAAGGTCTAGGTATAGATTTTTTTATATATACAGTAAATTGGGAAGAATTCAAGGATTCGCAATTGTCTTTTCTGAGGGCATCTGTCTCTGATGCGGAAATACCCACAGACCATGCGATTTCAGCTATTCTTTACAAGGTTGCCGCTAAGGAAGGAATACAATTTATTATGGGTGGTGGCAATGTTAGTACTGAGGCGATATTGCCTGATGCGTGGGGTTACACTCATAGGGATTGGAGATATATCAAGAGTCTGAATAGGAAATTCGGAAAAGCGAAATTAGTAAGTTTTCCACACTATAACCTTTTGGAGCTGCTTTACTACATCTTTGTGAAGAGAATAAAATATATAAACATCTTGAATTTTATGACATATGTCAAAAATGATGTTATAGAGCTTCTAGAAAAGGAGCTTGGCTGGCAATACTACGGTGGAAAACACTATGAATCTATATACACGCGTTTTCTTCAAGCCTATATCTTGCCAGTGAAATTTGGTATTGATAAAAGAAGGGCTCATTTGTCTACCCTAATTTGTTCGGGGCAAATTACAAGGGAGGAGGCGTTGGAGGAACTGAAGCGTAACCCTTATCCATCCGAGGAAATGATGATGAAGGACAGGGAGTACGTATTAGAAAAACTTGGCCTTAGTGAGAAATATTTTGAGGAAATAATGTCTCTTCAGAATAAATCATTTAGAGATTATTCTACGAATAACTGGTTGGTTCAAATAATAAGCAGGCGAGGTAGTATTGTTAAGAAATTAAGATTTCCTTGATTGTTGAGACAAGAATTGATGGGAGTAGAGTATGTGGCGAAGAGTCCCCATGATGGTAATCATAAGCACTGATGAATTTAGATACAGCGCCGCATCTTCTTCACGTGCTTGGCATATTTCCAGGGCGTTAAATGAGCACGGCATAAAGACTGTGATAGTTGCTAGACGGGCGAATAGTGATGGTATCGCAGGCGAGAATATTATTACTGTAAAACCTCTGATTGGTGAAGGGTTTGTGGGTAATCTTCTGTTTGTATTCCAGATTTCGGTAACCGTAATACGGATTTTGGCTAATACCAAACTAAAAAAGATAATAGCAAGAGGTTACAGTCTGGCATTGCTATTTTCTCTATTGAAGCTCTGGCGCGTGGAAATACTTTATGATTTTCATGGATACGCGTACAAAGAACAGATGGTAGAGGGGCGAATGTTTAGAGCCAGATTTACAAGGGTTTTTGATTGGCTGTCGCTCAAACTAGCAGACCAAATAATTACTATAAGAGAAGAACTTCGTGAGGACTTCCCTCTTGACGTACAACAAAAGACTATATTACTACCTAATGGGGTTGATATAGAGGAATTCGCTTTTGCAGGGGACAGTAGTATATTGGCTAAATACTCTATTCCTCATGATAAAAAGCTGGTGGGTTTTATTGGAAACTGGGAGGCTTGGATAACTATCGAAGATATACTGGAAAGCGCGAAATATTTTGGTGATGAATATGAGATAGTGATAATTGGAAGAGGAAAATGGTTTGAGGAATATAAAAATAGTTATACCTCTATCATATTTACCGGAAACATATCGCACAGGGATGCAATTGGATTATTGAAAAAGATTGATGTATGTGTTTGCCCTTACTCCACCCACGTTATTGCTAAAAAGAGGCAATACCAAAAGGTTTTGGACTACCTGGCGGCTGGGAAACCAATTGTTATCAGTGATGCTGACAGCAGGGAGAAGTTTTTGAAGGATGGTGAAAACGTGTTGATGTACAGGGCAGGAGACCCTAAAGACCTGGCAGCAAAAGTGAAAACTATTCTAAATAATGATGAATTACGCAAAAAAATGAGTCGTAATAATTTGGAACTAGCCAAGCAATTCACCTGGAAGAAGGTAATAGCTCGCTCCGGTATTAATAATATTTTACAAGGAGTTGCATGATGAGGGTTCTTCTAATAAGGCCAGCATATTCCCCGCTTTATCAATTGATTACTAGCAAAACTAGGTATAAGGAAGTTTCTCCTCCCATAGGCTTATTATATGTTGCTGCTGCACTAGAGAGAGACGGGCATCAGGTGGCAATTATTGATGGTGAGGCAGATGATTTAACTCCAAATGAAGTTTTGAAACGGATTGAAGTTTCCAAAGCTGACATTATAGGCGCAGGCGCTACAACTGTGGACTTTGATTATGCTAGCGAAATACTGAAGGAAGCGAAAGCGAGGTTTAATATAATAACGTTATTAGGGGGACCTCATGCTACTATTCTGCCCAACCAGATTCTACGTGAAAATTCGCATATTGATTATCTGATTAGAGGGGAGGGAGAGATCACCACCAGCCAACTGTTAAAGCAGTTAGCACCCAAAGGAGATCTCTCTCAGGTAGAAGGGCTCTCTTATAGAGAGAAGGCAAGAATTATCCATAATGCTGACCGTCCGTTCATACCGAATCTAAATGACAATTGTGTGCCAGCTAGACACTTGGTGGACCAAACCAAATACCTTCTTACATTCCCCGGAAAAGGAATGCGGCGAATGACAGCAATCCAAGCAATGAGAGGTTGCCCATTTAGATGTATTTACTGTTACCGAATGTTCGGGAGTAAAGTCAGATTCAGAGACCTGAGGTTTGTGATTGATGAAATTGAGGACTGTGTGAATAACTATGGCGTGGAACATGTTACTTTTATAGATGATACTTTTATGATTAGCGCCAGAAGGGTTACTGAGTTGTGTGAAGCTATAATTGAGAGAAAACTGAAGTTTTTTTGGCGGTGTTACACAAGAGCTGACACCATTGAGGAAGATCTACTCAGGAAAATGGAAAAAGCAGGGTGTAAACAAATCTCAATAGGCGTAGAGAGCGGTAATCAGGAAATTTTAGATAAATCACACAAGGGCATAAGGTTAGAGCAATATGTCAAGGCTTACAAGTTACTTGGGAAGATTGGGTTTGAGAAGAGAGGCTCTTTTATTTTGGGGCTCCCTTATGAGAACACTAAGACTTTACGAGATACAATAGATTTTGCTAGAAAACTCAGCCTGGATCGTGCCTTTTTCAATATTTGTACACCGTATCCAGGAACACAGTTATTCCAAATGGCAAAGAGAGGAGAGGGATTGCACCTATTAACAAAGGACTGGAAAGAGTTTAAGCGGTGGGGCAACGCCGTAATTGAACTGGAAGACGTTTCTAAAAATGAATTAAATGAGTGGCAGAAAACCGCTATGGTGGAATTTTACGTTAGACCTAGAATAATCCTCCATCATCTAAAGGCATTCATTGATGGGGAGCATAAAAAATTCTATTATCGCCCTCTTATCTTTGCGCTAAAGGAATATTATTATCGAAAAATTAAACGTTTTTTAGAAAAGCTACCTAAGCTATCTTAAACGATGAGGAAGCTCTATAAAAGAATTAGCCGCAACAGTCTTGAGATTACAAAGCAATTCACCTGGAAGGAGGTAATAGCTCGCTCCGGTCTAATCGAGTTACTACTGAACTCGTAGCAAGTAATAATTAATCTATCTTTCAGGAGGATTAGTTAGATTAACTTATGATTATTCAGGACAGTTTAAGGTAAAATTGGATATCCTGGGAGGAATAGCAGGTCTCCTGTTAGGGGCCACAATTGCTTTAGTGGGTCATAACAGTGGAGAGCAGGCCACGCTGGAAATCGGGTTGTCTGTTGCCATTGCCAGCCTGATTTACCTTCTATTCAGAAAAAGGATAGCCAGAGAGTCAAATCCTTCGCCTGCAGCGAATAAATCGTTTATCATCCTCCTCAACATTATTTTCTTCTGCGCTTTCACCACCAGCATTTACCTGATGCGTTCCGCTATGTATAGACCACCAATATATTTTTTGTTAACTTCCATTTCGGTGGCTATTGTAGCGGTGGAGATAATGTGTGTCAGAGAGAAGACAATGTCCTGGCCCATTCTGATGAAAGTTCTTCTACTTGCGTTTAGCCTTAGATATGGTCTGTTATATGAACTTCCTGGTTTCTATGGAGTAGACCCCTGGTGGCATAGCATTATGGTTGAAACATGGCTCGATAATGGCGAACTGACACGACATATTCCTTTTATGAATATATGGTCTGATTATGTCGATTTTCCTATAATGCACCTGGAGATTATGGCGACGAGATTGATAACCTCTCTGGGTCCCAAAGATAGTCTATTTTTCTCTGTGGGCTTGTTTTATATCATTAACATATTATTTGCTTTCCTGTTAGGGCAGCGGTTGGTAGATACGAAGACTGGCTTACTGGCTGCGTTGGTTATTTGCTTTACAAGGTTCCACATAGGTTGGGGAGCATGGCTTATTCCGATGGCATTGGGAGCAGCTATCTTTTCTATGGTGCTGTGGTTGATATTTAAAGCCAGCTTCACTGTCTCTAATATCTCATTGCTATTACTAATGTCACTTGTTCTGGTCTTGACACACACAATTGCGGCATTCGCCACCGCCATAGCCATCGCTCTGTTTGCTATAGCCAGTGAGGCATATATAGGATTGCATGGAACTCGCATATATAAGATGTACACGGGGGGCAGATTTGTGGTGTTGTTCTGGGTTATTCTACTGTCACGCTGGTTTTATAGTTTCCGTTCTCCTTCAAGTTCCTTTTTTCACACCTTGTTTAGAACATTGGTTAATGCTCTACAAACTGATACTGTATTTGTTGGTACTGCCTTTGAGTCGGCTGAAGTGACTACTGCTATGCCACTGGTGTTTTTGAACCGTGTAAGTCTGTGGTTGTTTATTGCATTTGTGGTCATTGGTTCTCTGGTCTGGCTTTCACGGCAGGAAATAAATAATAGAAAAGTAGCTGTCATTGCAGGTACTTTGGGGTTATCGGTAGTGTGTTTTGGTTTTCCTCTCTTCAATATTGAATCAATGTTACCAGGCAGGTGGCTGGTGTTCATAGCTGTTCTAGGGGCAGTAGTCGTTGCTGGAGGCATCCTGGGACTATCGCGTATATTTAAAGGTACAGTGGTTAGAGCATCATTTATAATGTTGACTATTTTCATATTTTCTATGTTTATGGTTAATTCCACCGGTATTAACACTCGCTCGCCTTTTTATGGTGAAGAATACATGCAAAATCCGGACCGATATGCCTTCACTGAACGTGAAATGGCTGCCGTTGACCTAATATCAAGCGCACATGATGGTAAAATTACTACAGATCAAGAATATCGTAAATTGCCTTTTCAATCTGTAGTTGGGCAAGAAGCCGTTCCCTTTCAACTGGATGTAAGAAGTGAAGGTGTGGTTGTCATAAGGGAATACGTATATACGCATCAGTTTATTAGTGGAGCAAGTAAGAAGCAAACTATCCGTCTGTTAAATGGCTTCATTAGCTACAATTACAATGCGATATACGATAACCTTGACGTAAAAGGATACCTGGAGAGATAGAGTATTGCGAATTTTAATCATAGCTCCACAGTTTCCTCCTATTATAGGTGGGATATCGGCTTACTCATTTGAGGTTGCCAGAAATCTGGTTCGGTGTAGAGAAGAAGTTATTGTTCTAACCGCTGCTCCCATGATGGATTCTGCATCAGTGAAACAACATGGTTTTAAACTGTTCAGCACAGGTTGGCTGAGGCCAATATTCAAAATGAGATTTCTTATCGGGCAGGTAGTGAGGATTGCTGCTATGTCCCTGTACACTTTATGGATATGCATATTGAGGAGGGTAGATATCATCTACTGTACATACTACGAGGCGGGAATTGCTGCGAGAACTATATCAAAGCTTTTAGATATCCCATATTTTTTAACTATCCATGGAACGGAAATAAGCAACCTGAACAGTATCATGGGGAATATGGTCCGCTTTGCTTTAGGAGGCTCTTCTGGATATTTCGTCCAGGCAAGACGACAAAAAGAGGGGCTGCTTGGATTGGGTATCCCTGATTCTCTAATACATGTTGTGTCACATGGGATTGATGTTAAGAAGTTTAGTTCATGTAGCGAATGTCAGGAGATCGTTAACAAGCATAAGCTAGCTGGCAGGAGGGTGATTCTTACAGTAGGCAATTTGGTAGAAAGAAAAGGGCATGACATGGTGCTTAAATGCCTCCCTAAAGTTTTAGAAGAAGTTCCCAACACTGTTTATCTGATAGTGGGTGACGGAGAGCAAAGGCAAAGTCTTATGAAACTGGTAGAGGAGCTGGATTTGGGCGAACATGTCGTATTCACCGGCAGGGTTTCGGATAAGGAACTGCTTCAGTATTACAATGCCTGCGATGTATTCATCATGCCAAGCAGGGAGATAGCTGGTGATATCGAGGGGTTTGGTATTGTTTATCTTGAAGCTAACGCCTGTTCCAAACCTGTTATTGGAGGGAAATCCGGTGGAATAAGTGATGCGGTGCGGGATGGTGTTAGTGGAATACTGGTTGACCCTTTGAATGTAGATGAGATTGCGCAAACTCTAATAACTTTATTAACCAATGACCAGTTGGCAAGGAAATTGGGTCAGCAAGGCAGGAAAAGAGTAGAGGAAGAGTTCAGCGATTTAGCCATGGCCGAGAAGCTTGCCCGAATATTCAGGAATTTTGCCAGGCAAGATGAGTGACCACAGTTAACTCTAAAGGAATACTGTTAACATTCATCCAAGATGCCTGATACCATGAGAAAGGGAGTGGAGCGTAAACGAAGGTAGACTAAGAGGTGTGTACGGTGTGTTGGGTTATTCATTGGACAAAAGGGGAGAGGTGCTTTTGGCATCTCCCCCCTTAGATTTTAGATGCAATTAATTATTAGCCCAGCGATCGTTCGATCTCGTCGATTTTCTCAGTCGTCAGTGGAAGAGTGGCGTTCTCCAGCACTGAAGTAAGCATCAGCATATTCTCGTTGGAAACTATATTCTCCGTGGAAACCTGGAAAACCAGCCTGTCACCAGGAATGGCATCTCTCAATAGACTAAGGGCATGTTTCTTTACTGCTTTGGGGCCAAGAGTATAGACGGAGCCCGGATAGCCTGTCCAGATAACCTTATCCTTCCAGAGGGAAAGAGCTTCGCCTAGTGGCAAATCGCCCATGGGTGGTGCATGGAAGGCCTCTATTATATCTATTGGTGTCTTTGCTATCAGGTGCTTGATATTATTTACCCTGCCATCCATGTGAACAAACATTAATTTGCCATGTTCATGAAGAACTTTTGCTTCTTTTTCATATTCAGGCATGAAATATTTCTCAAACAACCTGGGGTTAACCAGCACACCATCTATGTTATCTCCGCAAGCTGTAACGGGTGCTGGTGATTTCGCGGCAATCTCATACATTGCCTGTCTATTTTTAGAGGTAGCCTCGTATAGCTCTTCAACAAGGTCGGGGTATTTTGCGTGGTGAATAAAAAATCGACCTCCTTCGCTGCCTATCCAGTCAATCATCAACATCTGCATTGGTGAGTGCGGTAAGGCATCAATGACAACGCCGTCATCACCCAGCCAGTCCATAGCTTGTTCAATGGGATAGTAATCAGCTATGTATTCTGTATTATCCACCATATACTTGAGCACCTTATAGTCCTCTGGTGTCTTAATAAGCCGTTGGGTTTGCCATGGAGCAATGTCATTCCAGCTTCGTAGTGCATGCCATTGCTCAGTACCACTGCCTCTCTTCTCATCACACCAGATACTGCCTACTGGAGTAGTGTAGGTTCGACGGAGCACATTTGTTCCGGATGAAACCACCTGTTTCTCGGTCATTTCAACGCCATGCATTTTCTGGATGTAGGGAGGTCTTACCCAGCACATACCCATGCCCCTGTTTCGACATTCCCGTTCCGCCCAGCCTATCTGGCTATGCCGCCAGTAATGAAAGAACGGCAACCTGTCTGCACGCTTCTTTTGGCTTGCTGTCATTATCCTTTCGTATCGAGTCATCTCAGCCATGTTCTTTACCTCCTCTCCTCTGCTTTTACCCACTCTGTGCATTTTTGCACACCTTCCAGGGCATTGGCTGCATGATGGTCAGCGCCGATGCTCTCAGCAAATTCATCTGTTACGGGCGTACCACCAACTATTACCTTAACCTTATCTCGAAGCCCCGCGGCTTTCAGGGCTTCTATCACATCTCCCATCTTGGGCATAGTCATTGTGAGCAGCGCTGATAATCCCAGCACAGCGGGTTTGTGTTTTCTAACTGCGTCCACTATGATGTCAGAGGTAACATCCATACCAAGGTCAATGACCTCGAATCCCTGTACTCCCAGCAGTGTCCGTACAATGTTCTTGCCAAGGTCGTGGTTATCCCCTTCTACCGAAGCCAGCACTGCTTTTACTTTTTCTGCTTTACTGGCATCATCTGACTTTATGTAGGGATTGATAATTTCCACTCCTTCTCTCATGACCTCACCTGCCACCACAAGCTCAGAGAGGAAATACTCCCCGCTCTCAAATTTATCACCAACGATTGCCATGCCAGGAACCATGCCCTCGGTTATTGCAGTACTGGGGTCCATTCCTGCATCCATTGCATCCTGGGCAGCCTTCTTGACGGCATCAAAGTCAAGGTCGATTACGCCCTGCTTCAGTATTGCCAGATAGTTTTCTCCAGCCATATAGATAAACCTCCCTTATCAATGTATTTAGTGGCATAATAGTAGAGGCTGTATATTTCCATGTCAACAGTTGTCTGCAAAGTGGCTAGTCCTGAATACTAACAACAACTGCATACGTTTTTATAGAGGTGCCGTAGTCTGACTACTGTGACAATCAATCAATATTTGATCTATACGTTGATTTTGCCACCGAAGTTGTAGAAATGATAGAGGCTCTATGTTATTATCAGTGCAATCAAATTGATACATTTACTGAAAGCCCTATCAAGAGCAATTTTGTAGAGGAGCATTGTTTGTAATACAGCCTGTTAGCGTTATAACAAGGAGGAGGTTATATTGAATAAACTTACTGGCCTGGAGCGTTTGATGAAGGCACTTAAACTTGAGGAACCCGATGTAGTTCCACACTTCGATGCAGTTCATAAGAAAGTGAGGGATGGCATATTACCCGGCGCTTCATATGAAGAATTTATTGATTACCTGGATATTGATGGCATCAGGATTGCTGACAGGGTGCATTGCTGGAGTTATGAACCGGTGGGGATCAGTAAAACAGGAAGAGAATTGAAAAGGTGCCAGTGGGGTGCCACCGTCCAGTTTACTGCCGAGGATAATGGCATACCTATAGAACCGGCAATAAAATCGGAAAAAGACCTGGATAAATATATACCGCCAGACCCTGATGAGGAATGGAGATATGATTGGTTAAAGAAACTGGTCAAGAGGTTTAAAGGGCACCGGGCGATTATCGCTGGTTGTACTGATGTGTTTGATGTCGCTAAAGAAAACCTGTTGGGTGATACTCAGTATTATAAGGCGATGGTGAGGAATCCTGATTTTATAGACAAAGTGAATGAAATAGCCCTGAACTATCAATTACGATACCTTAAAAACAGTATAGACGTCGGTGCTGATATAGCCTTTGTAAACGGTGATTGGGCAATGACTCAGGGCCCAATGGTATCTCGTAAATTTATCGAGAGATTCATTACCCCTCCCTTTATTGAAATTGTGGAATATTGCCACAGTCGGGGTGTACCGGTCATCAAACATACCGATGGTAATATCTGGCCTATTTATGACCTTATTGTTGGTACTGGCACAGATGGCCTTCATCCAATCGACCCGATGGCTGGTATGGATATGGCTGAAGCCAAGGCAAAGTTTGGTGATAAGGTCTGTTTATGTGGCAATGTGAGCTGTGCCTTCAGCCTGGTTTCGGGTACGGTAGAAGAGGTAAGGCAGGAAACAAAGGATGTGATAAGGAAGGCTGGTAAAGGAGGTGGACTTATTTGCATGTCCAGTAATTCGGTGCATTCTGGTGTCAGGCCGGAGAACTACGTGGCCATGGTCAAGGCTATAAAGGAATATGGCCAGTATCCGCTGACACTAAATTAGAGAGAATAAAGTTTAGGTAACATAAATTTATAAAGGAGAAACAATGATAGATTTTAAGGAATTGTCAAAAGCTGTAGTGGAAGGAGAGACAGAACTAACCGTTGAACTGACTAGAAAGGCTTTAGATGAGGGAGTTGCGGCGAAAACGGTGTTGGATGAGGGCATTATTCCTGGCTTGAGAAAGACCGGGGAGCTTTTCGAAAATGGTGAATATTTTCTGCCCGAGCTGTTGATATCGGGAGAGGCCGCGTCGAGTGCCCTGGAGTTAATTGAACCAGCGTTGAGTGCAGGTAATGTGCCTTCCCAGGGGAAAGTAGCTATAGGCACCGTAGAGGGTGACATACACAATATCGGTAAGAATATCGTCATTATGATGTTAAAAGGAAATGGCTGGGAAGTGACGGATCTGGGGGTTGATATATCTGCGGAGGAGTTTTGCTCGGTTGTAAAGAAAGGAGACTTTCATATTCTTGCTCTTTCCTCACTCTTGACGATGACCATGCCGAATACAGTGAAGACAATTGAGGCCTTAAAGTCTGCCGGGCTGAGGGATAAAATAAAGATAATGGTAGGTGGTGCACCAACGACGCAGGAATGGGCAGACAAGATAGGGGCTGATGGTTATGCTGATGATGCACCTGGTGCTGTCAGGGTAGCAACAGCTCTTATAGCTAAATAATAAGGAGGAGTGGCAATGTCAACTTATAACGGTTTAGAACGTATACTCAAGACTATCAAACATGAAGAGCCTGATAGGGTACCTCACTTTGAAATGCTGATAGACAAGAAAGTAAGAGATGTCATAATGGGCGATTCCAAAGCCTCTTATGCTGATTTTATAGAGCGTATGGATATAGACGCTATCATGGTTTTCGATAAGACGCAGACCTGGAGTTATGAGACACTGGACGCTGCGAAAAATATCAGGCGTGATCAGTGGGGTGGAGTAGTCCAGTTCACCAACACTGACCTTGGCCATCCCATGGAAGCAGCGATAAAATCAGAGAAGGACCTGGATAATTATGTGCCGCCGGACCCTGACGAAGAATGGCGATATGAGGAGCTTAAGCGGCTGGTAAAGAGGTTTGGTGGGGAGAGAGCAGTAATTGCACATTGTACCGATGTATTCGATATAGCCAAGGAAAGCTTACTTGGAGATGTTGTCTATTTTAAATCTATGATAAGAAACCCGGAGCTTATCGAGCGAGTTAATAAAATTGTAACTGACTACGAGCTGCGATTTTTCAGGAATTGCTTTGAATTGGGCGCTGACATGGTATTCATCAGTGGAGATTGGGCAATGACAAAAGGCCCAATGGTAGCATCAGACCTTACCAGAAAGTTCATTGCGCCACCTTTGCAGAAAATAGTTGAGCTGTCACATAGCTATGGAAAACCCTGTTTTAAACATACCGACGGCAACGTCTGGCCTATCATTGACATAATACTTGATACCGGAATTGATGGATTGCACCCCATAGACCCAATGGCCGGTATGGATATGGAGGATGCCAAGGCTAGAATAGGCGACAAAGTTTGCTTGATGGGCAATGTGAGCTGCGCCTTCAGCCTGGTTTCTGGTACAACTGATGAAGTGAGACAAGAGACAAAAGAGGTCATCAAGAAGGCTGGCAAAGGAGGAGGCCTCGTTTGCATGTCAAGCAACTCGATTCATTCTGGTGTTAAGCCTAAAAATTATATAGCTATGCTTAAGGCTATCAAGGAATATGGTGGATACCCACTGACGTTAGATTGAATGGAACAAGGCAGGCCTGTTTTATCTGCCTTAGAGTAATGTGAACTGGCTCTTAAGGGAGGTATATGGATGTGGTATTCAATTACTCCATTAACCTCTCAGTTTTGCAGTTTATGAGACAACATCAATCTGTTTGTTCATTCGTGTTCGATGTTATTATTAATTTCAGGTGATATATCCCTTTGACAATTAAGGTGGGGCAATATTATAAAAAAACAGAAAATAACTTAATATGTTTGACATATTATATTGTGGATATATAATTAGATAACAGGATTATTTATTTTAGTTGTCAGTACGGCGTGACGGGAGGTAGTGTTATGTGAGAGATGTATCTCGGTTGGATAATGTGAACGAATATTAAGGAGGTAATAACAAATGAAATCAAGGTTAGCGATATTGTTAATGGTAGCAATTACGATTTTTGCACTAATAGTTAGTGGCTGTGCTCCCAAGGCGGCACCAGCACCTGCACCAACCACAGCACCAACCACAGCCCCAACCACAACCCCAACCACAACCCCAGCGCCTGCACCGGAGCAGGAAGTAATAAAATGGAAGATGCAATCATCCTGGGGAGGAGGCTTATTGCAGGAATTGGCAACTGGCTTTGCCAGCAGAGTTACTGAACTGAGTGGAGGACGTCTGGAGATTGAATGCTTTCCCGGAGGTTCTATAGTAGGCGCCTTCGAGGTACTGGATGCCACCAGTGCTGGAACACTTGATTGTTACCATTCATGGCCCGGTTACTGGCTGGGTACAATACCATCTTCACCATTTTTTGGTGGGGATTCGGCCTTTGCCTCGAGCCAGGTTCCCTGGATTACCTGGATGTATCATGGAGGACAGGAGCTATGGCTGGAAGCATATCAGGAAGCAGGATATAACATCGGCACAGTTCAGTGTCTTGGTCTCCGCGCCCCAGAAGTTTTTGCGTGGTCCAATGTGCCACTGGTTAAGCTGGACGACTTCAAAGGATTGACCTTCCGAATATCAGGTTACTGGGCAGAAGTATTCAAAGGACTTGGTGCCTCTGTAGTTACTCTGCCTGGATCAGAGGTGCTTCCTGCTCTAGAGAGGGGGACAATAGATGCCACCGAATGGGGTGTCATGAATGAAGACTGGGATGTTGGCCTTCAGGATGTTACCGACTATGCTGTGCTGACAGCATTCCGGCAGGCATTCCCAACCTTTGATCTTGGAGTGAACCAGGATTCATGGGATGCACTGTCACCAGATCTACAGCAATTGGTTAAGACGGTGGCTCAAGAGTACACTTACTGGTATCTGACTGAGGGAACATACCGTGATGTAATGATACTGAAAAAACTGGAAGGCGCGGTAACGATAACAGTTCTCGATAAGGAAGTCCCAACGGAAATGTACCGTTTGATGGGAGAAGTTTACGATAAAATAGGAGCGGAGGATCCCATGACCGCCAAGGCTGTAGCGTCGGCCAAAGCATTCCAGGATCAATACAATTACTACGCTGAAAAAATGTTTCCTTATGTAATCAAGTAATTAGACTGGACTATGTCTTATTAATAGCAGCAACCCACCAACCTCTTAAGGGTGGTGGGTTGCTGCGGAAAGAGAGGCTCATTTGAGTATCCTCAAGGGATATGTGAAGTGTATTGACATATTCAACGAACGAGTTGCAAAGACATTTGCCTGGCTCACCGTCATACTGATGATTGGGATGGTTTACTCTACTATAATGAGGTACCTTTTCAACAAGCCTCCACTGTGGACCTATGATTTTGTCTATTACTGTGCCAATGTCATGTTTATGATGGGAGCTGCCTATGTCTTACAAATCAAGGGGAATGTAACCATAGACCTTTTCTTTAGTAAATTCTCCCAAAAAGGGCAAGCCATTGTTGATACAGTCCTCAGTCTAATATTATTCTTTCCTTTGTTTATCGCACTGTTCTACTTCTCCATGATTAATGTTCCTTTCTCCTGGCAGGCAGGAGAAAGGGCAGTAGAGAGTGTTATCAGAGTGCCTATATATCCATTAAAAACTGTAATACCTATAACCTGCGTGATGTTAATACTGCAACAGATAGCGGAACTTATCCGTAATGGTTTTTTTATAGTTACGGGAAAAGAGCTAAGATGGAAATAGAAACAATTGCTCCAATACTGATGTTTGTTGGTGTCTTAATTGGTGGGCTCTCAGGTTATCCAATTGCCTTTGTCCTGGGCAGTTTAGCGCTAATATTCGGGTTTATATTCGTTGGAATGGATGTCCTGCCCAGTATTTATTTTAATACCTTCAAAATTTTAAAAGGCTATGTGTATGCGGCCGTTCCACTATTTATATTCATGGCAATAACGCTGGAACGTGCTGAACTTGCTGATAGGCTGTTTCATGTAGCACATGTGTTGTTCGGTCGTATAAGAGGAGGGCTGGCTATTGGTACTGTTGCTGTATGCACAATGTTTGCTGCCACCACTGGCATAGTAGGTGCAACAGTGACAAGCATGGGGCTTCTTGCACTCCCGGCAATGATAAAACGGGGTTATGATAAGGCTTTAGCTACGGGGACTGTACTGGCTGGTGGTACTCTGGGATTGCTTATTCCTCCCAGCATCGCCATAGTTATTTACGGGCCAATGGCAAATATCTCGGTGGCAAAGTTATTTTTTGCAGCCTTCTTACCGGGTCTGGTACTCTCCGCACTATACGTACTTTACATACTCATCAGATGTTTCCTCCAACCAAAGCTAGGACCAGCACTGCCAGAGAAGGAGAGGGAATCTATCTCCTTACGAAACAAGGTTACCCTGACATTAACCGGACTGGTTCCCGTTTTATGCCTTATATTAGCTGTCCTGGGATTGATATTTCTGGGTGTGGCAACTCCTACTGAGGCTGCTGCCACAGGAGCCTTTGCCGCTGTGTTACTGGCTATTGCCTACCGCAAGTTCACTCTTAAAAACTTTAAATATACCACCTACCAGACACTTAAGATTACCAGTATGGTGATGCTTGTGGTAGTTGGAGCAAGTATGTTCACCTCCACATTCATGACCCTAGGTGGTGGGAGGCTAATAAGCAATATTATATTGGGACTGCCCTTTGGCAAGATTGGAATGCTCCTGGCTATGATGTTTGTCATCTTCATTCTGGGCATGTTCATCGATTATTTTGCGATAATCCTTATCATTGGGCCGCTTTTCACCCCTATAGCCGCCACACTGGGCTTTGACCTTATATGGTTCTCCCTATTGGTTATCATGAATTTGCAGATGGCAAACATCACGCCACCGTTTGCTTATGCCATCTTCTATTTGAGAGCGGTTGCCCCTCCTGAGGTAAGTATTGGTGACATATACCGGGGTGTTTATCCGTTTGTGGTTCTTCAATGGATTGGTCTGATTATAGTTATTATATTCCCGCAAATAGCTTTGTGGCTTCCTAACAAGATGTTCTAAACAGCATGAGGTACACAACTACTTATAGAATTTATTATAATAGTGCGATAAAAATATGCGAGGAGGTTTATTATTAAATGGTTGAAAATTCCGCTTTATCTCAAGCAGTTATAGAGGGTCAATACGAGAAAATTGCGCAATTGACCAATGATGTTTTAGGTTCAGGGACAAAGCCCAATGATATCATCTCTGAGATACTTCAACCTGCAATGGATGTAGTTGGTGAAAGGTTCTCAAGCGGGCAGTACTTCCTGCCAGACATGCTTAAAGCTGGTAGAGCGATGAATAATGCTATGGAAGTGATCAAGCCTTTGCTCATCAATATCGGGGTTCCAACCCTTGGTAAGGTTGTCTTGGGCACTGTCAAGGGAGATGTACATGATATTGGAAAGAACATGGTAGGCATGTTTTTAAAGGGTGTAGGCTTTGAAGTTTTCGACCTGGGAGTGGATGTCCCCGATGAGAAATTTGTAGAAGCAGTACGGGAGCGGAAACCAGATATACTGGGTATTTCTGCCTT
This sequence comes from uncultured Dehalococcoidales bacterium, assembly GCA_964654015.1. Classification (GTDB taxonomy): domain Bacteria; phylum Chloroflexota; class Dehalococcoidia; order GIF9; family AB-539-J10; genus JAUUZT01. Next base: position 26,735 of record CAZZHQ010000013.1, on the reverse strand, counting down.
ACTTACCACGACTATGCCATCTATAGGCACTATTGTAAAAGCTCTGGAGGCGGCTGGTTTACGTTCTGATGTTAAGGTAATAGTAGGAGGAGCGTCGGTATCACAGGACTATGCAGATAGTAGTGGAGCTGATGCCTACGGACGTGATGCTGGATCTAGTGCCAGGGTATGCAAGCAAATAATAGGTAAGGGGGCAAAATAAATGTCGTTGACCAAGAAGCAAAGTATCCTTGCTACTGTGAGGGGAGAGCATTTAGACAAGGTTCCATTTGGAGCACGCATAGATGTCTGGTATAACTATAATTCAGCTCATAATACATTACCTGAGAAGTATAAAGGATGGAGCCAGACTGATATCCTGCGGGATCAGGGCGCTGGAGCGCAGTATCGTTTTTTATCGATAGTTAAGGAAGAGTACCGTGATATGGAGGTTATCGAAAAAGAAGAACCACCGTATGTAAAAACGGAGTTCAGGACTCCCTTAGGTTCAATCTATAAGTCGATGTTGTTTAACCGCTCGGAAGGTCCATGGATTGGCTATGAATGGGAGAAGATTTTTAAAAGCGATAAAGATTATCCCATAATAAAATATGTACTAGAGCACACTATACCAGTTGATAATTTTGCAGAATTTAATAAGGTGAGAGACGAAGTTGGTGAGGACGGCATGGTGATGACGGGAGTGGGACTCTGGTCTCCAGCGCAACGCCTGATGCGAGAGATCATGGGCTATGAACTATTTTACTATGAGCTTATGGATCGTCCAAATAAGGTAGAAGAACTGCTTGAGTCTTTACAGGAGTTACAGAGGAAGAAATACCAGATAGCAATAAAATCAGACCTGGAGCTTTTTAATATATGCGCTAATTGGAGCGATGATATCCAAACACCGATGTTTAAACAATATTTTACTCCCTGGCTCAAGGAAATAGCTGATTATCTTCATTCTCACGGAAAGCTAGCCATGGTTCACGCCGATGGAGAAAATAAAAGACTGATACCATTTTTACTCGATACTGACGTTGACGTCTGGGAAGCCTGGACTCCAAGTCCCATGACGCAGATTACCACTGCAGAGTTTAAAAAGGCCTTGGGTGACAAAGCTACAATATGGGGTGGAATACCAGCAACAATGTTTGAGCCCACCTGTAGTGATGAGGAGTTCGATAATATTATCATCAAACTACTCAAGGAAGTAGCTCCAGGCTATAATTTCATTATGGGAATGGGCGATAATGTGCCATTCGATGGCGATATAGAGCGTGTAGGGCGAGTAGTGGAGTTAATAGATAAATACGGCTCACTTCCCATTAGTATTTGATCCTGGTCCTATTAAATCAGCGCCGAAATATATCTGACGGGAGAGGGATTAATTAGTTATGTTTGAATACTATGCGACTGGCATTTGAACAACAGCATTAAATAAGAATAGACCAATAGTGGATGTATCGAATACCAAAGCAACAAAAAAGTGATAGAGTATACTTGAGGCTATCAAGGAATATGGTAAATATCCTCTCAACCTGGACTGAGTATGGAAAGGGCAGAATTATTATATTGTTTAACCTGAAGTTACCTGTTTGATGCTGAAGTAATAGTTTATTCAAGGAAAATGACTTTTCCTTACTGACACAATAGAAAAGGAGGTACCTCATTGATTAGCTTATTAGACATCGCCGAGAGGACTCAGAAGGGACGCAAGATGCCTGAAGATGCCTGGAACATGAGTCTTTTCCATAAAATAAGTGAACTGGTAAAAAGGTATAACATCCCCAACTACACCAAGGACACTCCGTTCTTAAACCTCGACGATGACCTTCCTGAGAGGGCTTTCCAGGCAGGTGTTGATCTTCTTGTTGAGCATGGGGTGTACTGCATCACCACCGGACGCGTGGTAAAGCTCAGCAAGGAGGAGGTAATGGAGGCAGTGAGGGAAAGTCCTAAAGAGCTTATCGTTGGCAGTGGCAAAGATGCTCGAGTCATGAAGCAGCGGAAGGTAGAGGGTACAGAGAAACTCAACTTTTGTCCTGGACACCACTCTCCATTTACCCAGGACCTGGCACCGATCGTTGTGAAAAACTTTGCGCAGATACCAAGAACGGATTTCATAGAGGGCTTCAACTTTACTGAGGTAGACGGGTATGAAATCTTCGGTGCTCCCCTTGAGGCCTATGCCTCTCGCCGGGAGGTGTCATGGATTAGGGAAGGAATCAGAAAAGCAGGTCGTCCCGGACTCTCGATCGTACTTTACCCGATCACCACCAGGGCAGAGGTGCTGATGGCTGCCATCGATCCGGTAGACGGGTTGAGGAGTGGTGATGGCATATTAACGTCTGTGTTACCCGACGAAAAAATAGAGCACGACCTGTTAGCTACCGCCATTGCCTGTGAAGACCAGGGGCTATGGCGCATCAGCGGCAGTTTCTCAATGGTTGGCGGATTTTGTGGTGGTGCTGATGGAGCTATTGTGGAAGGGATAGCCAAGCCACTGACGGCAATGATATGTTACCGGGCCTATGTCAACTACACAGGTGTAGAGAATGTGAGCACGGTCAGTGCATTATCCATTCCGCTACAGCCACTGAACTGGGCGCGTTCCGTGGTGAATCAGTCTCTAAACCGTTACAGCAACATCATCTGCATGGCCTGGATAATTCCTACATCTGGACCGGGAACCGAGTCAAACCTGCTCGAGGTAGCCTTCCGTACCATAGAGGCCACCATAAATGGAGCAAACCTTTATGCGCCCAGGCACAGCCGGGCTCGCATGAACGCCGGGCAGACCCCACTTGAGGGCGAGTTCATGGTAGAGGTCTCGGATGCAACCCTGGCTGCGGGTCTAGACAGGAAGAAGGGAAGTGAATTACTGACCAAGCTGACACAGAAATTAGAGGGGAGGCACCCCGAACCAGGTTTTACCATTCAGGAATGCTATGACCTGGTAAACCATCGACCAAGTCCAGAATATGAGCGAATACACAAGCAGGTAAAGGAGCAGCTAACCGAACTGGGGCTGGTTTTCCCTTAACGTCCTGCCGGGATTTACAGCGCATATTCGAAATAGAGGAGGAATAATAACAACAATGGATACTAAAACGAGAGAAGCCCTTGATAAATTGAAGAATGCCATCCTTAACTATGACGCTGAGGAAGCGAAAAAAGCAGCTCAGGATATAGTTGATAAAGGAATCGACCCGAAGGCCGCCATCAACGAAGGTGTGCTGGGTGCCTCTGCCACGCTCCATGAGAGATTTGAACGGGGCGAATGTTTTATCCCTCACCTGGTAATGGCAGGAGATGCGATGGAAGCCGCCGGACAAATTCTGGAATCAGCGATTCCAAAGGAAGAAATTACAGCAAAGAAAGTAGTGGTGATAGGCACGGTTGAAGCTGACCTCCACTCTGTGGGCAAGAATATCGTCGCCATGTTTTTCAGGTCAGGTGGATACGAGGTGCATGACCTGGGAGTTAATGTTAAAGCCAGCAGCTTCATTAGCAAGGCTATTGACACAAACGCAGACATAGTCGCGCTGTCCAGCCTGCTGACAACTACCCGGCCTTACATGCGTGAGGTCATTGAGGAGATGGAATCCGTGGGAGTACGTGACAAGTTCAAGGTTATCGTCGGCGGAGGCCCCATCACGCCAGAGTGGGCTAAGGAGATTGGAGCTGATGGGTATGGAACCGATGCCTATGAAGGGATTGAAGTGGCAAAGAAACTCCTTGGCATGTAGTCCATACTGATATTCTTATAACCGGCAAAGAAAAGGAGGAATCTTGCTATTATGCTTAGCTTGTTAGATATCGCCGAGAGGACGCAAAAAGGTCCCAAGGTAGACGAAAATGCATGGAACATGGGGCTCTTTCGGAAGATGAACGAGCTCACTAGTAAATACCAGCTATACTATCCCAAGGACAATCCTGTGTTCAACTGTGATGATGCCCTGGCAGACCGCGCTTTCCAGGCGGCAGTTGATTTTCTTGTGGAGACAGGCATCTATTGCATTTCAACAGGGCGGGTCATTCAACTCACCAGGGACGAGGTGTTGAATACCATCAGAGGAATGCCAAAACAATTTACTATTGGCGAGGGGAAAGATACGCGGGTGTTAAAGCAGCGCCGTATTGAAGAGAAAGAGGAACTGAACCACTGTGCCGGGCACCATGCTCCTTTTACGGAGGAACTGGCTCCACAGATAGTGAAGAATTTTGCGGAGATAACTACCGCCGATTATATCGAGGGGTTCAATTTTCCTGAAGTGGACGGTCGTGAGATTTTTGGTTTACCCATGGAGGTATATGCAGGAATGAGGGAGGCAACCTGGATGCGCCAGGGAGTTGCCAAGGCAGGCCGCCCTGGTATGGCTATCGCCTATTACCCCATTAACACACGGGCGGCGGTGATGCTTGCTCCCATTAACAGGGAAGTTGGTCTGAGGCCCAGTGACGGCATCCTTCTCTCAGTCCTACCGGACGTTAAAGTTGAGCAGGACTACATTACCACAGCAATATTGTGGGAAGAATACGGTGGATTCAAACTGAATGGAAATGGCGCCGGTTATGTTGGTGGATTTTGTGGTGACATCGGAGGAGCCATGATTGAGGCTATAGTAGCAATCCTGACCGGGTGGATTGTGTACCGGGATATTGCCAGTTGGGGAGGTATCTTTTCCAGTTCTGCTTATGCATCCTCTAAAGAAATTCCTGTAAATAGTACAGATGTATGGGCTTCATCGGTATGGTCCCAGGCACTGCACCGTCATACCAATTACATAAATTTTATGGCTACCGGAAGCCATTCTGGCCCGGGTTGTGAAACACAGTTACTTGAACTAGCATTCAGAGCAATCTCCATTCCCATTAATGGCACCAATGTTTATATCAGCCGGCAATTTAGAGCTCGTATGAATGCCAGTCAATCACCACTGGAACAGGAATGGTTATATGAAGTAGCTACAGCTGTGATGAGGGCTGGACTTAACCGGCAATCGGCCGGTGACCTGGTATTAAAGATAGGCGAGAAACTCAAAGGTAAAGTCGTTGAGGCACCGTATCATGACGTCAGGGAGTTCTATGACCTGGTGCATCACAGACCGTTGCCTCACTATGAGAAGATATATTTGAAGGTAAAGGAAGAGATAGGCGCATTGGGACTCAACTTTGATTAAATAGCTATTTGTGGATATATACTTTGGTTATGATTGGCGCACCAAAAACGCTTATTAAAAAGGAGGAATCCTGATTATGCTTAGTTTACTGGACATAGCCGAGAGAACGCAAAAAGGACCTAAGGTAGAGGGAAACGCCTGGAATATGGGACTCTTCCGAAAAATGAACGAACTCACCGAGAGATACCAGCTTTACTATCCAAAAGATAATCCTGTGTTCAATTTTGATGATAGCATGGCAGATCGTGCTTTCCTGGCGGCAATTGACTTTCTCGTTGAGACAGGAATCTACTGTCTTTCAACGGGGAGAGTCATTCGACTCAGCAGAAATGAGGTGCTTAATACTATCAAGGGAATGCCGAAACAGGTCACTATTGGTGAGGGGAAAGACACGCGGGTATTAAAACAGCGCCGTCTCGAAGAGAAGGAGGAACTAAACCACTGTCCGGGGCACCATGCTCCTTTTACTGAGGAACTGGCACCATTAGCAGTGAAAACTTTTGCCCAGATACCAACTGCAGATTATCTTGAGGGTTTCAATTTCCCTGAAGTGGATGGGCGAGAGATTTTTGGTTTACCCATGGAAGTATACGCCGGGAAAAGGGAGGCAACATGGATGCGCCAGGGAGTTGCCAAAGCAGGCAGGCCAGGTATGGCTATCGCCTATTACCCTATAAATACAAGAGCAGCGGTGATGATTGCTCCTATCGACAGGGAAGTTGGGCTGAGACCCAGCGATGGCATTCTTCTCTCCGTACTGCCCGATGTGAAAGTTGAACAGGACTATCTTACCACGGCGATTATATGGGAAGAATACGGAGGGTTTAAACTCAATGGAAACGGTAGCGGATTTGTTGGTGGCTTCTGTGGGGGGCTTGGTGGAGCTTTAATTGAAGCGTTGGCGGTTGTCCTGACCGGATGGATTGTGTACCGTGACATTGCCTGCTGGGGCTCAGTAAGGTCTGTTGCTGGCTATACAACCGCCAAAGAAATCCATATGAACACTGCGGATGTTTGGGCTACCTCAGTATATGCTCAGGCGCTACACCGTCATAGCAATTACATTCTCTTTATCGGTGCAGGGAGCCTTTCAGGACCGGGTTGCGAAACTCAACTGCTTGAAGTAGCTTGTAGGGCAGTCACCATTCCCATAAATGGTGGCAACGTACACATCACCAGGCAGCACCGTGCTCGCATGAATGCCAGCTTATCGCCGCTTGATGCGGAGTGGGCTTACGAGGTAGCTACAGCGGTTATGCGTAATGGTCTTGACAAGCACTCGGCGGGTGACCTGGTGCTGAAGATAGGCGAGAAGTTGAATGGTAGAGTTCGTGAAGCGCCATACCACGATATAAGAGAGTTCTATGACATGGTACATAACAAACCGCTTCCCCGATTTGAGAAGGCGTATCTAAAGGTAAAGGATGAGATTAGCGCACTGGGGCTCAATTTTGAATAAATAGAAATATTGTGTTGCAATTCCAAAGATGTGATTGATTGGTGATTTCTGTTTTTTGCTGCCTCAAAAACAGATATGTAGTATGGATATAATTCATTGTTATGTTACTAATATAATTGGAAAAGGTAGGTGAATATGAGAAACTCAGAAAAAGTAAAAGTACCGATTCTTGCATGGTATGGTGATGAAGAATACGAATTAGAGTTTCCCGGATCATGGGATGTCAACGTCTGCAATATGATGGGGGTCAATGCTCCGCCACTATCTGATAGCGAAATAAGGAAAGCCTTTGCTAATCCTATTGGGAGTAAGACTATAGAAGAGATGGCCAGGGGAAAGAAAGAAGTTGCCATACTATTTGATGATTTAACCAGGCCTACCCCGACTGAAATAATAGTACCCTATATTCTGGAACAGCTGGCTGCTGCTGGTATTCCTGACGATAATATACGATTTATCGCTGCTATTGGAGCTCACGGTTCAATGGATGGTATAGCTTTCAGGAAAAAATTGGGTGATGAAATTACTGGAAGATTTCTGGTTTATAATCACAATCCATACGAAAACTGTACCCCTCTTGGTAAGAGCAAACTTGGAACTCCTGTGTCTATTAATAGTGAACTGATGTCCTGTGACCTGAAAATAGGTATGGGCTCGATTATTCCTCATCCATATGGTTTTGGAGGTGGTAGTAAAATAATACTTCCGGGAGTTGCCTCTGTAGAAACCATAGATGCTAATCACGGCAGACTGATGAAATCTCCAACGGTTGGCATGGGAAAGTATGAAGGAAATATTATCAGGGAAGATATGGATGAGACTGCAAGGATGGCGGGACTTGATATCAAGATAGATGCAGTGCTCAATCTAAAAAGAGAAATGGTAGCACTTTTTGTTGGAGATGTGGTTGATGAATATGCTGAAGGAGTGAAATTTGCCGGGAAACATTATGCTACTGAAATGGTGAAGGACGTTGATATTGTTATCGCCAATTGCTATTCGAAGGCCAATGAAATGGCTCTTGCTCCCAGGGTTGCTTCTCCTCTATTAACACAAAAGGGTGGTGATATGGTTATTATCGCCATTACCCCGGAAGGTCAGATTACTCACTATCTGGGCAGGAGTTTTGGTAGAAAAGTTGGGGGTAGATTATGGGTTCAGAGGAGAAACTTGCCTGATAGAACCAAAAGATTAACGGTACTGGCTAAATATCCTGATAGATCTGGTGCTGACTGGCTAGCCCCATATGAAATGATAAACTGGGCGAGATCCTGGGTAGAGGTTATCCAGCAACTAAAGGAAAACTATGGCAATACAGCGAAGGTTGCGGTAATACCTGATGCCACTTTGCAGTATTTTCCTGAGGCGCTTGGATTAGAGTGAACGACACCTGCTTTCCAAGGTGTTTGTATGTGTAATAATTTGGCCTTCAGTAAAGAAGTAATAGATGTTAAGTAGTAGTTTTGATAAAAATATTTATGTGTTAATGTGATACATATATCGAGCAGGCCTATAGCTATAGTGTGCTTAACTGCGATATAATAATTCTTTTAGAAATAATGTTGTTTCACTTTACCGATCTGCAGTCGGAGTGGTGAAGATATCAGCTGGTATTGTTACAATGCACTATGGCTATAAAAAAGTATAACGTAAAATCGTTTCAGATAGACTTTGAGCCTATTGGGCGACGTGGTAAATGCCCGGCAGGTAATACTTTTCTTGAGTGTGCGCAACAACTTGGTGTAGGCCTGATTAGTATATGCGGGGGCCGAGGTAGCTGTGCTGGCTGTAAAATACAGGTTGTTGAGGGAAGCTTTTCAACATTGACCTCTATCGAAAGAGAAAAACTTACCCTCCAGGAATTACAGCAAGGGTTTCGCCTGGCATGTCAGGCTCGTCCTACCAGTGATTGTAAATTGAGGGTTCCCCCTGAATCAATGAGTAGCCCTCAGCGGACTCAGGTGAACGGGGAAAATGTTCTTGTTGATCTTGACCCATCCACAACCGCTTATCATTTGAAAATGATAGCTCCATCTCTCACAGACTTACAGGGTGACACTGAGCGTGTGCTTGAATCACTAAGTCGTCAACATCAGGTACAGTGTCATGCTATCGACTTAGATGTTCTTCGTAAAGCTTCTGCGCAGCTACGGTCATGGAACTGGGAAGCAATGGCGGTAGTACGGCATGAAGAAGTTATAGCTTTATGCCAGTACGATAGCCACAGGTTAGGACTGGCTGTTGACCTGGGTACCACCAAGATAGCTGCTTATCTTGTTGATTTAAGTGACGGTAGAACCTTGGCTGCTCTGGGGGAAATGAACCCTCAGATAAGTTATGGCGAAGATGTTATTACCCGTATCTCCTATAGTATGGAATCTTCTGAAAATAGTGACATATTACGTGAATCGGTTATTGAGGCAATCAATAAACTAGCTGGCAACTTGTGCCTGGAAGTTAATGCCAGCCCAGAGAAAATAGACGAAGCGGTAATAGTGTGTAATACGGCTATGCACCATCTGTTTCTGGGCTTATCGGTAGAGCAACTGGCACGTGTCCCTTTTGTGCCCGCGATTCGCCAGGCTATTGATACCAAAGCGCGGGATGTAGGCTTATGTTTTGCTCCTGGTTCTTATGTACATTTATTACCTAATATCGCTGGCTTTGTTGGCGCTGATCACGTAGCAATGCTACTATCTATTGAATCAAGCAAAGCTATCGGAATTACGCTGGCAATAGATATTGGCACCAATACAGAGATTTGTCTAGCAGTTGATGGGAAATTGACCAGTGTTTCTTGTGCTTCAGGGCCTGCTTTTGAAGGGGGACATATCAAAGATGGAATGAGGGCTGCCAGTGGGGCTATTGAGCGCATACGTATAGAGCACGATGAAGTATTATATCAAACAGTTGATGGAGCACCGCCGATTGGGATATGTGGCTCAGGCATCATAGATGCCTTGGCTCAACTCTATCTCAATGGCATTTTGGATGAGAATGGCAGAATGACAGATGACTGCCCTCACGTACGTAATGTAGATGGTCAACGGGAGTTTGTTATCGTTGCTGAAAAAGAACGAAATGGAGCTGCTGCTATAACCATTACACAGCACGATATACGTGAATTACAGATGGCCAAGGCGGCTATACAGGTAGGTATTCGTGCGCTACTGGAGAGCTCTGGACATTCATTCGATGATATAAATAAGATAGTTATTGCCGGTGCCTTTGGTAGCTACATAGATGTGGCCAATGCTATAGCAATTGGTATGTTACCATCATTACCGTTGGATCGATTTCAACAGGTAGGGAATGCTGCCGGGATGGGTGCAAAATTAGCGCTACTATCTTTAAGGAAACGTGCTGAAGCACAGTCCATAGCACACCAGGCTTCGTACATTGAATTGGCCACAACTCCGAATTTCATGGAAAACTTTATTGATGCTACATATTTGAAATCAGAAAAGAGAAAGGGAGGTTAAACTTATGGAAACAAGAATTTCAAGTGCTACCAGGGAAGTGCTCATTAGCAGTGAAGGGCCTACTGTTCTTATTGGTGAACGTATTAATCCCACAGGCAGGAAAAAACTGGCTGCAGCACTACAATCGGGGGAATTGGAGCTTATACGTCAGGAGGCCCTGTCTCAGGTTGAAGAAAAGGCTGATGTTCTGGATGTAAATGTTGGTGCGGCTGGTGTTGACGAGGTGGATTTACTACCAAAAGCTGTGCAAATGGTGATGGAGACAGTGGATGTGCCTCTTTGCCTTGATAGTAGCAATCCAAAAGCACTGGAAGCTGCTCTTAAAGTTTATAAGGGCAAGGCACTTATAAACTCGGTGAATGGTAACGAGGCCTCGTTGAAGTGGATGCTACCACTGGTGAAAGAGTATGGGGCAGCTGTTATCGGGCTGACCATGGATGATGAAGGAATTCCTAAGACCGCAGATAGACGTGTGACTATTGCTCATAAAATTGTGGAACAGGCGGAGGCGATAGGTATTTCTAGAGAAGACATAATAATTGACTGTTTAAATATGCCGATAGGTGCAGATAATAAGTGTGCCCTGGAAGTTATTGAGGCGATTAGAAGGGTAAAGGCAGAATTAGGTGTAAATATGACTCTAGGAGGTAGTAATATCTCTTTCGGTTTACCTGACCGTAGCTTGATTAATACTGCTTTTTTGACCATTGCTATTGAAGCAGGAGTGACTTGCCCTGTAGTGAATGCGGGGAAGGTACATTCTGCTATTCTGGCTGTTGATGCCGTATTGGGGCGAGATAACTATATGATGCGCTATATTAAAGCATACAGACAGCGCAATAAATGATACAGCCTGGTTTGATAGATTGTTACTTAATACTGTCACGGCTTTGCGCATTTATATTGAGAATAAGAATAACTTGTCAGATAAGGAATTGTCGGGTATTGAGTCATGGAAACGAAGTTAGTTGATTATACTAAATTTCGGTTAAAACCGGCCGAGGAAATACATGAGGTTTTCGACAAAGTAGAGCGCATATATATCGTGTCCTGTGCAAAATGCTTCCAGCGATTTGAGCAGGAGACTGGAGAAGAATATGCGGAGATGCTGGATCTGCTGGGCGAGAACAAAGTAAAAATATCAGGTCACACTCAAATTGACTTCCTGTGTAATAAATTTCTATCTGAAAAAACAATCTGCCATTTGGACCTTTCTGATTGCGATGCCGTAGGAGTAATATCTTGTGGTTTGGGAATCCAGTTTATGGCGGAATTGATTGAAGGGAAACCTGTCTATACCATGGCTGATTCTATACCACAGAGTGGCAATCCTACTAGCGGAGTTGGTTATCACGGCGTATCGTTGGAACAGGAACAATGTGCTGCTTGTGGACAGTGTTATCTGAATTTGACAGGCGGTATTTGTCCTGTCATAGACTGTGCCAAAGGACTGTTGAATGGTACCTGTGGAGGGGCGAGGAACGGTAAATGCGAGGTTAATCCCAACATCGATTGCGCCTGGACAAAAATCTACGAGAGAATGAGAAACCAGGGAAGGCCGCTGGCACCGGAGATAGTTCAAATTCGTGACAATTCAAAACCTGACATATGTCTTAAAAGTAACTTATCGCAGTTAAATCAGAATCTTAGAAGTGATGGTTTTTACGGTGGATTGCATCCAATGGAGGGAAAACAACAAACTGAGCACTTGGCTATAAGGGATTTTCCAGAGCCTGAAAGAGTTATTATCTTTTTGTCTCAACACACTGGTAAGATGGCCAGTCCGCTGGTTAAAACGGGAGATATGGTGAAGGTTGGACAAATAATCGCTGAGGCAAATGGTTTCATTTCTTCCAATATCCACTCAAGTGTTAGTGGAAGAATTGTTTCCATAGAGGAGCGAATGCATCCTGTTTTTCAACGAGGGGAGATGGCTGTAATTATTGAAAATGATAAGAAAAATAGCCTGGATTCTTCTATCAAACCACGTACTGATTTTGATAGCCTGTCGTTGGAGACATTACTGGATATTATCAAAAGGAGCGGCATTGTAGGACTTGGTGGCGCAATGTTTCCATCACAAGTAAAGCTGGTACCTCCAAAAAAGGTGGATACCCTCCTGGTGAATGGCTGTGAATGCGAACCTTATTTAAATAGCGACAGCAGGACAATGATAGAACATCCTCAGGAGTTGCTTATTGGTATTGGTTTGATAAGGAAAATACTGGGTGTTAACAGGGTAATAGTGGGGGTCGAGAACAACAAGCCTGAGGCAATCAAGGGCATTGGAGATGTACTTAGAGGATTCTCGATAGAGATGGTTAGCTTGAATACTAAATATCCTCAAGGTGCGGAGAAAATGCTGATAAAGACTATATTAGGCAGAGAAGTACCTAGAGGAGGGCTTCCTTTTGATGTGGGAGTGATAGTGTCGAACATTGGCACAATTTTAGCGATTTATCAGGCAGTGGTACAGGGTATTCCTCTGTTTCAGCGAATAATAACCGTCTCAGGAGAGAATGCAAGTAAACCGGGTAACTATCGAGTCAGAATTGGGACCCCATTTAAAGATATCGTTGATTATTGTTTTGCGGTGGAAAAAGTAGATTTATTGAAAGGGTATGAATTTAAAATGGGTGGGCCGATGATGGGGATCTCTCAAGTGAGTCTTGATTCAGCAGTAATAAAGGGAACGTCGGGGCTTACCTTGCTTAAACGGTCTCCTGTAGAGATGTCCATTGATGGGACTTGCATAAAGTGTGGCAGATGTGTGGATGTTTGTCCTATGGAACTATATCCTCTCTACTATGCACTCTATGGTAAGAGGAAGGAATTGGGTAGTGCGGCTGATTATAATGTGCAAGATTGTTTTGAGTGCCGGAGTTGTGAAGCTGTCTGTTCGGCAAAATTACCATTGCTGAGTTACATAAAAAAGGAAAAAGAATATGCTCGTAGTACAGCTAAAGCCTGATGATGAAATAAGACCTCACATAGCTGGTAAAAAGATATTTATATTGGAATGTCTTGGTTGCCAGGATGTTTATTCCCCTAAGGACGAGGTGAATAAGTTTATAGATAATTTGAAAGAGGAAGTAATTGATTGGGTGAGTCTGGATTATATATGCAACCGTGATTTTGTCAGTGCATATGTTAAGAGATATTCTGAAAAGATACAGGAAGCAGATTTGGTGCTTGTTTTCTCTTGTGGGGTGGGAACCCAGATTGTATCTTCGGTAATTGAGCATAAAGCCGTTTACACCTGTTGTGACACGTTATACTTAAATGGATTTCAGGGACTTAGCGTTCAACAGTATGATTGCTATCAGTGTGGCGAATGCTATATGAATTATACTGCTGGTGTTTGCCCTCTTACAAATTGTTCCAAAGGATTGATAAATGGTCCCTGCGGTGGAGCACAAAAAGGAAAATGCGAAGTGAATTCAGAGGCAGATTGCGCATGGATTGTTATCTATAAAAGATTGGAAAAACTTAAAATGCTTGATAGGTTAGATAAAGTATTGGCACCTAGGAACTATTCTAAACTGCTTACTCAATCACTATCACGGGAGAAGATTGAACGATGAACTTTTCGGAAAGCCTGGAGAAGAAACAATTTGTAGTGACCTCTGAAGTAGGTCCTCCTAAGGGAATAAATATAGACAAGATAATAAATGAAGCCGAACTTTTAAAAGGGAAAGTAGCTGCCTTTAATGTCACTGATATGCAAAGTTCAGTGATGCGGCTTGGTTCCCTGGCAGTGTGCCATTTGTTACAAGAAAGGGGAATGGAGCCAATATTTCAGTTGACCTGCAGGGATAGAAATAGAATTTCTCTTCAGTCTGACTTATTGAATGCGTATGTATTGGGAATAAGGAATGTTCTCGTCCTGACTGGAGACCATCCTGTTCTGGGGGACCATCCTGACGCTAAGCCAGTTTTCGACCTGGATTCCGTTAGCCTTCTACGAGTCGCTTCTGGTTTGATGGAGGGAAGGGATATGAATGGTAATGAATTGGATGGAAGGCCCAACTTCTGCCTTGGAGCTGTAGTAAATCCAGGAGCTGACCCCATTGAACTACAATTGTTAAAAATGCAAAAGAAAATAGATTGCGGTGCGAAATATTTTCAAACTCAAGCTGTTTTTGACATTGACAAATTTAGTGAGTTTATGAATCAGGCACGGAAGTTCGAGATTCCTATTATTGGAGGTATTATTATTCTTAAATCAGCTGGTATGGCAAGATTCATGAACGATAATATTGCAGGGATACAGGTACTGGATAAATATATAGAAAAGATAGCAAATACTGACAAATCAGACAGACCAAAGGTGGCTATTGAAATCGCAACTGAATTAATAGAAGGGATGAAAAACTTGTGCCAGGGCGTTCATATCATGGCTTTGGGATGGGAACGATATGTACCTGATTTACTAAGGGCTACCTTGCTGATTTGATTTGGTCATTACTGAGGAATTAGAAGGGGGAAAACAAATGGAGATGACACAGAAAGAAAGGATACTGGCGGCGGCCAGAGGAGAACATCTGGATAAAATTCCCTTTGGAGCACGGATAGACCTGTGGTATAACTACAATTCTGGCCATAAAACATTACCTGAGAAATATAAGGGTTGGGAACAGACAGCGGTAATTCGCGACCAGGGAGCAGCGGCGCAGTTAAGGTATTTTTCTGTTGTCAAAGAGCAATACCATGATATGGAGGTGATTGAGAAAAAAGAACCACCGTATATAAAAACAGAGTTCAGAACTCCCCTGGGTTCAGTTTACAAGACGATGCTGTATACCTCGCTGGAAGGTCCATGGATTGGATATGAGGCAGAGAAAGTATTTAAGAGCGAGAAGGACTACCCTGTAATAGAATATATATTGCAGCATACTAGCCCTGTCCTTGATCCTGGATTCAACGAGGCGCAAAGGAAAATTGGTGATGATGGTATAGTGATGACAGGAGTGGGCCTATGGTCTCCAACGCAGCGTATTATGAGGGAAATAATGGGATTTGAGACTTTCTTTTATGAACTGGCAGATCGCCCCGCAAAAGTTGAGAGTTTGATTGTGAACATGGAAAATCTCGCGAGGAAAAAGTACGAGGTTGGAATAAAGGCAGACCTGGAGATTTTCAATATTTGCAGTAACTGGAGCGATGATGTACATACACCAGTGTTCAGGAAATATTTTATTCCCTGGTTCCAGGAAATAACTGAATTTTTACATTCACATGGCAAACTGGCGATGGCACATGTAGATGGAGAAAATAAGAGGCTGCTACAGTTTTTCAATGAGACGGGCATAGATATATGGGAGGCATGGAGCCCGGCACCCATGACATCAATTAGCACTGCTGATCTCAGGAAGACACTGGGCAATAAAGGGGTCATATGGGGTGGAGTGCCCTCCACTTTGTTTGAACCTACCTGTAGTGATACCGAATTTGACCGGTATATAATAAATTTGTTGAAGGAGGCGGCGCCTGGCTACAATTTTATAGTAGGTATGGGTGATAACCTGCCCTTTGATGGCATTATAGAGCGAGTGGGAAGGATTGTTGAGCTAATAGACAAATATGGAAGGCTTCCCTTTTCCGGATAGGCTTTATTATCAGCTTATCAATAAATGCCCATATGAGGAAATAAAATGCTGGTAATACTTATGGAAATTATAAATATAGAAGGAGGTTTTATTTAAAATGTCGTATGATGCTACTAAAATGAAGGATTGGCAGATTGCAGAGGCAGCGGAGGCGAATATGCCCGGACCTGATGAGTGGAGGGAGAGGCTTAATTTGCAGAAGGATGAACTTTCCGCTTATGGGAGACTTAGCAAGCTCGATTTCATTAAGATAATGGAGCGACTAAAGAATAATAAAGATGGGAAGTATATTGAGGTGACCGCCATCACTCCGACCCCACTGGGTGAAGGAAAGAGCACCACTTCTCTTGGGCTTATGGAAGGCCTGGGAAAACGAGGTAAAAATGTAGGTGGCTGTCTTAGACAGCCTTCTGGTGGTCCTACCATGAATGTTAAGGGAACTGCTGCTGGAGGTGGCAATTCGCTACTTATCCCGATGACAGAATTTTCCATGGGCCTCACGGGTGATATAAATGATATTGCCAATGCTCATAATTTGGCTATGATTGCGCTTACTGCAAGAATGCAGCATGAACGTAATTATGATGATGATACATTGGCGGAACGTAGCGGTATGCGCCGCTTGGATATTGATCCATACAGGGTTGAGATGGGATGGGTCATGGATTTTTGTGCTCAAAGCCTGAGGAATATTGTTATAGGTTTGGGTGGCAAAATGGATGGTTTTACAATGGAATCTAAATTTGCCATCACTGTTAGTTCAGAGCTTATGGCGATTCTATCAATTGTTCGTGACCTGGCGGATATGCGTGAGCGTCTGAACAACATTACTGTAGCTTTTGATAAGCAGGGCAATCCGGTAACCACTGGAGACCTGGAGGTAGGTGGTGCGATGACCGCCTGGATGCGAAATACAATTAATCCCACATTGTGCTGTTCTGCTGAATACCAGCCATGCATGGTTCATGCTGGACCCTTCGCTAATATCGCTGTAGGACAATCCTCCATAATCGCCGATCGTATCGGATTGAAGATGTTTGATTATCATGTTACAGAGAGTGGTTTTGCTGCCGACATCGGCTTTGAAAAGTTCTGGAATGTGAAAAGTAGACTGAGCGGATTAAAACCAAATGTGTCCGTATTGACTACTTCAATCAGGGCATTGAAGATGCATGGCGGAGGACCTAAAGTAGTTCCTGGTAGGCCACTGGCTGACGAGTATACAAGGGAGGACCTGAGTTTGTTAGAAAAAGGTCTCCCAAATATGTTACACCATCTTAATACTATAAGAGTCTCAGGCATAAAGCCGGTGGTGTGTATTAATTGTTTCACTTCTGACACGAAGGATGAGATTGCCATGGTCAAAAAGGCAGCTGAGGCAGCAGGGGCAAGATGTGCTGTGTCTACGCATTGGGCTAATGGGGGTGATGGTGCTCTGGAGCTGGCGGATGCAGTGATAGATGCCTGCAACGATGACAGTAACTTTGAATACCTTTACCCTAATGAAATGAAGCTTAGGGACAGAGTAGAAAAGATTGCCAGGGTTGTCTATGGGGCTGATGGTGTATCTTGGTCACCTGAAGCTGAGGCTAAAGCAAAAGTATTTGAGGCTGATTCCAAGTATGATGAGTACGCTACCATGATGGTGAAGACTCACCTGAGTCTTTCCCATGACCCAACGCTTAAAGGAGTTCCCAGTGGGTGGACACTTCCTATTCGGGATATATTGATTTACTCCGGTGCCAAATTTCTCTGCCCTTGTGCGGGTAGTATAAGTCTGATGCCAGGTACTGGCTCAAACCCTGGATTTAGAAAGATAGATGTTGATACTACCACAGGAAAAGTTCAAGGACTGTTCTAAAAATGGTCTATTACGGTTCTGCCCAGTGGAAGATTAGCTATATTATCTGAGGACATATTGAATAATAGATAATATTGAAATGAAAATACTGGGTATTGAAAGCTCCTGTGATGAAACTGCAGCTGCGGTAGTTGAGGATGGCAAGTATTTACTGTCAAACGTTGTTGCTTCTCAAATAGATATACATAAGCGTTACGGTGGTGTGGTACCTGAGGTAGCATCGCGGCAGCATATACTTGCTATCATACCCGTCATAGACCAGGCAATGAAAGAGCCTGGTCTAACATGGCAGGATATTGATGGCATCGCTGTAACCTATGGTCCTGGATTGGCTGGTTCTCTGCTGGTGGGGGTCAATGTAGCCAAATCTATAGCGCTGGCCAGGCAATTACCAATAATTGGGGTTAACCATATGGAGGCTCATATATATGCTAATTGGTTAATCTCTACTCCGCTGCAGACTGAGGAAGATAAGGTGAGGTTTCCCTGTCTTTGTCTTATTGTTTCAGGAGGACATAGTGACCTGGTTTTAATGAAAGATCACAGGCGATTTGAGAAACTGGGTAGGACTCGTGATGATGCTGCCGGGGAGGCTTTTGATAAAGCAGCCAGGATTTTGGGATTGGGCTATCCGGGAGGACCCGCTGTTGAAAAATCGGCCAGTAATGGAATATCCTCATATTCATTGCCACGTGCATGGCTTAGAGACAGCTATGATTTTAGTTTTAGCGGTCTGAAAACGGCCCTATGGCATCTGGTCCAACTAGAGCAAATAACACCAGGTGACCCCAGGGTGGTTAATGTTGCAGCCAGTTTTCAAGCTGCAATAGTAGATGTTCTGGTTACCAAGACATCAAATGCAGCCAGAGATCTTGGAGTAAGACAGGTACTGCTCAGCGGGGGTGTATCAGCCAATACTGCATTGCGGAACGGAATTATCGATTCCTCACCAGTTGATGTTCTGGTGCCACCTATTCGTTTTTGTACCGATAATGCTGCAATGGTTGCCGCTTGTGGCTATTATCATCTATCGAATGGGGAAGCCAGTAGTTACGATTTAGATATATTGCCCAGCCTGGATTTCGCTGGGGCAAGGTGAAACCTGTTTCTCAGAAAAATGGTTCATAGTACCAACAAATATATCAATTTGAGTAAAGTCTATGTACCGTATATGTTGGTCTGCTGCCGCCAGATGGTTATACAGCACTGGTTCGCCCGTATATCAGTTGCTTCATGGACAGTCCTGGCTGGTATGCTCGGGATTTCTGACTATCTCCTCCACAAAATTCTATTGATAGAGGAATGCGTTGCAGCATCTACTCAATTGACAAAGAGACATTCTGAACATTTACCTTCCATGCAGTAGTCCTTGTATAAATGAATTAGTCCCTGCTGCTGGCAGGCATTAAATACGTGGCTGTCTCCCATGCCAAGTTGAGACTGCATGTGACGTGTTATTGTATTGTCTGCCATCTTTTGATGGCTGAGGTAGAGATCCAGTGCTCTTTTTATCATTACTGTGTTACAAACTGTTTCGCCCCATGCAAAAGCGAAGGGTAATATGGTATTGACTGCGATTTGTGAAGCTTTGCCAATGCCTAATTGAGCCGATTCCTGGACATGAACAGGTATGGTGATATCCCGCTGCTCTTGTAAGTGCCTATCCAAAGTTACCATTAAGCCTTCCTCAACTGTGGGATGTCCAGGTACAGATACGGCCTTGTAAACAAGTTGTAGCAAACCTTTCAAAAAACCAATTTTGTGATAGCGCTGGATTATATGGCCTAAAGCCAGTATGCGGTTTATAGGAGAATTATGAGGATATATATGTGATAACTGCCAATCGTCTTCACTCATGCTGACTCTATCTTTCCCCGTCTTTCGCCAGATGGTTTCCAGTATTTCCATTTTATATTCTATGGGGAGGACAGTTGTTTTTCGTTGAGATGGTAGTAATCCAGCTGTTCCCAGTAGCCATGCTTGTTTAGGATATGCATTTTCGTGAGGTTCTAATTGTTCTAAAAAGTCCACTGACAGTCTGCGCGCCAGTTCCTCAAATGGCCTCATATTTTGAGAATAACCCAAAGCTCTCAGCATGCCTCGGAATAACACATGACTGGGTTTTTCGAGTCGCATTTGTGCTTGGAAAAGTGATGCCTTCTTTCTGAATCTCTGCTCACCTGCCATATTCAACAGGCTATACAAAAAATGATTATCTTTTCGATTACTTACTTGATAGCAAAGGAGATGATAATACTGCATGAGGTAGGGTTGAATATATAATTCCCGTGGCAGACATATTATTGGAATCAATCTTCCGCTCTTAGTACGAGTGACGTTACCTGGCTGCTGCTGTGCTACGATATGAAGAATCACGTTGTTATATTCACTGTTGTGCTGATGTCCGTGACAATACCAATCGCTGGCATAAATGTGGACCTCAATATCTCCCTTGATAAGTTGGCCAGAGCTATTTAGAATCAGCGCTCCTTGAAAATCTGGCCCATTGTTACGCTCCCTCTTACCTAAGTAAACAATATTTAACTGATTTCCTTGCTCGGCGTATAGTTGTTTGCCAAGTAGTTGTTTTACCGCCAGTATCAACTGTTCTTCAGTGACAAATATCCGTTTACGTGTATTTAGTGGCAAAAAAATACTCCTTCATATATTTCTATTTTCAGGTTTTTTCACCTGGTACTCGAAGTTACTGTGCTCAGCAATGAGGCTAAGTAATGTAACTGAAGTGCCACGTGGCTGATACATACCTGTTTCCCATTCGCTTATTGTCTGCTGGCGGGTGCCTAATTCCTCAGCAAGCTTTGTTTGTGTAAGTCCAAGGTGCCGACGAAGAGTGCGGATGCTTCCCTTATCCCATTTCCGTTTAGTCTTCTGCTTCACTGGATTTAATTATATACGTTTTAGTGTAGAAATCAAGGGTAATGGCTATTCTTTCTATTAATTGAATAATTCTTGAAATTATTATTATTTATGCTATAATTAGCAGTCTCAATGTTAGACTGCTAGCAATTGGATGCTTAGACTGCTAGTAATTACAAATAAAGAAAGGAGGGAGTATGGTAGACAAGATTAGACCGTTGGGAGAGAGAGTAGTAATAAAACCTTTACCACGGGAAGAAATAAGCAAGGGTGGTATTGTTATACCAGACACGGCAAAGGAAAAGCCTCAGGAAGGTGAGATTATCGCTGTTGGGCCTGGTAAACTTTCTGATGATGGCAAAAGGATTGCCATGGAAGTTAACGTAGGAGATAAAGTAGTCTACTCCAAATATGCCGGCACTGAGTTTAAGCTGGACGAAGAGGAAGTAGTCATCTTAAGAGAAAGCGATATTCTGGCTGTAAGAAGCTAATAGAAGGAGGAAAGCAAATGGCAAAACAAATTCTTTTTGGAGAAGAAGCAAGAAATAAACTAAAGAAAGGTATTGATACTCTCGCGGAGGCAGTAGCTGTGACATTAGGGCCTCGAGGCAGACCGGTTGCGCTGGATAAGAAATGGGGAGCGCCTTCTGTCATTAACGATGGAGTTTCGATTGCAAAGGAAATAGAACTACCAGACCCGTTTGAGAACATGGGAGTTCAGTTGGTAAAAGAGGCTGCTTCGAAAACAAATGACCAATGTGGTGATGGTACCAGCACTTCAGTGCTTCTGGCACGAAGCATCATAAATGAAGGGTTTAAAAACATTGCTGCTGGCGCTGACTCACAGGCGTTGAAACGAGGAATTGAAAAAGGTGTAGCAGCACTCATAATACGTCTTAAGGAATTATCCATTCCGATAAAAGGCAAAGAACAGGTGGCCCAGGTAGCGTCGATATCGGCAGTTGACTCGCAGATTGGTGAAC
The DNA here is from genome assembly GCA_964654015.1 of uncultured Dehalococcoidales bacterium. Classification (GTDB taxonomy): domain Bacteria; phylum Chloroflexota; class Dehalococcoidia; order GIF9; family AB-539-J10; genus JAUUZT01. The sequence goes on along the minus strand of CAZZHQ010000013.1, from coordinate 5,296 downwards.
TGATTGCCGATGTCATGGAAAAAGTGGGCAAAGATGGCGTAATTACAGTAGAAGAAGGCAAAGGCCTGGAATTTGAAACCGAGTTTGTAGAAGGAATGAAGTTTGACCGAGGTTACATTAGTCCATATTTTGTCACCAACGCAGAACAGATGAAGGCTGAACTTGAAGATCCATATATACTTATTACTGATAAGAAAATCTCTGCTTTGGCTGATATCCTGCCAACCCTGGAAAAACTGATTCAAACTACCAAGAACGTGGTTATCATCGCTGAAGATATAGATGGTGAACCACTGGCTACACTGGTAGTCAACAAAATGAGAGGCACTCTTTGTCCTCTGGCAATTAAGGCTCCTGGTTTTGGCGACAGAAGAAAAGCAATGCTGGAGGATATAGCTGTCCTTACTGGTGCCACTGTTATATCTGAAGAAATTGGCAGGAAATTGGATTCAGTAACTGTAGATGACATGGGACGAGCTAGAAGAATAATTTCTGACAAAGATAATACAACTATAATCGAGGGTAAGGGAAAAAGTGATGCTATCGAGGCTCGTATTAAGCAGATCAGAGCGCAGATAGATACTACTACCTCTGATTATGATAAAGAGAAACTGCAGGAAAGGCTGGCCAAGCTGGCTGGTGGTGTGGCTGTAGTTAAAGTTGGTGCAGGTACTGAAGTTGAGCTGAAGGAAAAGAAGCACAGGGTGGAAGATGCTCTTTCAGCTACCAGGGCCGCAGTAGAAGAAGGCATTGTACCAGGTGGTGGCATTGCGCTTCTCAATTCTGTTGATGCTTTGAACAAGCTAAACCTTAGTGGTGATGAAGCTACAGGAGTCGCTATATTGAAAAAAGCTTTGGAAGCTCCTATTCGCTGCATAGCCGCTAATAGCGGCAGAGAAGCTTCCGTAATAGTGAACAAGATTATGGAAAGTGCACCGGGAATTGGCTACGACGCAGACAAAGATGAGATCAATGTCGATATGGTAAAGAGGGGAATCGTTGATCCTCTAAAAGTTACAAAAGCGGCGTTACAAAATGCCGCCAGCATAGCGAACATGATATTAACCACAGAAGCGTTAGTGACCGATATTCCTGAGAAGGACAAAGCACCTGCCATGCCTTCCGGTGGCGGATACCCCGATTACTAGAATCAAATTGTAGTAAATAGAAAAGGGGAGAGCTTTTAGAATAGGCTTTCCCCTTTTCATTTGCCATTTATCTTTTCTTTAGATACTGTTAATTCGTACTTTTCCTTTGACTACTGTTTACCAATTTATTGGATCGAGGTCTGTTTCGGTAACTTTAGATAGCTGGATTTTCGGCATAACTCTGTATTAAGTCCACAAATCTTGCTACGTCATCGCAGTTAATGATATCCCTGGTTGTGCTGAATAACGAATGCTTAATCTTGTTTGAATAGGTATTACCAGAATTATCCAGACAATCCATATATTTCATCTCTTGCTCTTCTACTGATAGTGGATTTGAAGGGCTTCCTTTTGTCTTTTCAATTCTTGAGTGAAGATGCTGTCCATTCTTCATGTTAATTGTAAGCTCAGCCAGGCCAATCTCCACTGTGTGTTCCTCAAATACTACTGGAGTGAAACGAGACGCCAATTGAACAACTTCTTTTCGAGAAATAACATTATCCATATGAAAATCCGCTATCTGTGGTTTACCGTAAATGAAGGTAAGGGCGGCTACATACTGTGCGCTAAACTGGGCATCAACAGTAGGATTACCCCTTATGGCAAAAGGCTGACCAATTTGTGCCATTGAATTTGGTGGCAGGTAAATTTCACCGCTTTCAATATCTTGCCAGGATATCAATTGTTGTTTTTTAAGGGCCAAAGCAGCGTCAGCAACAGCGTGTGTGCACCGGCAAGAAGGATATGGTTTGATGCTAATATTCATCGTTTCTTCAAAAGAACCTAGTCCTGTATCTATGTAGTGACTGTCAATTTTGCCTCCAGTGTAAAGGACAGGAATACCAAAGTCACCGCTAATGATATTTCGAGCCGCAGTGATACCGTTGGCGGCGAGAAATGCCGATTGTAACCCGGATGCTGCGCTTAACCCAGGATGAATACGTTTCGCCAGGGCGCCATCAAGCAATGCCTGTCGGTTGCCGTGTATTTGTGAATAAGCAAGTCCGAAGGCGTTATGCATTTGTTCATTACTCAGTTGGAGGATTCTGCCACATGCGGCTGCTGCTCCAAAAGGTCCCCATAAGGTGGTTGGTAGCCATCCTGCATGAAGATATGGCGCAAAAGCCATTGCTAGCCGGTTTGTTACCTCAAGTCCTACAGCAAGGGCGGCGATCAAGTCTTTACCGCACACCTGGTCCCCAGGGAAAGGATTTGTTTTTGCTGTTTTGTTCCCGCGACTGCATGCCTCTGCGGTAGCTAATAGTGCTGGCACTATGACCACGGAACCATGATTGGCGGCAAGATCATGAGTGTCATCGAAATCTCGGGCATGGCCCATGGCTGAGTTTATTAATGTGGCCGATGGCGCACTCGTTTTTTCACCAGAGACGAGTACAGTAGCATGAGGGGTGGACCCCCAATACAAGATAGTATTTTTTAACTCAGAGATACCCTCTGCATTTGTTCCTGCAAAGATGCAACCGATTGTATCAACGAATAAGTCAACTGCTTTATTTATTGTTTGGTTGGGAATATCGTCTACTGTTATTGTAGTAACATCTTGGACCATGGCGTCTATACTTGCTCTATGATTTCCCATCAAATAACTCCAAAAAAAGTCTATATCTTAACGGTGTTATTTATTAAATAAACCGGACTGCTCCATGCCATATGCCCATCTTCTTGCATCATGCGGACATATATGGGGTTATCGCCCTTCTGCAATTTATTTATTGCCAACTTGAAGGAGACCTCAGTTGACGATTTATTATCAGGAAGCCTGTATATCTTCAAATGTTTATCCAATCCACCATAATTCCAGGTCTTTGGACTAATTCCAGTTGAGTTCACGTCTATTGAAATATTGCCCTGCGCTGTTTCAATTTCAATCTGTCCTGTATTAGCTTCTTTTAGTGTCAGTATAATTCCTGCCACGCCTCCAGTAGTTATTGATTCCCATTCTAAATGATTATCATCTATAAGCTTTAATGGATGATGCTCATTCCACAAGTTTACAGCTCTTGCGCTGGAAATAGTATTACCAATGAGTTGTAATGTTCCGTCCCATGATACCATACGTGCTCGACCACGTAGCTCTGATCCACTCCAGACAATCTTCAACCTTTTACTGTGGCAGATGTCGTTATTATCATATGGCCGAAAAGTGCCAATAGTGTCCAGACCATTGCGAATCTCTACACTCTCTATGGGTGCTGTTCCTGTAATATTAACTGAAAGTAACGCCTTCCCATACTCATAGGACACGATATCGCCCATCATAGCCCTCTGCCCATTATCCATAATGATATATACTTTTACCAGGCTGCGGTTACCTGTAGTGGCATAGCAGTGTCTTGCCTTTAGTGCATCGAAGATGCTTTCTCGTTCCAGTCTGGTTGCCAGCACGCAAGTTAGTCCTCCTAGCGAACCAAACTTGCTGGCTCCGGGATATGATGCACCTGGGCGCCCTTTATGCCCGTCAGAGTTGGCACAAATGCCAATACGATATCCCAATTTCAGGGCATCCTCCAGCAGCCATTCAAATGTGCCCCAATCTGAATGTATCTCAACCGCTAGTTCAATCTCGGGATCGTGCATGGTGATATCTGCATAGCGACCCCCTACATGAGCGAATGCGAAAGCACCTGACATTTGCCCTCTGAGTTTTTCAAATAGCTCCAGTACAGTAGGCGAGTTGGCATAAGCCGATTGTTTTTCCTGTAACAAATCTGTACAGCTTCTGCTGATTTGACCGCCCTCGGAGCGGAAAAAGATGTTGCGATCGCCTCCCAGAGGGGTGTTTCCACTCCATTCATAGCCCGGAAAGGTGACGAAACTATCAGGTTGATAGAATTTTCTGGTGGTCTCATTAATAGTATCCCAGAAATCATCACTGATTTGAAAATCGTTGCCTTGATGTCCAGCTATATCAATTAGCGCATAGTCATGCGCAAAGGCGAAGTAATCCTGTATTGAATTACTACCAACGGTCTCCTCGGACTGTCCATGAAAGTCTGCCCAGTATGGATGCAATAGCTCTTCTTCTTCCAGTGTCTCGATCGGGTTGCTTTCAGCCAGGAGCTTTGTTTTCTCATCGCTGATGGTGACGCTGTTTATACCTATCTTTGAGAAGCCTGTATGGTGTATCTTCAGTGGCTTATCAGTGGGATTACCCCATTGGTCCTCCAGTTTGAGGTAGTAATAAAAATCTTTGTTTGCTATTATCTGAGAAGGGGCAATACAGACTGCTCTTGATGGTTGACCTGGTATTACACTCAAGGTGGGTGATTTCATAATTTCTTTAAATTCATAAGTGGCTATGGGATCAACGAGGGTCTTGAACTCAAAGCTATCTTCACAGAAGGTTTGCATCTGCCAGCCTGGAGATCCTCCAGATCTATCACCAAAAGTAATTATTATTTTCTCGCCCTCCTTCAGGAAACCATTCATTACTTTCAGTAATAAAGACTGTCCCCAGGGGCGTGTGTGACCCTTAGGATCCCATCGTGGCTCAATATGACAATCACCGTTGGTAGTTACAGTACAATAATTTGCTGCTGTTGGGCTGTCAAACTGCGGAGTACCGAAATCTCCGACATGACGGAATACAATCTTTAAGTAACCAGTATCATCGATAGGGTGTCCTGCCGTGTATGTGAATATGATACATTGGAATGATCCCGCTACCACAGGCCCATACGGCTCGATACTTGCACTACCAGTTTCAATATGTTGCATGAGATATCTCCTGATATTAATAAACGCCGTTAGATAAATTAAGATGTCTGATAGTTACTATTAGTCTCAATTGATGAAGGGATAATCCGTACTCTTACCGCAAGCGGATTATATCACCCTGGAATTCAGGTACTCAATCGAAGGATTATCTTTATCAGGTCCCACGATTGCCAGACTAATCCTATTGCTGGAGAGTAGTGTATTTGCAACCTGTTTAAGGTCATCAGTGGTGATGGCGTCTATAATTTTGGTGACCTCATTTATTTCAAGTATCTGACCTGTCAATAGTTGCTGACTGCCGAGCCACAAAGCTACATTTCTACTATCTTCCAGTCTGAGTTGTAACCTTCCCTTGGATAATTCTTTAGCTCTATTAATAGCAATTGTTTCAATTTGATCTATAAACTCAT
>CAZZHQ010000012.1:0-47079 GCA_964654015.1 uncultured Dehalococcoidales bacterium | reverse complement strand
TAATATCTTTACTAAACATACCACAGGTGTTACCTATGTATCTCAGCCTCCGCATGCTTCGGGGGGAAAGGCTATTAGTAGCAGCATTTTCTAGTTTTGGCTTATCAAAGATTCTTTGTTGTTTAAAATTGAAATAATAAACACGTATACAGGATTCAACTTTAAGCCCAATGCCATTTTTTTCTTTAATTATTACCCTCCACTTCATCATTCTATCTTCAGATACGACCACGTCTTACCCAAATACGATAAAATTCAATATCTCGTTCAAGAGCAAATAAAGAACCGCCTGAACCAAAATTCTTTGGAATATCACTGTACCATTCTCCATCAATACTTCCATTAAGATTGAGTAACTAATTAGTATCAAGTACAATAAGTTTGTTTAAAAAAATTGGTCATAATAGGGAGTGTTTAGTTTTTTGTAAAGCTAAGGAGGGGTTAAATATGCGACATTCTATTAAAGCATTTGTGCATAAAGGTGAAAGCTATTACATTGCTGAGTGCTTGGAGATAGCAGTGGTAACTCAGGGTAAGACTCTGGATGAGACTATGAACAACCTTCAGGAAGCTGTTTCACTGCATCTTGAAGGTGAGGAGATGGCAGATTTTGACCTTGCCCCTAATCCTTCTCTTTTAGTAACGCTTGAGCTGAAGCCTGCGGTTGTCGCCTAGGTTGAAACTACTCTCTGGTTCCGTTACACAAGCCTTTATATCAAAGTTTTGTAAAACAGCAATATTCCTGTGATATAATGACTTTTAATCGTGATGAAACTACTCTCTGGAAATGAAGCTTTAGCCCTCGGGGCTTACCATGCAGGTGTTCGGGTTGCAACAGCCTATCCGGGAACTCCAAGTACTGAAATACTGGCGAATATTTCACAACACAAAGATATCTATGCTGAGTGGTCCACCAACGAAAAGGTTGCAGTAGAAGTAGCCTTAGGAGCAGCCTATGGTGGCGCCCGTTCAGTGGTGTCCATGAAGCACGTTGGACTAAATGTAGCTGCTGACCCTTTTATGGCGGCCTCCACAACCGGAATAAACGCCGGACTGGTATTCATTGTCGCTGATGACCCCGGAATGCACAGCTCACAGAATGAGCAGGACACCCGCTATTATGCTAAACTAGCCAAGATTCCGGTACTGGAACCAAGCGACAGCCAGGAAGCCTATGATTTTATGAGTCTGGCGTTTGATATAAGCGAGAAATTTGATACGCCGGTACTGGTTCGCAGCACTACCCGTATCTCTCATTCCAAATCACTTGTAGACGCAAAAATACAGCGCCAGGATAATGCGAAGATAGGATTCCCCCTCGATTATAGAAAATACGTTATGTTGCCGGCAAACGCCCGGTTACGTCATGTCCAGGTAGAGAAGAGATTATTGGAGCTTACTGCCTTTTCAGAAACTATTCCTGTTAATAAAGTAGAAGCGGGTAGTTCTGCTCTGGGGGTAATAAGCAGCGGAGTTGCCTATCAATACGCCAGGCAGGCTTTTCCCGAGGCATCGTTTCTGAAGCTGGGTATGCCATATCCCCTGCCGAAGGGCATGATTAAAGATTTTGCCTCGCGAGTAAAAAAGCTTCTGGTCATTGAGGAGCTTGACCCTTTTATTGAAGAGAGCATTAAAATAATGGGCATAGAGGTAACCGGGAAGGATATCATCCCTCTGGTCGGAGAATTGAATCCGGATATCGTTGAAGAGTGCAGCCGTAAAGCCAATTTACTTCCGAAGATTAGTTCCAAAGAAAAACCTGATGGAAAACCTGCCTTCCTTGGGCGTCCTCCTCTTTTTTGCGCAGGATGTCCGCACGTGGGTGTCTATTTTACACTCAGCAATCTAGGCCATCGTAATAGCTTATCTACTCGTAATAAACCTGAACGTGAATCTTCAATGATTATTGCGGGAGATATCGGGTGCTACACCCTGGGGGCCCTCCCTCCACTCAGTGCCATGGATACCTGCGCCTGTATGGGGGCTGGTATTGGGCAGGCGTTGGGGCTAGAGAAGGCTGGAGTCACCGGTGATATTATCGCCGTCATTGGAGATTCTACATTTTTGCATTCCGGTATAACCCCGTTGGTTGATGCCGTTTACAATAATGGAAAAATAACGGTAATCATCCTGGACAATATGACTACTGCCATGACCGGACATCAGGACAACCCGGGAACGGGTAGAACAGCTCAGGGTAAAACTACGAACAGAGTTGACCTGGAAAAACTGGTTCGTGGCATCGGGGTCAGCGACGTTCAGGTAGTCGATGCTTTCAACGTAAAAGAGATAAGAAATACGGTGAAGAAATCACTGAGCAATCCCGAGCTATCCGTTATTATAGTGCGCGGTGGCTGTCAGGCACTGGTTAAGAAGAAAACTACGCCGATGTATATTGACAGGGATAAATGCACCAAATGCGATTTATGCGCCATGATTGGTTGTCCGGCGATTCAATACCGTGACGGTGAAATATTTATTGATGATAACCTGTGCGTAGGTGATGTTTGCGGCGTTTGCCGGCAAATTTGCCCGCGGCACGCGATAAGTCCAAAGCTCTCCCAAGGTGAGGAAAAGGCTGAATGAAGAATCTAAACCTGATAATCTCAGGAGTCGGTGGGCAGGGTATTATCCTTGCCAGTGACATCTTTGCCGAGGTAGCACTAGCCGCCGGCTATGACACTAAAAAAACAGACACGCTTGGTATGGCACAGCGTGGAGGAAGCGTGGTAAGCCATATTCGTGCGGGAGCCAAAGTCTACTCGCCTTTAATCAAAAAGGGACAAGCTGACATAATGCTTGGTTTTGAAAAGCTTGAAGCCATGAGATGGGCACAATTTTTAAACGAAAAATCAACTGTAATCGTTAATAACTACAAAATACCACCGTCAACAGTAAATCTAGGTAAGGACAGTTACCCCGATGATGAAGAGATATTCGGTATTTTAAAAGGGAAAACATCTCGCGTTATTACTGTCAGTGGTACCGAACATGCAATCAGTTTAGGTGACATAAGAGTACTGAATATCTTTTTACTGGGATGTGCCTCAGTCTTCCTGCCGTTTGAAATTCAGGTATGGATGGATGTTATTAAGCAACGGCTGCCAGCTAAGATAGTGCCAATAAATATTAGCGCCTTCAATAAAGGCAGAAAGGAAATCGGCGATGGTACTTTCTGATACTGTCAGGCACAGTATGGAACAAAGCTCCTGGATCAGGAGAATGTTCGAGGAAGGCAATATACTCAAAGAGCGTTACGGCGAAAGTAATGTTTTTGACCTCACCCTTGGAAATCCAATTATGGAGCCACCTGCCGAGTTTTGCCAGGAACTGAAAAGAATTGTTGAAAATCCGGTTCAGGGTATGCATCGCTATATGTCAAACGCCGGCTATGCCGGGACCAGAAAAGCGGTAGCTGATTATCTGTCAGTTGAGTCGGGTGTGGCAATTGGCCAGAACGATATTGTTATGAGTTGTGGTGCCGCCGGTGGTTTGAATGTTGTGCTCAAGACAATACTTAACCCCGGTGATGAAGTGGTTATTTTCGCCCCATATTTTGCTGAATACATTCATTATATTCATAACCACAATGGAATCGTTAAGGTTGTATCCACTGATGAACAATTTGTACCACGGCTCGGTGAGCTTGCAAATGCCATAAATCAAAAAACTAAAGCGGTAATAGTAAACTCACCCAACAATCCTAGCGGGGCGGTTTATGGCAACGACTTTATTATCGCTCTTGGTAAGCTACTGGAAAAAAAATCCCTGGAATTTGGCTCTCCTATATCACTCATTAGCGATGAGGCTTATCGCTATATCGTATATGATGGGCTACAGTGTCCACATGTCTGGCCCCATTACAAACAGAGCTTTGTAGTAAATTCATACTCTAAGGACCTGGCATTGCCCGGAGAACGGATTGGATATATTGCGGTTCACCCTGAATTGGAGCAGCATGATGAAATAATGGCTGGTCTTATATTCTGCAATCGCGTACTGGGATACGTAAACGCGCCGGCTCTAATGCAGAACGTAATACGTGCATTACAGGGAGTAACCGTATCGATAGATGAGTATCGCCGTAAGAGAGATTTAATTTACGATAATCTAACCAGTATTGGTTATAAGGTTATGAAACCTCAGGGAGCGTTTTATTTATTCCCTGAGTCCCCATTGAAAGATGATGTTGCCTTTGTCAAAGAATTATCCCAGCATAGAGTACTTGTGGTACCGGGCAGCGGATTTGGGTATCCGGGATATTTCAGGATTTCTTACTGCGTTAACGACAGCACGCTGGAAGGTTCACTGGAAGGCTTCAGGAAAATAGCCCAGAAATACAAATCAGGCTAGATTTCCGTCAATACATCTTCCACTTGTAAGGTATTATTTGCAGATGGCTGGTCGGTTATTAGCAGCGAATCTATCCTTGCCCTCCTGATGAATACATTTTTAAGACATCTTCTCCTGGATAGGAAAAAGAATACGGAGGATGTAGTAAATTATCTTTTTTTAAGATAGATAATAGATACAAGGCAGAAAATTTATATGAATAAAGACGAGCAGGCTGATAGTGTAGATAAAAACATACGGATGCTGACTGAGAAGATGAAGGTAGAACCAGTTGCTTCATTTCTGAAAATGCGGGTTATTGAGCTTAAATCGGGTTATGCTAAAGTGACCATGCAGCTTTTACCTGAATATCAGAATTTTAACGGATTTATCTTCGGCGGCATTATAACGTCCATCGCTGACCAGGCATTCGCCTACGCCTCTAATTCTCTAGCCTACCCCAGTGTAGCAACCCAGTTTAATATCCACTTTATCAGTGGAGCAGCAACATACGATACCCTTACGGCTGAATGCAGGGTAATAAAAAGCGGGCGACGGGTAGGCATATCAGAGATAACAGTTATCAATCAGCATGACAAGCTAATCGCCAGGGCTACCGGCACTACTGTTCCTATTTCACCGGATAAATAGTTAATTACCTGCTAAGTACTTCTTCAGCCTTATCGGGGTCAGCCACTTTAAGGACGATGGTAGCTTTACCTGGTGTGGTGTCAAGGAAAGCGTAAAAATACTCTAGATTTATCCCCGCCTCAGTTAAGGGCCTGGCAATCGTCTCGAGGAGACCCCCCGGAATATCTGGTATTTCTTGCCGTAGAACAACAGTCTCCTTTACTGCAAAATTAGCTTCTCTTAATGCCTCTATACCCAGCACCGTGTCGGAGAGAATCATACGGACTATCCCGAAATCAGTGGTATCAGACACGAAAAGAGCAAGCATATTAATATTCTTCGCTTTCAATGCTTCCAATATAGCTACCAGTCTACCGGGCTGGTTTTCTATAAAGACAGAAATCTGTTTTATTTTCATTTTTATCTTACTCCTCTATGAACGATTAGAGTTCTCGACGGTCATAAACCCTCTTAGCTTTTCCTTCAGTACGTGTAATAGATTTGGGCTCTACCAGCTTGATAACAGGACTGATACCTAATGTACTCTCCATTTCTTCCATTAACTTCTTTTCCAGGGATTCCATTTTACGCGCTTCGTCGGAGAATACGTCATCGGATACCTCAACCTGAATTTCCAGTGTGTCCATGTGGCGTTTACGGTCGACTACTATTATATAATGTGGCTCAACCCCCTCAACCTCAAGCAGAACACTCTCTATTTGAGAGGGAAAAACATTAACACCACGAATAATCAGCATATCATCTGTTCTGCCGGTTATTTTAGACATTCGCACCAATGTTCTTCCGCACTTACATGGTTCAAGGTTTAACGAGGTTATATCTTTAGTCCGGAAGCGTATAATGGGTAGCGCCTCCTTGGTGAGAGTAGTTAACACTAACTCTCCCTTCTCGCCATAAGGAAGTTGTTCTCCCGTTTCGGGGTCGATTATCTCTGGGAGGAAATTATCCTCAAAGATGTGCATGCCACACTTGTTGGGGCATTCTACGGAAACTCCTGGTCCTACCATTTCAGTAAGCCCGTATATGTCTATCGCTCGTATTGCTAGCTTGGTTTCTATTTCTTGTCTCATCTGTTCTGACCAGGGCTCGGCTCCAAGAACTCCCAGCCTTAGTTTAGAGGACTTCAAGTCTACCCCCATTTCCAGAGCTGTTTCGGCGATGGTGAGTGAATAGGAAGGCGTGCATGTAATGACCGTAGTTCCCAGGTCTTCCATGAGCATGATTTGCCTTTTTGTATTGCCGGCAGCAGTGGGGATGACTGTTGCTCCGAGTCTTTCACCACCATAGTGGAAACCGAGGCCACCGGTGAAAAGCCCATAGCCATAAGCATTCTGCATTATGTCATTTTTTGTCATCCCTGCACAGGATAAAGTCCTGGCCATGACCTCCGCCCACATGTCTATATCACCGGCAGTGTATGGAGCTACTACGGGCTTTCCTGTAGTGCCGCTGGAGGCATGGATCCTGACTACCTGCTCCATGGGAACAGCAAGCAAACCGAATGGATAGTTATCACGGAAATCCTGCTTAATGGTAAAAGGCAACCGGGCAAGATCAGTTAAAGAATGAATGCTTGACGGTTTTATGCCCCGCTTCATGAATGCCTGTTGATAAAAAGGGATTTTCTCGTAGACTCTGCTTACTTGCCGCTTCAGCCTTTCCAGTTGAAGTTCTTCTAATTCCTTCCTTGGCATTGTTTCATATTTGGCATTCCAAATCATCGCCTTTTACCTCCAATTATTAGTAATAAAGAAAAGTATTCCCTACTGAATTTCATTTTATCATGGGCACGCAATACTAGCCAACAGATTTACCCAGGTATGCCTGTATAACCTTGTCGTTGCCTAAAAGCTCTCTGGCTGTGCCCTCAATGGTAATACGTCCCCTTTCCATAACATAGCCCCTGTCGGCGATTTTGAGAGCAGCCGTAGCATCCTGCTCGATAAGAAGTATGGTAATTCCTTCGTCTCTCAATTTAACCAGTAGCTTCAGTATATCCCTTACTAAAGTGGGTGCCAGTCCAAGAGACGGCTCGTCCAGTAAAATAATCTTTGGTGAGGACATCAGTATCTGGCCAATCGCCAGCATCTGTTGTTCGCCACCGCTGAGACTACCCGCCTTCTGCTTCTGGCGTTCTTTTAGAACAGGGAAGAGATGGAAAACCATCTCCAGGTTAGACTGGACCGATGGTTGACGCAGGAACCATCCAATGTAACCCAGAGTGTTGAGCGGTTTCCGGGCGCACCAAGAATAGACACCGAGAATCAGGTTATCCGCTACCGTCATTGGTCCGAAGATTTGTCTTCCTTCGGGTACATAAGCCAGGCCGAGTCCTGCCATTTGGTGGGGTGCAAGCCCTGAGAGTTGTTTGCCGTGTAGCCATACATTGCCGCTCCGTAAAGGTATATGCCCGGCTATGGCGTTGAGCATCGTACTTTTGCCCGCTCCGTTGCTCCCAATCAGGGTGACAATTTCCCCTTCGTTTACCAGCAAAGAGGCCTCTCTTACGGCTGTAACCCGGCCATTAACCACGGTTACATTTTCAACTCTTAGCATTATACTTCCACTTCCTCGCCAAGGTAAACCGCAATAACTCTTTTATCTCTCTGTATTTGGGCCGCACTACCTTCCGCAATCTTTTGTCCGCTATCCAGCACAATAACCTTTTCGGCAAGTCCCATTACTAACGGCATGTCATGCTCAACAAGCAGTACGGTTATTCCCATGTCTATAATACGGTGAATTAAGTCGCTCAGGGCTCGCTTTTCAAGAGTAGTCAGCCCTGCACCGGGCTCATCAAGGAGTAAAATCTTTGGCTCAGTAGCCAGCGCGCGAGCGATAGCAAGTAATTTCTGCCGTCCAAGTGGTAAGCTCAAGGCTTCCCTGTCTTTCTCCATGCCAAGTCCTACCAGGTTAAGATACTTAGTCGCCTCGAGGAAGATTTTCTTTTCTTCACGATAAGCCTTGGGCAGGCATAAGGCTGCTTCCAAAATGCCATAGCGGCTTCGTGTATGCTGTCCTGCCATAACATTTTCAAGAACGGTCATGTTCCCAAAGAGGAGCGCATGTTGAAAAGTCCGCGCTATACCGAGAGACGCCCTTTTATGAGCCGGTAAATTGTTAATTCGCTTTCCTTGAAAGAGAATCTCTCCGCTGGTGGCCGAATAGACTCCGGCAATAAGGTTGAATAAAGTAGTCTTTCCTGCCCCGTTAGGGCCAATAATCGCAGTAATTTTACCTTCTTCTATAGCAATGTCAAGTTTATCAACGGCTACCAGCCCCCCGAAGGCTTTACTTAAATCTTTAGTTTGTAATATGAATTCGCTCAAATACTAATCCTTTTTCGCCGCTCTGGTACGCCATATAGCTATGGTTTCTTTCAATTTTACAAACAAACCCTGTGGCATGAATATCATTACCAGCATCAGTATCAATCCATATATCATGATATCCAGTTCACCGAAGTTAAGCAGTAGTTCATCGCTGAGGATGTTGGTGGTGGCTGCGCCAAAAATAGCGCCCCAGATGCTGGCCAGCCCGCCAATAACTGCCATCACCACCAGTTTTACCGATGCCAGGAAGTTAAATTGTTGAGGACTGACGAAACGGAGATGGTGAACGAAGAGACTACCGGCAAGAGAGGCGAATACAGCGCTCAATACAAAAATCTTAACCTTGAACTGGGCGATGTTGATGCCTATGGATTCTGCCGCGTCTTCATTGCCGTGGATCGACCTCAGAGCTCTCCCTGTTCGTGACCGGATAATATTCTGAGAAATGAGCAGAAGAGCAATAGTGAAAGCCCAGACAAGGTAGTAACGTTTTAAGGTGGTATCGAAGACAAACCCGCCGATGGAAAGATAGGGAATACCGCTCATGCCATCTGGCCCACCTGTGAATTGGCTTAGTTGCCGAAAGAGTATCCAGATGATTATACCAATGCCGAGGGTAGCCATAGCGAGATAATTACCTTTCAATCGGAAGATAAGGTAACCGATACTATAGGCAAAGGTACCGGTAACCGTAGCGGCGATTAACATTGCCAGCCATGGGTCAACACCGTATGTCTTACTCAGGATGGCTGAAAAGTAGGCGCCGATTCCGTAGTATGCAGCCTGTCCGAGAGATACCTGTCCCGTGTAGCCCATTAGCAGACAAAGGCCTACGGTGACCATGGTATTTAGGCCGATGAAAATCAGAAGGGTGTTGTATTTTCCCAGGAACCAGTCAAAGGGGATAATAATTAACAGTACGGCGGCAACAAGGTAGACCCATTTTTTCTTAAGCCACGGTAGCATCAGGCTGTCCTCTCCTCTGTTGCCAGTTTGCCGGAACGAATTAGCAGTATTAATAACAGGACCATAATGGCAATTACATCCTTATAAGAAGAGGTAAACGGACCCCAGTTTATGCCTACCGCAAGTGATTCTATGATACCGATGCTTATACCACCGATAACCGAAATAATAGGGCTTTTAAAACCACCGATGGAGGCAGACACAAAACCTTTAAGCCCCATCATAACACCTACATTGTAGGAAGTGAGGGCTAGTGGAGCCATAACTATCCCGCTGATGCCACCTATTGTCGCAGCCAGGATGAAGGCACACAGTGCCATAGTTCTGGTATTAATCCCTACCTTAGCGGCTGCCATCTTGCTGATTGATGAGGCCTTAAGTGCATTGCCCATCATGGTATAGGTAAAAAACAGGTGAAGGATAACCGTTACCACTATGGTAGTACCGATTATCCAGAGTGCCTGGGGCCTGATTATAGCTCCCATGAATAATAATGATTCGTCACCGCTGAAAAAAGGAGGTCTTACAGAATCCACCCCCAGTAATTGCCTGGCAATACCGCGAATGAAGATGGACGCTCCGATAGTGATGATTATCAAGCTCACCACCGATGCTTTCCTGGCGGTACGGATAGCAAGCATATACAATACGGCGCCAACCACCGCTGTGGACAGCACCGCGAGGATTAATGAGGGAACGAAGGGAATACCCATCGCGTTTATGAACGTAAAGGAGAGCATACCTCCAAGCATGACGAATTCGCCCTGTGCAAAGTTGATAATCTTAGTAACGGCATAGATTATAGTAAATCCCAGTGCTACGAGAGCATAAATACTTCCCTGGGTAATGCCTGATACAAGATACTGGAAAAACTGGTCTGGCGACATTCAGCAGAACCTCCTGGCCGATTAGCTCACAGAACAAAGGGGAAAAGGAAACTACTTTTCCCCTTTGTTGTTTTCTATTAAGGGTTGTAAATCAATTTGTTCTCTACGGAGCTAAGGTCCATGCCCCATCTACTATTATAAACATAGCGAGAGAACCCGGCATCATTCCCAGGTGGTCTTTCGCAGATACGGTGAATACGCCACCCGTGCCGACAAAATTCTCAACCTTTTCGATTTCATCTCTTAACTGAGCCCTGGCTTGCGCAAGGTCTGAGCCAACATCCACGTTTTCAAGGGCTATAGTTATAAAGCCAAAAGCATCGTAGGCATGTCCTCCAAAAGTGCTGATAGTGCCAGCGCCAAAGTTGGATTCAAAATCCTGCTTGTAGCCTACAAGGACCTTCTGCTGAGGGTCACTGGCAGGAACCTGGTCGGCAATTAACAATTTACCGGCGGGGAAGATAACGCCATTGGCCGCATCTCCCGCATTGTTAATAAAAGCCATGTTGGCAATACCGTGGCTGGCAAACAGGGGGATGGTCATTTGTAGCGCCTGCATATCTGAAGCGACAATAGAAGATTCTTTGTCGGTAGCCCAGACGATAACTGCTTCCGCAGCGGTACCCTTAATATGGGTAAGCTGAGACTGCATACTGGTATCACCGCTGGTGAAAGTCTGTTCATCCAATATATTAATGCCATATTTTGAGCTTTCTGAAAGGAGATAATTTAGACCACCTGCGCCGAATCCTGAGGTATCGGTTATCAGGGCAACATCCTTCAGGCCTTTTTGTTGCATATATTTATATATTTCGATGACGGCTTCCTTTTCGGTCTGTGGGGTCTTGAATATCCAGTATCTATCCTGGATAGGTGTTATGATACTGATACCAGCCGCCATGGAAACCAGCGGAGTCTTTTGTGAAGTCATGGTGTCGATAATGGCCATGGTATTACCAGTAGCCGTCGGTCCAATAATAGCCAGTACCTCGTCTCTCTCAATAAGACGTGTTGCCAATGTAGCTGTCTTTTCAGCATTGGTCTCGTCGTCGTAGATAATCATTTCCAAAGGGTGTCCGTTGATGCCGCCAGCGGCGTTTATCTCCTCTGTTAGCATTTCCAGAGTCTGCTTCTCAGGAACACCCAGGTTTGAGGCGGGACCCGAAATAGAGATTATAGCGCCTATTTTATAGGATTCATCAGCTGCGTTGTTAGCACAACCCGTAAAGAAGATGGTTGTCACCAACATTAGCACTGCAATTACCATGGAAAACCATTTTTTCATTTTTACTTTCTCCTTTATTGTACTTCGCTAGGTCATTTGGGAAATATGCGGCGAATTATAACAGCATGTTCTATCTATGTCCATATTATGTCAATGTTACCCTGTTTTAACTCATCTCCTATAAACCCCATATACCTTGTTTACTAAGCTTAGCATACTCTTCCAGTTGCAGTAGTACCCGGCTGTAGCGCTCTTCATGGTCAAAGATATATGCCCGGGCATATCCTTCGGCAACCAGCTCGGCATTCACGAAAACATTTTCAAAATAGACGTAACGGAGGAGACGACCATAAACGTCTTCATCCCTATTGCCACGCTGGAGTTCCACCGTTTTACCTCCGACGAGTTCCCTGTTCCTGTCTGATGCCTCTTCGTAGTAGCGCTCTCCTATCTCTGGAGTGTCTATTCCCAGGTAACGTACACGGCGTCCGTCAAGCAGTTCAACGGTATCTCCATCGATTACCCGGATTACCAGTGCCGTTTCCATCTCTGAAGAGGTACAGGTGGAACTAATTCTGTTGCCGATACCCAGTCCCAGGCATAAGGCGATGATGGTCAGTAGCAGTACTGTCCCTTTCACGGATTTCAATGAATTGGTACGGGATGACTTCATTTATGCCTGGATGTTTTTACTGGTAAAAATGATAGCGACTGAAGATTTCCAAGATGAGCTACTTTATAGTTTTCGAAGGAATCTTCCAGCGGCTTTACCGGCAACTCGCCTCTTTACGCGTGTACCTGCCTTGCCTTTTTTTACTGCGTTTACGTCACCCAGCAGCCTCGCCAGTGTGTATAAAAAAGACCTGAAACTCATCTCAGTCACCTCCACCTTTGCGTTGTTCAGTTAAGCACAGTGGTATTGATAAGGCAATGCTGTTTCCATTATAGACCTGACATCTCTGAAATGGAAGGCTCTGTGTTTGTTCAGGTGATTAGTGGCATCTTAGTTTATGCCGCGCAAAGGCAGCTGCCCCAATTACCGCGGCCTTGTTACCCAGGGCTGCTTTAACGATGTGTAAGTCATCCGATGCTGCCTTAAGTGCATTGCTACGAACCAATTGCTCGGTCATAGAAATATATGCTGGTAATCCCTGGATGACCCCGCCTCCCAGTATTAGCATGTGAGGATTTAACGCATTCACAATAGCTACTACACCGGCAGCTAGAAACTGTGCTGTCTCTTGTACAATATGCTGAGCTAAGGGGTCTCCCAGATTATAGGCTTCAGTGACTGTTACGGCAGAGATATTATTGGTGCTACCGGCTAACCTGAGCAGTGTCCGCCCTTCTTTCGGGTCATTAGTTACCATCTCCTGTGCCCGTTTACTAATAGCCCAGCCGCCAGCGTATGCCTCTAAACATCCTGAATTAGGGCAGGTACACTTTCGACCATTACTGACAATAGTTAGATGTCCAAGCTCTCCTGCTGAATTGCTATGACCTTCCAGCAGTTTGCCGCCGACGATGGCCCCACCGCCAACACCGGTACCGATGAAGAGGCACACCAGGTCATCAATATTCTGGCCTGCTCCATAGAGCCATTCTCCATAGGTGGCAGCCCTCACATCGTTGGTAACTATCACCGGTATCGACAGTGCGTCTTGAAGTTTTTTTCTTATGGGGACATTATGCCAGTGGAGATTAGGGGAGAACAGGACTACACCCGTATCTCTCTCAACTTGTGCGGCTACTCCGATACCTAAACATTGCGCCGATTTATTTGCCTTAGTGAGGCAGTCCCTTGCACAATCAACTATTGAATCAATCACCGCATCCGGACCTTTTTCTCGCCGGGTGGGGATTCTTTGTGAGGTTACGATATGCCCAGTTGCATCCACGAGAGCTATCTCTATCTTGGTGCCACCCAGGTCCACGGCCAGTGCCAATGACTCTACTTCTTTATTAGTGATTACTCTCTGCCCTCCTTACATGCACTATGTGAGCGTGCTCCGCAATAAACCAAGCGTATACATTTAATCAAATTCCCGGAATCGTAGACAACCGAAGTATACAATATTATTTACTCCGAAAGGTGAGAGCTGTTTGACAGTTTTGGGATATCTGGTAAACTTATATGAGTAATGAAAAACCTTTACCAGTGGGTGATAAAATGAGAAATACGAAGATTGTGAACATGTCTCTTGAACCAGAATTATATGCTGAAGTTGACCAGTTAGCCAGGCAGAGAAACTCATCAAGAAGTGAAATTCTGAGAAGTGCCTTAAAACAGTATGTTGCCTCGGAGAAGAGATGGCAGCAAATAAGGCAATGGGGAGAAGAAAGCGCCAGAAAGGCTGGCGTTGAGGATGAGAAGGATGTAGAGAGGCTTATCCACCTGTATCGAGCGGGACAATCCTGATAGTGCTCCCTGTAGTAGTGCTTGATACTAATATCTATATCTCCGCCATATTGTTTGGTGGAAAGCCTGAGAAAATAATAAGATTGTCAAGGGCAGGGGAAATACATCTGGTAATTTCGGAAGCGATTCTCAAGGAAGTGGCAGAGGTGCTGAGGAGGAAGTTCAACTGGCAAAGCTGGCAGATCTCTGAAACAATAGATGAAATCAGATCCCTCTCTGTACTTGTCACTCCTAATGAAATTGTATCGGTAATAAAAGCAGACCCTGCCGATAACCGTATTCTTGAGTGTGCTCTCGAATGCCAGGCTGATTATATTGTCTCTGGCGATGAGCACCATCTTATTTCTTTGAAAGAGTGGCAGGGTATCAAGATACTATCTACGACAGCATTTCTTGATAGTGTCTTCCCTCGCAACAAGCCCTAAGTCTTCGAAGAAAATTCCTGCGATAATAAGGGGAATGAATTAAATTAAGGGAGGAAGGCATTTACCTTTTTATGTGATGCTCAAAATAATGAGTATATGCTCAGTAAATGGAGTGATAGTTGATGATTAACTCACACAAAAAGGCAGAGTTTTCTGAAGCAGGAGCCAGGACAGTAATTGTTGCTGCGGAAAGATTCATTGAAAAGGCAAAAACAATCTTGAATGCTATGGAGACCAACCCTGAACTTGCTAATTAAGAGTCGGTCTCAAATAAAACCAAGCAAAACTGACTGGTAGCTTTGCCTCTTTTTATTTTGTGAAACCAGAGATTTCTCTCCAAAGGGCGTCCTTGTTACTTGAATAATCTGAAAGCGCTTGCTCCCGTGCTGTCTCATGTTCGGCAAATGCTTTTCCTCCTTCTGTAATATATTTATCACAAGCTTGTTTAACGGCACTATATAAGCTTGGAATAAATTTTAATTGATCCATTAACAGTTTTTCTGTATCGTCATAATGGCCGATCGTAAATATATGAATCCTCTCACGGTAAAAAGATTCCGCTAAACACTTTGATAAGGAATATCGTTTTTCTACTGTTGTAGAATTATTGGAGATATACTCTGCTATAGCGCAGGAAATACTTTCAATACAGCTAATACGAGAGCTATCCATATTTGACCTAAATTCACTATCAATTCTTTCCAGAGTTGCCTTAAAAATTCGCTTTGCGGGAGCAATAACATAATTTTCAGATAGTGGAGTTTTTAGAACACGAATTCCGCTTCTATTAAATCTCGTCGATATTCTAATTAGACTCATAGTCATTTCTTAATATCTACAAAGATAATTCAGTTTATGTATGACACTAGCTTGTTAGTGCCATCTTAACTTATGAATAGGATTAGTATATTTCCTTAAAATATTAATGTCATTGTTTACCGAAAAAAGGTTGCTTGATAGTTCTGTAATTGAAAGCTGTAACTGTGCCAGAGCGTTTTTTAAAGAAAGGGGACCATTTGGCTTGAAATAGCTAAGTTCTGTATATTGATTACTGAGTGAGCTTAATTCAGCTATATGCCTCTTGGCAATATCCTTTAAGTTGTTAAGGTAATTTGGCTGATGGAGTTGCATAAGACGTAAGGTATCATTGGTATCAAATTTTTTATTCGAGTGATGATCAATGTAGTCGAGTAGTTTTGAAACATTTTGAATATGAAGTTTGTACGAATTTAATAATTTCCCATATTTATCGATTTCTTTAAGTAGTAATTTATTATCAGCTTCGTTTTCTGCAAGTATTTCCTTTATTTTTAGCAGAGCAAAATTAAAATTACCATCTGATAAATAACCATAGGTATATGTAGTTTTAATGGCTATTGACAGTGGAGTATTCATGCTATTTATTGTATTCTTCCGTCCTAAACCTAGCACATTTGAGAAACCCAAAATCATTGCTGTAAGATCAGTATATAGTTCATTATCCTTCTTTTGATATCTGAGTGAATGCAATACGATATGGGAGAGTTCATGAGCCATGATTGCCATAAAGGTAAATGGATAATTGATGCAAGTATTGCTCACTTTAACGGATATTGGAAAGTTACGCATCTCATCTGTGCCATATTTTGGTATATTAGATGGGATCATGACTTGAGCTGTGATGTATTCCTTGCCTCTACCATAAGTATCTGTTACAGCTAAACTATGGCTATCAAAATGATTATTAAAATAAGTTGATTCTGGATTGTCAGGGACATAGGTAAGGTTGATTGCAACAGGTAGACCAAGGTAGGCCGCAATATGTTCAATACATATATTTGTATTGCCAGCGTGTAGTTGATTAAGAAGAGAGTTTTGACTTATTTCTTTTTTAATACCAATCAGTGAAATTAACTCATCGATAGCTTTATCTATGTACCTATTATCTATCTTATCCATTTACAAAATATATAAACTACTAGGGTAACGTTCTTCATGTCCGATATTACTCCAATTATTCTGAGAATAAAAGGTTACATAAAGGTATTTGCTTTATGTATTAGCCAGGGAGCCTGTCAGGATTTATTCTTTATCATTCGCGCCATGGCGAAGGTCTGGATGGCGGAGAGAAGAACAAAGAACCATATCCATGCAGGGATGCCCATGAACATTGGATGGACAGAGCCCCAGTTCCAGAAATCCATTGACAGGATAAATATCCCTGCCATTACGTAGATATAGGGATTATACAGCCATTTCGGTGTCTGGAACGCAAACAGTCCTTCTTTCCGCAGCATAATTACATGAGTTACCAGATAGACTACAAAGGTAACCAGCATTACCCATATCACCGGCAGAAAAGCACCTGACGGAAGCCATTTGAGGTAAAACATTAGTAGTGTTCCTTCTCCGCACAGAATGGAGAGAATAGCTGCCAGTGAATAGCTCCGTTTGAAATAAAGACCGAATACTACTGCAGGAAAGAGCACGGCGAGTCCTGAAAAGGTCTGTGTGGCTATCTGAAGGATGGTTGCCGGTGGCTTGTACGCAAGGGCGAGGCCCGCAAGGCTGAGAACAACAACGAAAAGATGGCCGGCATGGCTTCCATGAGCTTTCTTCTTTCGTACAAGGGAAAGGATGTCCCTGCTGAAAATCGAACTTAAAGTCAGAAGCTGTGAATCCATGGTTGACATAAGAGCTGCAATTCCCGCGGCAATGATAAGCGCTGCCACGAAATCCCCGGAGATTGATGTCAGCAACATAGGAAGAATCTTATCGCTCTGTTGAGCTGCAAGGTCGGGAAAGGAGAGGTGCCCCAGTACACCAACTGAAACCGGCAGGAAGAAAATAACCGTGCAGATAAGAGGATAAAAGAGCATGGTTCGGGAAATGCTTAGCTTGCTACGGGCGGAGAAAAAACGCTGGAAGAGCTGTGGGAACATGGGGTCGCAGAAAAACCAGAGCAGTATGTAGCTAAACCAGATGCCATAAGTGTAGCTGCCGCCTCCTCCAGGACGGGAGAAAAGCTCCGGATTAGAGGCAAGGACTTTCTGATTGGCGGCAATGAATCCGCCATGATACTGGGACACTATGACCAGTGCCACCAGCAGCATCACCGTCATGAACACACCCTGGAACAGGTCGGTCCAGACCACGGCCTTCATCCCTCCACGAAGAGTGTATAGAACGATGATGACGGTGACAAGTACGCATCCATAAAAATAGGGCAATCCAAGCAGTTCCCTAAGTGCATATCCTGCTGCCATGGGTTGCAGTGCCAGGTAAGGTATTGTAAAAATAATCATGACCACTGCAAAGAGGAGTGACAGAAAAGGGCTATGATAAATGTTAGTGATAAGTTCTGATGGTGTCACTATTCCCTTACTGCGTCCAAGCTGCCAGATTTTTCGACCCAGCAACCAGAAGGTCAATGCCATGAATCCGGTACCGAATCCCATAATGGGGAAAAAGGCGTACCCGTCACGGTAACCTGCGCCGGAGGTCCCGAAAACAGTGAAGGCTGAGAAATTGGTTGCCACCATTGTACCCAGCAGCATCATTGTTCCGAGTTTACGGTCAGCCAGGAAATAGGTCCCAGGGGAGGAATTCCATTTAGTACGTGCAAACAGGCCTATAGTTAGCACAATGAGAAAATATGAAAGAAGCGTAATAATTCTTACTGTCATTGCTCAGTTCTTAGGCTTTACTTTACAGTTAAACAAAAAGCCATCCCTTTCTCGAGGTTGGGATGGCTTGCGCCTTACATAACCTGACTATCAACTTAAATCTCAGGCTGAATGTTATCGGGCTTGCTGGCTCATGTCAAGACGATTTAATGGAAAAAACAGAGTAAGAAAATGCCAGCGGCGTATCCAATAGCATTATTCCCACCCCTACCCAGGCAGCAATCTTCAAGCGGGTAATCATTTTCTCAGCTTTAGACAATAGTTCTTTCTCTCTGCAATTTCATCCAATATTGAATGAAGAATCTTAGATTTAGCTTTAATTTCTAATCCAATAGAATCTTTCCTTGCTTTAATTAATGCCTTTTTCAGTTCTTCGATTTCAATAATGGTAACGGCTATACAATAATAATTTTTTGAACGCCCCTCATTAAAGTCTTGCAACATCTCCTTGAGTAATATCTCTCTGGTTTTCTGTACTTTTTCAAACTCATTAACTCCATACTTCTGAATAAAGGAAATATTATCTTCAAGTTTTTGATAACATTTAAATGTATCGTGATGTTTGCCGAATTCTCTATGCTTTTTCCATTTCTCACAAGTTTTATTGTCCTCACAATTCCAGCAAAACTCAATCCCTTTGTTATTTACAGCACAAGTGATAAAAGGGCAACCAACAGCCATTCTGTTTTCGCTTTTACATCCTGCACACTTGCTTTTAGTCTCGGTATGACATCTTGGACAGAGTCTGCAAGAGAGTCCACAAACTCCAATTTCAATGTATTTAAAATGCACAGTTGTTCCCTTTGGCATATTGCCTATATCTTTTAATAATTCATCACTCGATATTCAATTTATAAAGCGTTGCCGGGTTGTCCCTGAGCATTCTTCGTGCCAATACAATGGCTTCATCCTCATCCAGATAGCCCTCGGCAATCTGTTTTATGCATATGGAATATACGTCATCGATCGCATCTACAATATGCTGTACTATCTTTACCTAGCCATATTCGGACTCTCCTTCTGGTCTATAGCTTATAGCGTGGAAAAAATCCACTCGGAGATCCTGCAAAAAGTACAGTTGCCCGAAATGATGCGAAATATCTCGGCTGTTTTTTCACTGCTTGTAGCTGTAGTCTTCAATGTTCTCTGGATTATACAGCTTTTACCTCTGGTCCAGGCAGGTGAAAATATTGAGTTTATATACTCAATCTACATACTATATCTATGTTTTATCATGCCTGCATTTATCATCCTCGGTATCATGACTATCAAGAAAAAAGGGGCTGGACTGCTGTTAACTCCTGCTGTGTTTATCTTGGGATTCACCCTGATTTTCTCGCTGGCTGTTAGCGAAATGGTGAAGCCGCTCTATGATTTGACTATTACTAGCGAAGCACTGGGTCCATCCCTCGTTTTATCGATGCTATTCTTGATCCTTGCATCACTGCATCTACGGAAAATCAAACCAGTTCAGCAGTAATGTTAGACTGGGGTACACCTCAGTTTTATCGTAAAAAGAAATCTGGTCTAGAAGGGTCCCATCTGCCGACCAATCGGTCAAAGGCAGCTTGAGTGAAGGTCTCTTTAAAAATACGGTAATAGTACAGTTCTTCGACCGAAGACAACCAGGGAGTACCTTCTTTCTGGTTGTGCTCTGAAAGGTCGTTTTCAGAGATGTGTTTCTCTGCGAGCTGACGCATGATCCCCGCGACGCCTGACCCCTGAGCGAAGAAGCGTTTTGTCTGATATATAATATGTTCAGGCAGGCAACCATCAAATGCCTGGCGTAGAATCCATTTACCGGCTTGCTCCTTGCCGTGAATTTTGCACTCTATAGGGATTTTTTTTGAAAAATCAATTACTTTCGCATCAAGAAAAGGAGTACGCGACTCTATTGCAAGTGCAGCATTCAATCTATCCAGTCTTTGTAGCGCAGTGTTGTGAGCAACGTTAATTAGCGTCTCAACTATACTGGCAACTTCTTCAGTGTTTTTACCCTGTTTATACTGTCCATCATAGCCGGCAAAGAACTCATCTGCCCCTTCTCCAGTGAGAATACATCGAGTATGGGGGCTTACAAAGCGACCGGCAAGGAAATTGGCAATAGCCCCATGCACGCAGCTTTCTTCAAACATTTCCTGGTTATGAATTGCCTGCGGTAATATATCAAGTATCTCTTTTTCGTCAAACATTAAAACATGATGCTTAATCCCCAGGTAAGCAGTTACATCTCGAGCCAGCGGCAGGTCTACTCCTTCTTGCATACTTACTGTGAAAGCCTCGATATCAGGATTTATCTGTTTGGCCATATAGGATATGAGGCTGCTGTCCAAACCTCCACTCAGCAAGATCCCGCCCACAGTGTTGTCCTTCATCCGTTTCTCGGTTGCCTCCATAAGTAGCTCTGCTAATACCTTTTTTGCCTGTTCGTAATTCTCGAACTCTGGAGTATTAACCGCATGGTTACTGTATTTCTGAAATCCCATTTCCCGGGAATAAATATAGCCAGGTGGAAACTCCTTAACGTCATCAACCATCCCTATCAGACCTTTCGCCTCTGAAGCGAAGCACAGATTTCCATCGTTGTGTCCATAGTACAGTGGTTTCACTCCTGCAGCATCACGGGCGAGCACTAGACTACCCTTATCAGCAATGGCACAGGCGAAGTCCCCATCAAGCCTGCTGGCAAATTGGCTGCCAAATCTTTTATAGAAAGACATCACCGTTTCTGCATCGGTCATGCTCCCTTTCTCAGGGTTGTAGATACGGCCATCAAGAACCACTGTCCTTTGTTCATCAGAGCTATGGTGTGCCCCAGCTTTAGAATCTGCCCCCATATTGAGCTCACAACATCCCATGTGTATCATATAGTCATGCTTCACCCATGTCTCATGTGGCCCTCTATGCTTGATTCTATCGAGCATAGGTGCTAACTCACCGTTATCTGTACCTAGAATACCTGCTATTCCTGCCATTATTATTCTCCTTTTTAGAAGTTTGTTTTCAGAAATTACGCTTATTGTTTCTTGTAATTAGCAAGCACTTTTATGGCTTGAAATCCATCTGTACAATACGCATCTGCTCCAATTCCCCTGGCAAATTCTTCAGAGATTGCTGCTCCGCCAACTAATACTTTAACTGTGTCCCGAACTCCGGCTTCTGTTAATGCTTCGATGATTTCTCCCATTACTGTCATCGTTGTCGTCAACAAAGCAGAAAGCCCCAGGAAATCAGGTTTCTCATTTTTCACAACCTCTACAATTTTTTCAGTCGGTACATCTATTCCCAGATCAATTACCTCATATCCTTCGCCTTTGACCAGCATGGTGACAATATCTTTCCCAATATCATGAATGTCTCCCTTAACAGTAGCAATGACGAATTTCCCCTTGCTCTCAATATCCGCTTTCTCAAGGTATGGTCTGAGTAAATCCATCCCCGCTGCCACTGCATCAGCGGATGCCAGCATATCTGGTATAAAATATTCCTTACTATTGAATTTCTGTCCAACAACTTGCATCCCTGACGTTAGTCCCTCACTGATAATATCATCGAGAGCTATATTATTATCTAGTGCTTGCTGCAATAGCTCGATTGTACCCGGGGTATGTATTAGATTTCCTTCCACCCCTTCATCATCTTTTGTTTTTCTTCCCTGTATTACATTTTCTTTTAGCAGGGCCAATAGTTCATTGCTCATTATTTTCCTCCTTCTCCATATGTATTCAATCTTGGTAACAAGCCTGGAATTTCCTGAAATACCTTGTTCGTGGTTACTCTATCTATATGCTTTACGGGTTGTGCGAAAATATTCTTCATTTTTTCGTCCGCAAGTGCCAGTACGTCATCAGTAGTGCCGTCACCTTCAAAAGGATATGGCATTGAGACCTGTCCTCTTCGTATTCGAGAACGAATATACCGTATATATAACTTCTTTGGACTGGCAATCACCTCTCTTATCTGACTGATGTTGTCCTCAAAATCATCCTTAGTGAATTTTGGTGTCTGCAAAAAGAACTTAAGCATCTGAAATTGTGCGTCATCTATTACAGCCTGTAGAGGGCAGAAAGTGGAATTGCTATCGAGAAGTCCATACGCACAGTGCAGGTATTGAGGGCCGCTGAGGGCAACCAGAGTATTTGAAAGCATTCTTTCCGATGTAGATTGAATTCCTGGAGTCTTGTTATCACAAACGCCAGACGTAGAGTAGCAAGGTATTTTATAGAATCGTGCCATTTGAACACTATCGATATTGTATTGACTTGTTTCGGGAGCACCATAGGAATCATTTAGTGTATCGAGCCTTGCTCTTACTGGAACACTTCCGTACAGCACAGGGGTTCCCTTGTTTACCAGCTGGCTCAGAGTTATACCAGCCAGGATCTCCGCATTTATCTGTACTATAATACCGAGTTCTGTAAGAGGAGCCGTAGTTCCAGCCTGAGGTGAGCAGGAAATAGCTACCGGCAAATTCATTTTCGAGATTTCAATTAGGGTTTGTGTAGTTTCATCAATGAATTGCAGCGGGCTTTTCACCATACAGGTAATGAATGAGATAATTGGATTTTCTTTGAGTTGTTGTTTTCCCCCGGCAATTATTTCCGCCATGTGTACTATATTATCCAGCTGTTCCAGCTTGGTAAGTCCTGCCATAACGTGTTTCGTGGTATTGTCCAATGACGCAAAGTACTTATTAACGTCTTTATTTTCTTCGGTGATATCCTTATCCTGGATATTGACTGGGCGTATAAAAGCGTCAAGCGTATCAAGATGTTCGCATAGATGTGCAGCCCGGCAGAGGTCTGCAACGGTACCACGCCTTCGATTGAACTCGGGAACTGAGATCTCGATATCAGGATTTGTCTTTTTAACATATTTTTGGAAACTGATGTCAAGCCATATATTCGTCTCAGAGCCTGATACAAGAAATACTCGGGGTTCAGCTCCATCGAGAAGAAGGCTATTGTTCTTATCTCTGGCTCCAAGCTTCACCACTTGTGGTACTGTGTGTAAAGCTGCGGAAATTATCTTTTGGGGTATCTGTATCTTCCAGCAAGGAACATCCCCCTGTTTGATTGCCGTAACCTGGGCACCATTGTCCTCGAAATACTTAGCAGCCGCTTTGTTATAGCTTACAATCCCCGGGTTTTTTAATATTTCCAGGGAAGCTTGATGTACTTGTTCCAGTTGTTCGTAGCTAAGCCTTTCGTAAGGTTCTACCAGTACTCCCTGTCTTGTCATATGTCTCTCCTCCTAGTTTTGTATTCTAGTATGTGTCATTACTATAGCTAATTTGTAGCACTCGTTGGTTTAGTCTAATACTCCAGGGATCGTAGACAGTACTTGTTGCCTGATTTCAGGTGGTAAATTATATCTACGGCTGGCTAATAGTTTCTTTACCCTTCTTGTTGCTGCCTCCTGTATGTTCCTACTTCCACTAGACTCCCATTCTTCCCTGCTCTGTCGATTACTTAGGGTAGGTTGGTAATGCTCTTTCCGCATCAGTCGTCTGGTATGGTTAGTAGCTATAAAATTTCCTCCAGGGCCAACTTCTTTGATAAGGCCAAACGCCAACGTATCTTCGTTTACCGTTATGCCTTCAAGTGCCCTCATAACCATTCCCAGGATGTCATCATCTATCACATATTTTTCATAACAGGTAGTTAAAGCGAATTCCATCAAGCCGGCAGCATCGTGGATAAAATTCGTCCCTCCGAGAGCGCAGAGTAAATTGGTCATAGCAGACTCATATCCACTCTGGGCATCCAGTACCTTTGAGTCACTCATCCCGCCAGTGCCATAGAATGGCAATTTGTAAAACTGCGCCATTTGGGCTCCCGCTGCATTCAACATACCCATTTCAATACATCCTGCTAGGTACTTGAATTCGTTAAGGTCAACACTTGACGCTACAGAACCAAAGATCACTGGTGTACCAGGATTTACAATCTGAGACAGCATTACCCCCCCCAGTGAATCCACTGTTTGTATAACCAGAGTACCTGCAAGGGTTACAGGAGAAGTAGCGCCGCAAAGCGGTTCCGCAGGACATACTACTGGAATACCTGCCTTGGCGACAGCTATTAGCAAGTCACCATACTTTTTATCAATTTTCAAAGGACTGACGACGCAGGTTATCATAGAGATTATCGGTCTTTCGCGAAGATTCTCCTTGGAACCGGCAATTATCTCCGCCATTTTAATAACCTGCATTGCTCCTTCCAAGGAGTAGATGCCTCCCATGACGTGTTTTGAGGTATTGTCCAGTCCGGCAAAGAAACGGTTTACATCTACTTGTTCTAAGGGCAACTCGTTTGGATATGTAGGTAACATATAGAGATGTATGTTATCAAGGTGTTCAACCAGTCTGCTGATACGTTTCAGGTCATCCAGTGTAGCCAGTTCCTTTTTACCGGTCTTTGGAGAATATACATAAAGTGCGGTACCACCGGTTCCTGTATATACCAGATTACCACCAAGGAAGATGTCATTTTTAGCATCCTGGCCACAGAGCCTGACCTGAGAGGGGGCAGAGTTGATAAGTTCCATTGCCCTGTCTCGTGAAAGGCGTACCAGCTTCTTGTCAGTGTCTACAGTCGCCCCAGCCTCCCTGAAAAGCTCAAGTGCCTCCTCTGAATGTACTTCAAACCCTACTTCTTCTATAATCTGCATCACCGTTTCGTGGATCCGTGAAATAGCTTCATCATTCAATGGTTTGTAGCTAGCACCATGCAGTCCTTTTCGTAAAACAGCCATATAAATTACCTCCCGTATAGATAATGGTTTTCATGAGATATCAAAAATAACGTTAGTTCTTTTTATAAAATAATGGAGCTCCTCAAATTCAAAGATGTTATAAATACAGGGCATCATTTGGGGTAGTTAATCAGTAAGGGGCGGAAGATAACAAAATAAGAGCGAATTTTTTAAAGACTTTAACAGAATTAGCTAATTAGGAAATGAATATCAGACTCGGGCTATATGTGAGACTAGAGTATAAATTAATGTGAACAATAACAACCTGTAAAGAGAGAACACCCATAATAGATATACCCGCTAGGTACCCATATGATATGTAAACCTCCTCACTATACTATCCTCCTTAATCCAGCAATTTATCTGTGATGATGTCAATTGCTTTCACTTTATCAAAAAAACGACAACTTGTCCAGTAAGACTATTTCATTCTTGCAAGCGGTATTAGGGCAGAGGCAACTGGCGGAAGGTAACCTTGACAATGCCATTCGGGATACTCTATTCTGAACAGCAGAGACAGTTGGATTTCATGGAACTGGCACATAGCCGGTGTTCCCACAATTTTAAAAATATAAGGAGGATTAGATGAAACTGGAAAACAAGATTGCCCTGGTGACCGGTGGTGGTACTGGTATTGGAAAGGCCATTGCTCTTGAGTTTGCTCGAGAGGGCGCTGACGTGGCTATTAGCAGTCGTAACATTGGGAATTTAAATGAGACCTGCAAGGAAGTTGAGGGTACAGGCAGGCGTTCGCTGGCGGTGACTGCGGATGTTTGTGTTAAACAGCAGGTGACCAGTATGGTACAAAAGGTGATCGATAAGTTCGGTCGGATAGATATCCTGGTCAACAATTCAGGTGTAAGCCGAAATGGACCGGTACTTGAATTTGAGGAAAAGGATTGGGACACCGTCATTAATACGAATCTAAAGGGAGTGTTTTTATGTACGCAAGCGGTGGCGAAGCACATGGTTGAGAAGAAGTATGGGAAAATCATTAATATCTCATCGACTTCATCGCTAGGAGCGATAGTGGATGGGCAGTCCGCATATTGTAGCTCAAAGTTTGCCGTCAATGGGTTTACGAAAGCCTGTGCGAGGGAATTTGGACCTTATGGCATCAACGTTAATGCGATTGCGCCAGGCAGAATACTGACAGCCATGGTACGCGAAGGGAAGAACCCTGAGCAACTGGAGCAATATATTAAAATCAGCGGCGAGGCTGCCGTTATCGGGCGCATGGGGGCAGTAGAGGATATAGCACACCTGGCACTATTTCTGGCCTCTGATGAATCGTCGTTTATCAGTGCAGAGATTGTCGCCTCCAATGGTGGCAGGACAAATCTGATGGGCAGATAATATAGTGCTGGCTCGGTTGATTAGCCAGTTCTCAAATGTGACTGAAGCCCTTTACTTCTTGTATTGGGCTTCAGTTATTTAATAATGAAAATATAGAAATTCAGAGAGCAAGGAAAAGTTGAATGAGTCCTGACAGAGTGCTTCCGCACAGGTGTTTGGTATAAAGAATGGTGTGCTGCCGCTTCATCTAAAGGAAAATGTCTGCAATGAAAATGTCAGTAAACTTCTTAGGGATGTTCACGTTATAAGTAGTAGTTTGAAATATAGTAAAGGAGTCAGATAATGAAAAAATCATTGTTTGTTGCATTAATAATTACCATGGTACTGGTAATAGTTGTTCTTTCGGGATGTAGGTCACCCAGGGAATTCGCCGGAGTGACAGATGGTCTTCAGCTTAATTTAAATAGCCAGCAGCAGGGAATCTGGGTAAATGGCGAGGGGAAAGTTTCGGCCGTGCCCGATATCGCCAATCTGCAACTGGGCATCGAAGCTCAAGAGGTAAGCGTAGCTGCCGCACAATTACAGGCGCAGGAGGCCATGGATAAGGTAATGGCAGCACTTACTGATAATGATGTAGCTAAAAAGGATATTCAAACGCAATACTTCAATATTTCCAGGGTAACGAGATGGGACGATGATAATCAGCGGGAAGTCGTGCTTGGCTACAGGGTTACCAATACTGTTACTGCCAAAATAAGGGATATCGAAAAGGCGGGTACAGTTATTGACGCAGTAGCTCTGGCAGGAGGAGACCTTACCCGCATTAACAGTATTTACTTTTCAGTAGATGATCCCACTACCTATAAAAAAGAAGCCAGAGACGAAGCGATGGCCGATGCTAAAAATAAGGCTGAACAGTTAGCCTCCCTGGCGGGGGTCAAGCTGGGAAAGCCGACGTATATCTCCGAGAGTTTTTACTTTCCATCGAACTACAGATATGATGTACCGATGATGGAAGCAGGGAAATCATCGGCTCCATCGACAATCATCAGCCCCGGAGAAATGGATATTACTCTCAGCGTTCAGGTAACCTATGCCATTCTTAATTAACAGATTAACAGCTATTTTCACGGAATAATAGCTGGCATATAGGCCACTAGCCAGTATATGGGCTTGTGTGAGGCTCTTTCTCTTGTCGCAGTAGCCCTTTAGCAGGGCTACTGCATTATTTTGTTTTATACTCTATACTACCCATGTGGTCAGTCAGCATACTATCAGTACAACAGGAGATTTATGTGGTAATATACTAAGTAGAGATCTGTTTATAATTTCAGGATTCCGCTTGGGAATAAAGTTTGAGCAGTAAAAAGGGGAATAGATGGTCAAAAGGA
This sequence comes from uncultured Dehalococcoidales bacterium, assembly GCA_964654015.1. Classification (GTDB taxonomy): domain Bacteria; phylum Chloroflexota; class Dehalococcoidia; order GIF9; family AB-539-J10; genus JAUUZT01. Next base: position 19,734 of record CAZZHQ010000012.1, on the reverse strand, counting down.
TACACACAGGAACAAATCATCAAGATGTTGAAATAAATGCTTTGCATAAGGAGGTTAACTATGTCTAGAAAAATATTAAAACTGGTTCCATATATTTGTCTTATAGTGGTTTTGAGTCTGACTGTAGCATTGGCAGGTGGTTGTACATCAACAGGTGGGGATATGTACAAGGTTGGCATAAGCCAGATTGTTACTCATCCTGCGCTTGACGATACAAGACAGGGTATCATAGACGGTTTGGCGGGAGAAGGATACATAGAGGGTGAGAATATCGAGTATGACTATCAGAATAGCGAAGGTGACATGTCACTCGTTGCCTCAATTGCCCAGAAATTTGTGTCTGATAAAATAGACCTGATTGTCACTATTGCTACTCCAAATAGCCAGGCGGCAATAAGTGCTGCTGAAGGAACGGATATACCTGTTGTTTTCTCAGCGGTCACTGACCCGGTAGGAGCCGCACTGATTAGTGATTGGAACTCTCATCCTGACGAGAATGTTACCGGGGTTAGCGATATGATAGTTGTCCAGGATGATGTCGAGTTGATACTCGCAATTATACCCTCGGTTAAGAAAATAGGTACTTTATACAATGCAGGCGAGTCCAATTCGGTCTTTTTGACAAAGAAGCTGAAAGAGGCATGTGATGCCAAAGGTATTGAAGTAGTTGAAAAAACAGTAGCTACCAGTGCCGATGTATTAGCTGCTGCTCAATCTCTGGTCGGCCAGGTGGATGCTATCTGGGTCGGTACGGATAACACGGTAGTCAGCGGTCTTGAAGCATTGATTGGTGTGTGTGAGGACAACGACATACCTTTCTTCCCTGCCGATGGTCCTTCGATTGAAAGAGGTGGTATTGCTGCTTATGGTTTTGATTATTATGATATAGGTTTACAGACTGGACGAATGATCGCCAGAGTACTGGATGCAGGTTCTGCAAATAGCATAAAGGTAGAAAAAGGAGAGATAATCAGTCTCTCTATCAACACAAAAGCTGCTGAAAGCATGGGGGTTACTATTCCCCAAAACCTTATTGACAAGGCTGCTGTTAATTACGGAGAATAATCAGAACCAGGTAAAAGAACAGTTAAATATATTTCACATTTTCAGTGTGGAGGTAGGCACATGTGGAAGCAATAGGTAATTTGCTATCTGTTTCTCTCTATGAGGGACTGATATATGGTTTCGTAGCCATAGGTGTATATATTACCTTCCGTGTGCTTGCCTTCCCTGATCTTACCGTAGATGGTAGCTTTCCACTTGGTGGAGCGGTTGCCGCTATCCTTATAATAAACGGCGTTAATCCCTGGCTGGCTACTCTGGCTGCTTTAGGTGCCGGTCTCATTGCCGGGTTAGGAACCTCGTTATTAAATACAAAGCTCAGGATAAATGCATTACTTGCAGGTATTCTGATGATGGTAGGTCTTTACTCCATAAACCTTATGATTATGGGTCGGGCTAATATCCCCCTACTTCGCGAAGTGACTATATTTGACCAATTTGCTCATTTTTTTAATACAGATACGAGTATCAACCTTGCCATAATATTTGTATTGATACTGGCAGCTATAATTCTTACCATATTAAACTGGTTCCTGCGTACTGAAATTGGTCTGGCGCTCAGGGCTACCGGTCAAAACCAGCAGATGGTACGTGGACTGGGTGGCGATACAGATATGACCACAATTCTTGGTGTATCTATCTCCAATGGCTTTGTGGCACTTTCAGGGGCTATCATAGCTCAAAACCAGGGATTTACGGATGTCGGGATGGGAATCGGCATGATAGTACTTGGGTTAGCTTCGGTAATAATTGGTGAAGGCATCTTTCGTCCAAAGAGAATCACGCCTGTAATCCTGGCGGTAATGGGTGGAGCATTCATATACCGGTTGTTTATAGGTGTTGCTCTTAGACTGGGGCTGCCTCCAACTAATTTGAAGTTAATTACAGCCTTACTGGTAATAATCGCCCTGGCTATACCCTATTTACAGAAGAGAATAAGACATGAATGGGTACCTCCTGCAGCCAGGATGTAGAGGAGCATATTTACGTGAGTGGAAATCACAATTTATTACAGCTAAGGGGGGTTAGCAAGATATTTGGGAGGGGCACGGCTGATGAAGTTGCTGCGCTGAACAAAATCGATATAGGGATTAATGCTAAAGACTTTATTACCGTCATCGGTAGTAACGGCGCAGGCAAAACAACCATGCTCAATGTTATTGCCGGTGTATATCCGCCGGAAAGAGGCGGGGAAATAATTATCAATAACCGGAATGTCACCAGTCTCAGCGAATGTAAGCGGGCTTATTACGTTGGAAGGGTGTACCAGGACCCGCAAATTGGCACCGCAGCCAATATGACAATCGAGGAAAATATGTCCCTGGCAATGTTACGCGGGCAATCCAGAGGTTTGAGTGTTGCTACTAGTAGGAAATACAACGAGCGGTTTCGCCAGGCGCTGGAACCACTGGGTCTCGGACTGGAGAACAGACTAAATGTACCCGTTGGAGTCTTATCCGGTGGGCAGAGGCAGGCACTGTCTATCGTCATGGCGACACTGAGTAATCCCTCTCTACTGTTACTTGATGAGCATATATCCACACTGGACCCTAATACGGCTCGCTCGGTACTTGAATTTACCAGGATGATTATCGAACAAGAGAATATAACGGCTATAATGGTAACCCATAATATGGAGATAGCTTTAAAGTATGGAAATCGGTTAATTATGATGCACAAAGGTAAAATAATTGTTGACCTGGACCATACACGGAAAAGCAATCTTACTTTTAATGACCTTATTGCTGCCTTTGAACAGGCAAGTGGCGAAAGATTTACCGATGATAACATATTACTTAGCAGAACTGAGTCTACCAATTGATTAAGACTGTTTAATATATTAATACAGTGTACGGTATTGCGCTGGCAATTTGTTATCCCGATGACATTTTCACTACAAGATATGGATAATTTACGTTATAAACTGGTTGAAAACAACAAAGAACTGGAGGAAGCCCTGAACATCAGGAGGAAGGTTTTTATGGAAGAGCAGGGTGTTTCTGAGGCTCTGGAAGTAGATGGTAATGATTCGTCTGCGCTACATGTGATAGCAAAAAACGGGGACATTGCAGTAGGTACAGCTAGAGTTAGATTTCTGAATAAACAGCAAGCTAAGATGGAAAGAATGGCCATACTGAAACCTTCACGAGGCTCCGGTATAGGGAAAGGAATTATTACTTTTATGGAAGAAGTGCTGAAGAAAAGAGGCATTGAGCAAATAGTGCTCCATTCCCAGTATTACGTTATAGACTTCTATAAAAAGTGCGGTTATAAAGAAACTGGATTGCCATTTTTAGATGCTGATATAAAGCATATTACAATGGAGAAGACTATATAAAAAGTACTGACCACCGTTCAGATGGCCAGTACTCTAAAGTCTTGTATAAGGTTTATTGGTTATTTAGTTCCTCTTGCTTCGCAGCATCAGCAGGTCAACGACAATCCACACAATGGCAAAAACTACGGATACCCAGAGTAGAGTAAGGCCTGATTTTTCAACCGGATAAGCCTCTCCTCCAACGGGAATATAGTAGCCGGGCCCTCCAGGCTCGATGATTGTTCCATCTGGCGTCGGGTTGTCATCTCCAAGGCCGCCGTCGGTCAATTCAATAGTGATGACGTTATCGCCATTGTTATCACCCATTGGAATCTGGTACCAGTGATCGGTGTTATTACCCTGGGTTGGGCCGTATTTCCAGTATTCCGCTGTTATTGGTAACGGATCAGGAAGGGTAATGGTTACGGTTGCGGTCTGGCCGAGATCCAGGCCGGTGATGTTGAAGGAGAACAGCCCGTGGGGGAATGAGATATTTGGTTTTCCCTCATCGGGAAGGGTTGCAGGGTCTACCGCCGTTGGGTTACCAATGGAACTGGGGTCGGAGTCGATGTACACGGTACCTGTACCGGTGGCAGACGTAAACGGTTCCTCATGCTTGGCAACGGCATAAACCGTGTTACCACCACCATTGGTACCGAAAGCAGTGGCGTGGTTTTCACCTATAGTGGTCCCAAAAACAACATCCTGGTCACCGTCGCCATCCAGGTCACCGATTTCCACATCGGTTATTGTGTTTTCAACGCTATATGGTGCCCAGACCAGGTCACCAATGCCGTCGTTATTATTATCCATGCCATCAAAAGCATAGACATAGTGTTCTGGATCTGGAATGCTGCTGGCGGCAACGACCTCGTTTTTGTAGTCGTGGTCGACGTCGCCTATAGCCAGAGACTCGCCATAATAGGTACTGGGCCATGACATATCATAGCGCCACATCTCCTGCTTGGTTTTATTATTGATATCTATTGCAAACAGGGTCAAATTGTCTTCTCCTTCAATAGCAGCTATTTCAACGCCTGGTTCTTCTCCGTCGAGATCCTCCAGCTCGATATCCGTGATTTGTTTATTTGCAGTAGTATTGAAGCTATAAAGGGCCTCACCACCCTCACTACCCTCATCACCATCGAATGCCAGCACCCATCCATACGGTCCACTGCCACCAAATCCAGGACTCCTAATATCAGGGGGGGGATAGCTAGAGCCATAATATGGAGCCACTACCTCCTTGTCTCCATCTCCATCCACATCTCCTATCTCTACCGTGGTCCCTGAGACATAGGGGTCACACCATAACAGAGTACCATTGCTGGCATATACGTATAGTGTACCACCTGGTGACTGTCCAATGGCTGCCACGTCCACGCCATCTTTCTCGTCAAGAGGTCCCAGTGCCAGGTCCACTACTGTACTATTTAGTGCTACCGGCCATCCTTGCAGGTCATCACCGGTTCCATTGAGGGCATATATTGATACAGTAGGAGGATCGCAGGCGACGACGTCGTCTATTTCGTCACCATCCACATCACCTATCTCGATATCAGTGATCCTGTCAGTTACATTATAAGCCCAAAGGAGGGTTCCATTGCCAGCGTAGGCGTTTATAACATTCCCTCCAGAGGGTAGATAATCACTATCATAGCCGCCGGCGATAACCTCGTTCTGGCCATCGCCGGTTATGTCACCGATAGCCACGGCATAACCCATAACTGAGTCATCACTCCACAGCGTTGAACCATCGGCGCCTGAGATGGCACTTAGTGTACGAGTAGCCGCATATTCAATTGATACAACATCATCCTTGCCATCTCCGTTTAAATCCCCGGTGGCTAAATCGGCAACATCGTGTGAGGTGCCTTTTGACCACAATAGCTCCGGTTCTGGCGCATCTACTTTAGCGTCCAACGGAGCCACTACTAATAATGACAATAGCATACTGAGGGTGACTGCTACTGCTGTGATTCTTAAAACACTTTTCATCTCGATGCCTCCTTAACAATAAGCAAACGGAACACTTTAATTCGCTGAACTATGCTGGTAACGATAATACGTTACCTTGATGAAATATTGAACAGTAAGTGCGTTATTGTCAATAGTCGTGGCTTTTTACTATGCAAGCAGGGCTGCAATGGCCATGGTGCCCGGGCCCGTGTGAGAGCCCAGTGTGGCTCCGCCCTGGGCTACCATGATACGGTGCTTTGGGAAAAACGAATCCATCATCTCAAGCAGGGTATCAACCTCTTTGAGGTCGGTACCACCATACATTACAGACAATTCTTTGATACGGGGGAGAGATTTCGCAAACTCGTACAACTTTTTGATAGCACCGGCCCTGGTTCTTGCCATGCCGAATGGATGAACTTCACCATCCCTGACAACAATAATGGGCTTCACGTGCAATATAGTGCCCATTAGAGTCTTTGCTTTACCTATCCGCCCGCCCTTGTGCAGGTATTCCAACGTTTGGAAGAATGCCATAAGACGCGATTTTGCTACATTTCTGTGTACCAACTCCAGAACTTCTTTAAAGGAAGCCCCCTCTTTAATTGCCCTTGCGGCGGATATTACGGTTAGTCCTGTTCCCATGGAGACAGACCCTGAGTCTACTACCTCCACATGGCAGTCATTCGCTACCTCATCGCGGGCAAGAATAGCAGCCTGGTATGTGCCGCTTAATTTCCGGGAAAGGTGTACTGAGATAATCTCGGCTCCATCTCTGGCAAGTGAGCGGTAGGTCTCTACGAAACTGGCAACTGAGGGATGAGAAGTCTTGGGCAACTCTTTGCTATGCGTGAGCTTATGAAAAAACTCCTCCGGGCTGAGGTCGATTCCATCCCGGTAGACCTCCTTTCCAAATGCTACTGTCAGGGGCACGACACTTATTCCCAGCTTTGTCGCTGTCTCTCGTGGGATGTCCGCTGCGCTATCGGTTACAATTTTAACCGTCACTTATACTACCTTCCTGACTTGAATATATGATTAGATGCAGATAATTGATTATAGCAAACCATCCTGTAAACTGTTTCAATGAGTTTACAAAGAGCGGTAACGACGGAGCAGTCCAGGTGTCCTCCAGCCATGAGATTGCCACGGTAGCAAGGCTGCCTCATAATAACGAAGAATGGCTGAACTCCATGGGACTCTATGCTTATCACTATGATTGGAGGGAAATATTTTTAAGAACTTGTTAATTAGCAGGTGAATTGTCTTGTTATGTTCAAGTTAGTGTTATAATAGCCGCCAGTCTGTTTGAACTACAGCAGGTAGTCTCAGCGGATATTTTTATAATCAAGGAAGCTATCACTACCAGAAAGGAAGTCTCAGCCTTTGCATGCACTGGAAAAGATTTTAGCTGCACATTCAGGAAAAGAGGTGGTGAAGGTCGGTGAGGTTGTCAATTGCACGGTGGATATTGGTGAGGTAAACGACCTCTATCTACAAACAGTCAGGTCTTTTTTCGAAGTTGGAGGCAAGAAGGTCAAGAATCCGGAGGGCATAGCTTTCGTTTTTGACCACTATGCACCGGCGCCGACCATGCAGTCTGCCGATAATCAGCGGGTGATGCGCAAATTTGTCCGAGAGCAGGGTATACGTTACCTGTTTGATGTTAACGCTGGTGTATGTCACCAGGTGATGCCCGAAGCGGGAATAGTCTGGCCGGGGATGATACTGGTAGCTACCGACTCTCATACCACCACCCATGGCGCCTTTGGTGCCTTTAGCACTGGAGTTGGCGCGACCGATATGGCTACTATCATGCTCACAGGAGAGCTCTGGTTTCGTGTGCCAGAAGTTATTAAGATTACTATCGACGGACATTTACGCCCGGGTGTGATGGCAAAAGACGTGATTTTACATATCATCGGCTCACTGAAGCAGGACGCCGCGGTCTACAAGGCCATCGAATATACCGGCTCTGCCGTGGATGAACTTTCTGTTGCTGGCCGCATGGTTATCTGCAATATGTCAGTAGAGATGGGTGCCAAGGCGACGTTTATCCGACCTGATGACAAGGTTTTGGAATACGTTAAAGCGCATAGTGACAGGGATTTTACAGTTTATGATACCGACTCGGATTATCGCTACAGCGCCGAGTATCATTTTGATGTCGGGGAATTAACTCCCAGAGTGGCTGTTCCTTACAGTGTTGATGACGTAGTACCGGTGAGTGAGGTAGCAGGGGTACCAGTGGACCAGGTGTTTATTGGTACCTGTACCGGAGGGAGGTTGGAGGATATCGAGATAGCGGCACGTATCCTCAAAGGAAAAAGAATAGCTACAAGTTGTCGGATGGTGGTCATGCCCGGCTCAGCCGATGTTTTAATGCGCTGTATAAAGGCGGGCTACATGGAGTCGCTGATATCTGCCGGAGTCACCTTTGCCACACCGGGCTGTGGGCCATGCGCAGGCGTTCACGCCGGAGTGATGGCGGCAGGGGAGGTATGTGTAAGCACCAGCAGTCGTAATTTTCTGAGGCGCATGGGCAGCACTGAAACTAGGATATATTCCGCATCGCCAGCTACAGCAGCGGCCTCTGCCTTGATGGGCAAGCTGGTAGACCCCACGCCTTATATTATTTAATAAAGGAAGGTTTGAGCATGGAAAAAATTATTCGAGGGCGAGCCTACAAGTTTAGCAATAATATAGATACCGACCAGATATACCCCGGGCGATACCTGGAACTGACAGATGCAGAGGACCTGGCTAAGCATACCCTCGAAGGGGCAGACCCCACCTTTGTAGAGCGGTTCACTCCGGGCGGGATAGTGGTCGCCGGCACAAATTTTGGATGTGGGTCCAGCAGGGAACATGCCGCCGTAACACTGCAGGCAGCAGGAGTACGATTACTTATTGCCGAATCGTTTGCTCGCATCTTTTATCGTAACTGTATTAACCTCGGATTACCACTGCTGGTCTGTCCAGGCGTTTCAAAATTAGCTGCTGAGGGCAATGAACTAAAGGTAGACCTGGAGAAGGGGATAGTCGAGAATATCAGCAGTGAAGAAAAGTGCCAGGGTGAACAGATATCGGACTATGCCTTTCATATACTGGAGGCGGGTGGCATCAAACCCCTGCTGAGGGCACAGCAAACGACTGGCTGATGGCTCCAGGGCAATTCGTAGCTCATGGTTAATAGTTCATGGCGCTTATCCGTCCAAAATAACACCCCACTCGGATTGACTTAGCGCCCAGATTGCCACGGCAGCAAAGTTGCCTCGCAATGACGAGGAAGAGGGATGGCAGAAATCAACGTGGAAATCTAAGAGTCGGGGGAAAGGGAATCGGCTTTTGTATCTATTTCTATTGCCTTGAGGCGGCCGGTGAGTACAATCCAGGCTGCCAGAGCCCCCAGTGGTATCCATGAGAGCAACCCAAGGTAACCCGTGAACAGGAAATCAGCCCTTCCCAAGAATAGCAGCAGGGTTAATGAACCGCCGATGGCGTTGGTAGCGGAGTGCGCCAGGCAGACTGTCCAGATACTGGTTGACCTTGTCATCAACCAGCCAAAAATAATTGACATAAGTATGCAACTTACCGGAAATATTAGCAGTCCCAGCAGTGGGTGTTCAGGGTAATTATAGCCCCTGAGGTTGAGAGGATAGTGCCAGACGCCCCAGATAATTCCTGTTACGACAGCTGCCATCAACGGGCGTCCGGGGAATAAACGTGGTTGCAGGTAGCCTCGCCAGCCGAATTCCTCCCCCCACAGTAAAGGAGCGGTCAGAAGAGCGCTCCATGTGAGCTGCATTGGTACCAGAATCCACAGGAAGGATACCGCCGATGGATTAATCTCTGCTCCCGGGGCAAGCATAGCGATAATGTTTTGGAGGTCAAAGTTGGGCTTTCCTGTCCCGGTGGTTATTGCCAGTCCAACTATTATTGAGGTAACGACAAAGGGCAGAAACAGGCCAATCAGGTAATATTTCCAGTTCTGGCGAAGACGGGGACGCATGCCCGCATCACTGAACCCTTCACCTGTGACCCATTTTCGTACTACTATGGCGGCGATGGCAGGAGCAAAAGCTCCGGGTAAGATGGCAATCTGGGACAGCGATGTTCCAGCAAAGCCTCCCAGTCTCAACAGTATCTCCCAGAGCAGCCATGCCATGCCGAAGGCGATTACCAGGTAGATAACTATCCCCCTGGTTCGCTTACTCATAGATATGATTCAACACTCCTTTTTATCATTGCAACAGTACTTCCAGTTTAGTGCGTATCACAGACTCCGAAACCACTCCGCGGCTTTGTTCAATTACCTTGCCGTCCTTGAAGAAAAGAAGCAATGGGATGCTTTGTACCTGGAACTTGCCCGCCGCCAGCGGATTATCATCCACATTTAACTTGTAAAAGTTAATGCGTCCATTGTATTCCTCGGCCAGCTTCTCCACCAGTGGGGAGATCTGGTGGCAGGGACTGCACCATGGCGCCCAGAAGTCTACCAGCACGGGCAGTTTACTCTGCAGTACTTTGCTTTCAAAGATGGCATCGCTGACCTCGAGTACTCCAGAGTGAGCCCCTTGTTTTCTCTCGTCTGTCTTTACCGTGATTTTAACCAGGATGTCTCCGGGACGACTGTCTGTCAGTTGCAGGGCATTGTTCAACTTGATAGTGCTCCCAGTCGATATTCCTGCCGGCAATTTTAGCTCCAACCTCTTACCCTTTCTCGAAAGTATCCTGGTGCCGCCCTTCGTTGCCTCGTCTGCTGAAACGGACAGCTCGTATCGCACCGGAACGGTGGACTGATTTTCATCGGAGGATTTAGCCCTCCCTTCTTCTGGAGGATTATTCTCCATTATCTATATCTCTCCTGGATGCATCAAATTATTAGTGGTTAATTCCCACAACCCCTGGCGGTGATATTTAATTCCTTCTCCACGACGCCGTTACGAACACCGTATAGCTTCTCGTGTATATTTACTACCAGTGTAGAGTTGTTGGGCACAATTTCTATTCTCTCGCCGAAGTCAAGTTTCTTCCTGGGGTCCATGTAGTATATGTAACCTGTCTCGGCGCTCAATCGTCCTGCTCGCAGGTCGGGTCGTCCCTGTACACAGCCGAAATAGGGGATATCGTTCCAGTAATAGTCAGGACTCTTCACGGCGCCAATGTTATAGTCGGCACCAAAGGACTTGTAACCGGCGTCGACGGCCGCTTTCTCAGGATGAGAGGTGCTGATTACTGTAGTAAGTATGGTGATAGCGCAAGATTCGCGGGTGTTTGCCGCCCGGAGCATGTAGCCAATGTCTCCGATGACACAGTTCCCGGGATGTACTTCGCTGATGTCGGGGAACTTGCCCTCCTTGACATAACGACAGGTGGCGGCCAGTGTGTTCGAGGCGCCCACGGAGATATGGTTCACCTCTATACCATTTTCCCGCAATAGAGTGGCTGTTTCACTTATCAACTTGGCGGTGCCGAAGGCCATATCGTCGATTGTGGCAGCCCCGCCTATTTCATGGGCGTAGATGCCGACCAGTTTGATGCCCGGCAGTTTAACCAGTTGTTTTGCCAGTTCAAGCGTTGGTTCTCCCGGCAGTACTCCCAGTCGCGGCATTCCTCCCAATTGCTTGTTCGTGTCCACTTTTATCAGCACAGGAATCCTCTTGCCCACTGCCTCTCCTGCTTGGGAGGCCCCCTCTGCCTGTTCCACCATGTCTATGTTGAGCATTAAAGATAGATCTTCCCTGCCTAGCAGTTTTCTCAGTTTCTGCTGCTTGTGTCCACCGTAATAGCCGGGGTGCGAGATGAGGATATCGTTTACGCCTGCCTCAGCCATTGCCTCGGCCTGTCCCATTGAGCCTACGTCTACACCACAGGCCCCTGACGCTATCTGCATTTTAGCAATCTCGGCACACTCGTGGACCTTTACATGAGGACGCAGCCTCAGTCCTGCCCCGGCTGCCAGTTTGGACATCCTGTCGATGTTCGCCTCCAGCTTGTCCATGTCCACCAGCACCGCCGGTGTGTCCAGTGATGGATAGGGAATACTCTGTTCTGTCATGCTTTTACCTCCATATACTTGTAAGTTATAGTTTAAATGTCTTTACTGTTCTATGTATTAATTGTTCACCCTCAGAGCTGATATCAGGGGCAGGTCCCTCATGGTGACCAGTCCTGCCGGAGCTGCCATGACCCGGTGAATTGAATTGACTACTATAGCCGCTGTGGCTATGTCGCCATGAATGCCTCCCTTAATGACTACTTCCATGTCGGGGATACCACGAATATATACCGCGTCATATGGATGAGTGGCTCCCACAGCGGCTTCGAATTCCAGGGTAATTACCTTTTTCCCTGCCATACATCCTTTGGTGACCTGTCGCACGCCGGCCACTTGCCCCGGCTCAACTGTTAAATAATTTGTGGAAAACCGTTCCACGGCAATCACCGGTTCAATTGTCTCGCTGATATTTTCCAGTTTCCATCCCAGGCCGTTGGCAATCATCGCCATAGATTCAGCCAGGCCAACATGCCGTATTGAGCCTGACGAAACCCGCTCTTTAAATTCCTCAAGTGTACAGCCTGCTCCTATCTTCTTTTGGAATGGTTTACGTCGTGGTGAGGCGTCCTGAATCCTGACTACTTTTATCTGGTCTACCTGCTGGCAAACACCGGTCATTACCAGCGGCCAGAGGTCCATCAGGAATCCGGGATTCACACCGGTGGCAAGCAGTGTGCAGTTCTGTGTCTTTGCTATACTGTCCAGCTTTGACGCAAGAGCGGGCATGGTGTCATAGGGATAGCACAGCTCCTCGCAGGTGGTAATGACGTTAGCGCCGACTTGAAGACAGTATTCAACCTGTGGACATATGAGTCTTGCAGAAGAGACAGTGCTGAGAATAACCAGGTCTGGCATGGATTGACATAATACATCTTTGGCATCGGGAGAGATACTGATGCCCAGCTTATTTTTCAGTCCCGCTATTTCACCCAGGTCTTTTCCGTTGAGACTGCTATCTGTATCTATGGCACCGACGAACTCGATATCGTGTTGCTGATCAGCAAATTTGACTATGCTACAGCCGACTGGGCCACATCCATATTGTACTGCTCTTATCTTCGTCATACTCTGTTGTACACCTGCCTTTCAACCTGATAATGGATAACTTAAATAATAGCATCTTGTGTGTGTCGCTTGCCACAACTGAAACAGTTATGGTGATATGCGAAAAACTCTTGATAAGGATTCGGCTGAATTGATAAAAACCCTTAATGATAAAGAAGTGAGGATGGTTGTTTGGTCAAATGTCTCTTAACCCTATGAGTCGAGTTAACTTAACCTTTTAGCTCTTTCTACTTAAAATCCTGGTTTGTACTTGTAGACAGGCACTTACGAGCAGAAAATCAGTTCCACCAGAACTTCGATTCTGCATATCACCAGGTCACCTTCATGCTTTTGATTGGCTTACCCCGGTAATCATTCTCTATCTTCTCATAAAATCTATCCTTTTTGTCAACAAACAGCCAGCCGTCTGTTGTAGCAAAGATTGTTATAGCGTGTCCATATCACTGCTCAAACTTAACCGATACTATTCCTACCATAAATCCTGCCTTCTCTGCGTTGTTATATAAGTCTACGGCATAATCTACACAATCATAAGTGTTAATGTTATAGGAATGTTCATTAGTTTTATCTGCTTTAACGAAGGCTTGTACTTCTTCAACAGTAGCATCAGGGATGTTAGCATAATTGACCATTATAGCCGGTCTCCCTATGGCTCGGGGCAATGCTAGATAATAGTATTATCTCTTAATTTCAGTATTTCGTCTTGTGCCTTATGGTATCTTTGCTCATATACGTCCAGTGTATGAGTTGTTATATTGTTCCTGGTTTGTAAATCTAGGTTTGCTACCTGAAGATTACTTACTCTATCTCTTAAGGGCTTAATATCCTGAGTGTTATTTTTAAAACCTGTTCCTATCGCGGTTACTATCATTATAATAACACAGTCAGTACTATACCCAGCCACTTCGTCATTCTTTTTACTCAATACCCCATTTATCTAGTTCTCTCGTTGGAGGAGAACTACTTAGCAATCCCTGTTAGCTCGGCTCGTAGTGAGCAGAGTTATTCTTCTATCTCCCTCTGTTGCACCTGGAAATAGGGGTCACCTGAGTTACAATCAGCCAGCATACTGTCCACAATCTTTATAATGTGATCTATATCGAAGGGCTTACCTATACAGGTAGCTCCAGTGATGTGGATAAAATCCTGAATATCGTCATTCTGGATAGCACCAGTGATAAATATCATGCGCCTGGACAAAGCCTTGTCGATTCTTCTTACTTCCTTGTATAGCTCCATCCCATTTATCTCTGGCATCTTGATATCCGAGAGGATGCAGTCGTATTTCCTCTTTCTGACCAAGTCCAGTGCCTCGTAAGAACTGCTCACCGTATCTACTTCATATCCTTGGCCAGTCAACAACTGGCTTAATAGATACTGGATAATTTGCTCATCATCCACCACCAGTGTTTTGCCTTTAGCCATTACCACTGCCTCCTTCCTCTGGGAATCTAATAACACGCTCCACAGAGGATCTTCTGCCACCTCTTGGTCTGATATGGTATAAGTTTAGTTGTTTCTTTTTGCTCCAGCGCCGCACGGTATCAGGATTAACCACTCCAGTTCGTCATCCGGACATCTGCGGGCTTCATTTTTTAGTATTACTTTTGATCCTCATCATTAACGTAGCGAAGGGGTTTAATATTTTCCGCTGAATTAGACTTTTTGTTGTAATCAGTAGAACATCCAGATAGCCTTTCCAACACTGGGGTTCGTAATAACACTTTCTGGGATATTTAGTTGTTTCGTTGTAATGAGGGCATTTACTTACTGGACAAAACATCATATCAGCCTTATCTATCTGCTGGTATTGGGGAGTTTGGAAACTATCAAGCATGCTTTTGCTCATTTTCCCTCCAGGGTCACTAACATCAGGTACCATTGTTTTTCTCATAGGACAGCCTTATAACAAAAACTGGAAGGTCATCGGATTAGCTATTTAAAAAGCCTGTTTAGACAGATCTTTTTTTATATTGCATTTGTCTAATGACTAACCAGCTTACATAACCACTCGATATCAGATTACCATAGGGGATTTTAAAAGTCAACCATAAGTTGATATATAACTCACGTAATCAATTAGTTGACTTGTTGCTCACGTTATCAAGTGATTGGTAGTATGGTGTTTGGTAGTATCTTAAAGTTAACTATAGTAATGAGTGAGGTCAACGAATAAACTTGGGACAGAGAATCAGAATTGCTGATTGACACTTATATGTCGATGTTTATAGTCTACATTAAATTGAGGAATCTAAAATACTTGGAGCTAAACTTGACAAAATAATAAGAGTATTTAGAAGAAGAGGGGAACGATTATGATAAATCAACCAAGAATTAACGTGACCAGAAAAGCTAAATTAGTGGACTTAGGACATAGAATCAGAGAGAGAAGGAAAAATCTGGATGTGACACAAGAAGAGCTGGCACGTGCTCTGGGAGTGACGCCCCAGCACATCTCGGCTATAGAGAAAGACAAAAGAGTCCCTTCTCTTTCTTTCGTTGCCATGATGGCTGAAGAGTTAGGGGTAAGTATCGACTACCTTGTGACGGGGAAAGATGGAATTATCATGGATGTAATACCAGTAATAAAAGCTGATAAAAAGCTGAACCTTAGCACAAAGAAAGCGATCATAACATTAGTAAATGAGCTTTCTAACAAGGGTAGTCGTTGACTACAAACAAAGATAGCTTGGCTAATCATCGAACAGCAGTTTTCAGGACTATCCTATAAGTGCCTGTGCACGCAAGTCTTCCTCAATACAAAATGAGCCTTAACGGACAGGTTTCATAAAGCAATATAATTATCAGGTATTTTTCCTTAGTATCCTACCGGGTCTGACTCCCGTGAGATTTCCATTATTTACCACTAACTGTCCATTAATCAGGACGTGTTTTATGCCCTCGGCGTACTGGTGAGGCTCGGCGAAGGTGGCTTTGTCTATTATTGTATCGGCATCAAAGATTGTCAGGTCGGCCTGGAAACCTTCCCTGATGATGCCCCTGTCCTTTAGCCCTATCTTCTCCGCCGGTAGCGAGGTCATTTTCATTACCGCCTGCTCCAGCGTCAGCAGTTTCTCTTCCCTGACATATTTACCCAGCACACGGGGGAAGGTGCCATATGCCCTGGGATGCGGTTTACCGCCAGCATCAGGCGAGGTAACCCATCCGTCGGAGATGATCGATGACAGTGGGTTTACCAGTACTGTCCTCATATCTTCCTCACACATGCTGAACAGGACCATGGTGGCATTTGCCTCTGTTTCCAGCAACCAGTCGAAGAATGCCTGGTATGGCGAGGCGAAACTACCCTTTTCCCTGAATATGTGCTCCAGCGATTTACCTTCATATTCCTGGTGCTGGGGACAATCGGCAACGAAAATTCCTTTCCAGTCGGAGCTCTTGATGCGGTTAGTATTGCTCATGCGGTCTCCGGAGATTTCGCTCTCGATAGCTTTCCGCATCTCTCCGTCGGTTAACCTTTCCAGCATCTGAGAGATGCCTCCTTCGAGTACCCAATTTGGTAACGCTGAGGTTATGGTAGTGCTGCCGGCAATGTAAGGGTAGACGTCGCAGTTGACCTCAATTCCTCTTTGCCTTGCCTCCGCCATTATTTTCAGTGCCCCATGGACCTTGCCAAAATTGGTCATGCCGGCCACCTTGTGATGAGAAATCTCAAGTGGGATATTGTTTTCCGAGGCTATCCGTATAGCTTCATCAAGAGATTCTATTAATTTATCGCCCTCGTTTCTCATATGGGTGGTGTAGATGGTGCCATAGTTACTTAAAACGCTGGCAAGCTCGATAAGCTCTTCAGTGGAAGAATAGCTCCCCGGTGGATAGATGAGGCCGGAGGACATACCAAAGGCTCCATCATCAAGCGCCTGGTTGAGCAGTTTCTTCATCTGGCGCATCTCTTCAGTTGTTGGTTTACCGGAGGCGAAGCCCATGACGGCGAGGCGGATGGTGCCCTGTCCCACCAGTGGTGCAATGTTCATTGCTGTGCCTTTGGCTTCCACCTTCTGGTAAAAGCCGTTGGCGCTTTGCCAGTCCCAGCCGTAGTCGAAACCTCTTCTCAGGAAGGGTGAAAGATATGATTTCAACAGTTCAAGATAGACGGGGTTTAGCGGCGCCATGGAGAGTCCACAGTTGCCGGCGACAGAGGTAGTTACCCCCTGCATCAGGTAATTTGTGGCGTCGGGAAATGCCAGGATACCGTGGTCGGCATGGTTATGCAGGTCGATAAATCCCGGGGCTACGATCAGTCCTTTGGCGTCTATCACCTTGCTGCCCTCTGCCGGTATACGGCCCAGGCTTTTGATTTTACCGTTGGATATGCCTACATCCCTGCTGAACCATGGACTGCCGGTGCCATCCAGTACCTTTCCTCCCTTGATTACCAGGTCGAATTCGTCTGCCATATCTGTTGCCCTCCTGCTAGTTGTTGTTTTAACTGCCTGCTCCTGCGTTTGCACCCGGAAGCGGCGGAAATTTAATATCAATGAGAAGGATAGCATATCAGTAGCATTAACATGCGAGCAATCCGTGACGAAGAATTACCGACCTTTCTGATTAAAGGATTGAGGGATTGACAGGGTTTGGAAGATAGTTTAATATTCAAACTGTTTGAAGATAGTAGTAATAAATTATAGAGGAAGGTGATAGCATGGGCGAAGCAGAACAATTGACCGGTGAGTTACATGATTTCTTTAACCGCTTTACTTCCTGGGAGACATCATTAATACGCTCCAGTTCCCTCACGCTTTCAGAAAGCCATGCTATCGAGGTCCTTGGTGTTTATGGCCGGATGAATATGAAGTCACTGGGAGAAAAACTGGCGGTAACTACCGGTACTGTTACGATAACCGTGGATAGGCTGGAGAAGGGAGGGTATGCCAGGCGCGTCACCCAGAAGGGTGACCGCAGGACCTTTATTATAGAGCTTACTCCTCCTGGCGAAAAGGCGTTCGAAGAGCATCATGAGCATCACCGGAGGTTAACCCAGGAATTGATGCCCCTGCTTAGTGAAGAAGAGAACCTGTCTTTTATCAAGATTTTGCAGAAACTCAATCAGCATTTGTTCTGACAGCAAGTCGATTTGTATTCACGGGGAGCAAACAGTACAGTGATGCAAAAAAAATGACGCTACGGCATATAACTACGGCCAGAAAGTTTATGGAAAGCAAAAAAGGAATTATTAACAGATGAGCAGGATTAGAAATGGTATCTGAGATTATAGGAAGTTTCTGGCATTTCCTGGGAGAGGCAGCACCGTGGCTCTTGCTGGGCTTCCTTTTTGCCGGACTGCTTAAGGTTTTTATTCCTTCAGAAGTTATACTTCGATATATTGGTGGGGGAAACATAAGGTCAATTCTGACGGCAACGCTGGTGGGCATTCCGTTACCTCTATGCTCTTGTGGAGTTCTTCCAACTGCGATGACGCTATATAAACAGGGTTCCTCAAAGGCCGCTACTATGGCATTTTTGATAGCCACGCCAGCTACTACTGTTACGGCGATTGTTTTAACCCTGGCAATGCTCGGCTGGAAATTCACGATGGTGTATGTTGTCACTGCCTTCGTCGTGGCTACGGGCACAGGATTGCTGGCTCTTCTTTTTCTGAAAACCAAACCGCATGAAGTGGCACTGAATTCAGGTGAAACTAAGAACGAAGATGCATGTGGTTGTGGATGTGAAGAGGAGGCATCAAATAAAACTCATCATTTCAGGGAAAAGCTTAGAACGGTCTTTCATTATGGTTTTATAGAAATGATGGAAGATATTGGTCTCTGGATTCTCATCGGGCTATTATTGGCAGCAGTAATCTACAGCTTGCTGCCGGGGAATGTCGTAGAAGAATATATGGGTAGTGGATTGCTTGCTCTAGTATTAGTAGCCGTGGTATCTGCCCCTATGTATATTTGCTCCACCGCCGCCGTACCTTTTGTGGCGGCAATGATGGCCACTGGAATGCTCCCCGGTGCGGGACTGGTTATTCTGATACTGGGCCCTGCCACAAACGTTTCTACAATCCTGGTCATTGCCAGGTCGATGGGGAAAAGTACTGCGGTACTCTATATTGCTTCTATTATGGTTATATCAATAGGAACAGCCTATGTAGTCAGCCTGGGAGGATGGTTATGATACAAACGGTAAGCGCCGTGATTATACTTGGGCTTATCCTGTATACGCAGTGGAAAAAGCTATGGTGGCGAAGAGGCAAGCGGACGGTGGCTATTGAGCAAGTAGCGAAATCACAACTTCCAGTGTGTGCTTGTAAAAAAGAAGCGGAACTGGAAGTTCAATCGGCTGTTGAAAAACCTGGCAAGTAAATAAGTGCAGCTATCCATTATGGTCCTCATTTCAGTGCAATACTGAAAGGAGCGCAGACGTTCGTAACCAACGATGAGTCACTGAAGCGAGTCAGTGAGATAAAGGTTCGCAAAATAAAGGCAATATTAAATACCTTTTAATGTGCAAAAGGACAGTACTTATTTTGAGGCAGGGCAAAGTCGCATGCACTCGGAGCAACCACCAGCGGCGTAACGGAAGGAGGCGCAGGCGAATTTATTTATCGAGTAAGCTTCCCCTTTTGCAGGCATCTGCAGAGCACCAGCGGGGCAGCCCTTTATGCATATATTGCAGTCGGTGCATATATTGGTAACAGCCTTTTTCTCGAGTGGTTTGAACTTTGCCTCGGTGAGACAGCAGGAGAGCCGTACCCTTGGCCCGAAATCATAGGTGAGCAGCAGGCTGTTCCGCCCGATATATCCCAGTCCTGCGGCTTGCGCGGAGTGCTTGTAGGAAAGTACTGCCTGCATGAACCTTGCGTCAGTGGGACAGCCTCTGGCAGATAAGGGCAATGTCTTCATACCATTGCTGCGGCAGGCCTTGGCTATGTCATAAGCTGCCTTGGTCAGGCGACTGTTTATATAATCGAGATGAACAGTGTACAAATCATTCATCGAGGCCTGACCTGTAATTCTTTCCGGCCTGGTCTGGTCCAGGATCTCGGGAAATATCTCCGTTGCAAGCACCACGATTGACTTGGTCTCAGGTAGTATCTTCAAAGAGTCGTCTACCAGCCTTTGCTCAGCTATGTTTTCAATCGAGACTATACCCGCTACATCAGCCTCAACCTCGATTTGAAACTCCTGTGAATCGGCATTCATAGCGGTCAATGTAATATCACTCATCTGCTGTAACTCCTTCAATTGGTATTTGTACTGGAAGCAAGTGAAGCTGGTAGTGCTGCCAGAAGTAGGCGTATATT
>CAZZHQ010000011.1:0-47205 GCA_964654015.1 uncultured Dehalococcoidales bacterium | reverse complement strand
GACTCTCACACGTGGACTATAAGCCAACTAGCGGGCACTGTCAACTTCCCTTCTCGTAGCGCTCAATAATTCTCTTTTCCATTACCACTTCACCTACAAAGCAAAGCTGAGTTTTTGCTAATAATTTGCTAATAGACAGAATGAAACGGGTAGTCACTAAAAGGTATTATACGCTCAAAATAGGGTTTTACAGATAAACACAAAAACACTGTTTTGTAGCTAAAACGACTCATTATAACACCTGCTAACAGATTTCAAGACCGTCGCCATAGTCCACTCGGCCACCCCTCCAGCATGGAAAAGTATAGGGAACAGTGTCATAGATAGTCAACCTATATTGAGTATTATTTTAGTTACAACTTATTAATATTTATGATATTATTTTTTCCTGAGATTATGATTTCCTGCTCACTACGTATAATAGATGCCAACTTTAATCGTGCAATGGAAAGCTTACGTGTGATGGAATATATTGCTCGCCATAATCATAACGATTGTACAATCAGTCATCAACTCAAGACTATTCTCCATGATCTAAGGGAGGAGGGCAAGTCACTTCGGTTAAAATTCCTGTCCCCAAGAAATTCGAAGCATGATGTTTGCGCCATCGAAAGAGAAGACCTTGATACAAAACTGGCAAGGTATGCTCACAATGACCTGATTAATGTCGTTGCAGCCAAGGCTAATAGGGCAGAGTAAGCAAGGCAACATTTAAAAAGACAGTAAAATCACAACTCCAGTTCAATAGTCCGAAAAAAATATAAGGTAAGGAGGTTATATGGATTTAATCTGGATTTGCTTAGCAGTAGGGCTAATCGGCTTTGGCGTAGTAGTGTTCTTTGCACGCTATGTCCTGAGCCAAGATGAGGGTTCCCAAAAAATACGGGATACATCTCGTGCCATACGTGAAGGAGCAATGGCCTTCATCGGCAGAGAATATCGTACCATGGCTATTATAGTTGTAATAATAACTATTATCCTGGCAGTAGTACCTGTACTGGGATGGAGGGTAAGTGTAGCTTTTATTTTCGGAGCTGTGTGTTCTATGGGCGCAGGTTTTGCGGGTATGACCATGGCAATAAGAGCCAATGGGAGAACTTGCGCCGCAGCACAAAAAAGCTTAAACCAAGGCTTACGGGTTTCCTTCAGAGGCGGAGCTGTCATGGGATTAACAGTAGTCAGTATCGGTATCACCGGTATGGCCATTCTCTATTTCGCCTGGCATACTAATTCTGCCTTCCTGGCTATAATCCCAGCCTATGGTGCTGGAGCCTCACTGGTGGCCCTCTTTGCCAGGGTAGGTGGAGGTATTTTCACCAAAGGGGCTGATTCAGGGGCTGATTTGGTAGGTAAAATAGAAGCGGGAATACCCGAGGATGACCCCAGAAATGCCGCGGTGATCGCTGATTTTGTAGGCGATAACGTCGGCGATGTCGCTGGCATGGGCGCTGATTTATTTGAGTCCTATGTTGAATCAATCGTCGCTACTATGGCAGTAGCTTTGGTCGCTACCGGAGCAATTGCTGTAGGTGGCGAAACTTTTAATCTTGTCCCCAGTGTTCAAATTGCCTGGTGGCTCCCTCTCCTGGTTCGTGCAGGAGGGATAATTGCCTCCATAATTGGCTGTTTCGTGGTGAAAGTGGGAGAGAAGCCAGAAATGAGCGCTTTGTTAGCGGCCCTACGTCGCGGCACAAACACCGCGATAGTGCTAGCAGCAATTTTTTCCTTCCTGATAATCAATGCCCTGGGAGCCAGCATGGGAATTTTCTGGGCAGTCCTGGCTGGTTTAATAGCAGGGGCTCTTGTGGGAGAGAGTACAACCTACTATACCTCATATGCCTATAGCCCAACATTAAAAATATCCAAGGCTTCCGCTTCCGGAGCTGGTGCTACCATAGTTCGCGGTCTTGCCAACGGACTGCTTAGTACCTGGGCTCCGGTTATCCTGATAGTTGCTGCTATGCTTGTGGCCTATAAATTTGCTGGCATTTATGGGGTAGCTATGGCCGACATTGGATTATTATCTACTTTGGGTATTACTTTGGCCACCGATGCCTATGGGCCCATAGCTGATAATGCGGGCGGGATAGCCACAATGACGGGACTTCCCCCTGAAGTGCGTGAGAGGACAGATGCTTTGGATTCATTGGGCAACACGACTGCAGCTACTGGAAAGGGATTTGCTATATGTGGCGCTGCTCTGACTTCAGTGGCTTTACTCCTTGCATATATCCTGCACGCAGAAATTGAATGGGCAGCATTGAGCTTGCTGGATATACATATCATTTCTGGCGTGTTTTTAGGTGCTCTTATGCCCGCTGTTTTCTGTGCTATGACTATGAATTCAGTAAGCGTAACAACTGAGCTTATTGTGGCAGAAGTACGACGCCAGTGGAATGGAATAAAAGGGATACAGGACGGTACTACCCGCCCAGAATATGGTAAATGTGTAGATATTTCTACCAAGGCAGCACTAAAGCAAATGCTGATTCCCTCTATAATGGCTATTATCGCACCTATCTTCATAGGTGTTATCCTTGGTAAATTTGCCCTTGCTGGTTTTCTTGTTGGCTCCATTGCCTCAGGGCTTGTCCTTGCTATTACATTAAACAATGCCGGTGGCTCCTGGGATAATGCCAAGAAATGGATTGAAGCTGGCAATTTCGGAGGAAAAGGTTCGCCTGCTCATAAAGCAGCTATTGTTGGTGATACTGTAGGTGACCCGACGAAAGATACCGCCGGACCATCCTTGAACATCTTAATCAAGTTAATGTCGGTAATTTCATTAATGCTGGCGCCAGTGCTGGTTAATTTTAACGGTTTGTTATAAAACTAACCACAGAACTAATCCAGCCTTGCTTGGTCGAGACAGAGCCTCTCATATTGAGAGGCTCTGTCTCTTTCAAAGTTCCAATCATGAGAAATCTTCTCCGCTTCTTTTGAGAGCTAATTCCTCTAGTGCTACAATTGGAGAACTATGCCAGATGCAATTTTCATAAAGGGAGCCAGGGAGCACAACCTAAAAAACATAGATGTCACCATTCCTAGAGATAAGCTAGTAGTTATCACTGGCGTATCAGGCTCTGGCAAAAGCTCCCTTGCTTTCGATACTATATTTGCTGAAGGCCAGCGCCGCTACGTGGAATCCCTTTCCGCCTACGCCCGCCAGTTCCTGGGACAGATGCAAAAACCGGATATTGACTATATTGAAGGGCTAAGTCCAGCCATTTCTATAGACCAGAAAGGCCCCCCCCATAACCCTCGTTCTATTGTGGGAACAGTAACCGAAATCTATGATTACTTGCGACTCCTCTTTGCTCGTACCGGACATCCCCACTGTCCAAAATGCGGACGAGAAATTAAATGTCAGACAGTACAACAAATTGTAGACGCCATACAGGATATGCCTGAAGGTAGCAGAATAATGATTCTTTCACCGCTGGTTAAAGACCGTAAAGGGGAACACCAGACAGTATTCCAGGATTTAAGAAAGGCAGGGTTTGTCAGAGTCCGCGTAGACGGGCAAATCCACGACCTTTCAGATGAATTCCAACTGGATAAAAACAAGAAGCATACTATTGAAGCTGTAGTCGACCGACTGCAAATAGAAAAAAAGGAGGCTGATATAAGGACCGCTGATTCAATCGAGACTGCCTTGAAACTGGGGTCAGGGGTAGTACTTGTTTCTATCCTTGATTACAATGATTACAGTTTAAAGCAAAACGAAGAGCAGCAAAGAAAGGAGTTGCTTTTCTCAGAGCACTTCGCCTGTGTGTATTGCGGAATTAGCTTAGATGAAATTGCACCAAGGACATTTAGCTTCAATAGCCCTCATGGTGCCTGCCCTATATGTTCAGGTTTGGGCTATAAGTTAGAAGTTGACCCCAGGCTAGTTATCCCAGATATGGAACTCAGCCTGGATAAAGGGGCCATTCAACCCTGGGCTCGAAACGGTGCTATGAGCAACTGGTACAATAGTATCCTACAGTCCTTAGGTCAATCTTATGGCTTCTCCCTTTCTACCCCAGTGAATAAATTATCCGAGAAACATCTGAAAGTGGTTTTATACGGCAGTAGCGGAAAACGATTTAAAGCCACATACTTAAATCAGCATGGTGGTATTTACCAGTATTACACAAGTTTCGAAGGGGTAATCCCCAATCTGGAGCGCCGCTACAGAGAAACAGAATCTGACAACGTAAGAATTGACCTTGAGCGTTATATGTCCTCAAACCCTTGCTCTATATGTCAAGGGAAGCGCTTAAAGCCAGAATCATTAGCTGTTACAGTAAATAACAAAAATATAATGGATATCGCTTCCATATCCATCATGAAAGCGCTTGAGTGGATAGATGAGTTACCAGAGCATATAAGCTCCCGGGAACTAATTATAGCCGAGCAAATTATCAGAGAAATCCACGCCAGGTTAGGTTTCCTGAAGGACATCGGATTGGGATATTTAAGCATAGACCGCTCGTCATCCACGCTAAGTAGCGGAGAAACGCAAAGGATTCACCTGGCGACCCAGATTGGTAGCGGCCTCACTGGTGTTCTCTATATTTGCGATGAACCTACCGTCGGGTTACATCCTTCTGACGACATAAAGCTCATCACTACGTTGAAACACCTCAGAGATCTGGGCAATACCGTAATCATTGTAGAACATGATGAAGCTATGATGAGAGCGGCTGATTATATTATTGATATGGGTCCTGGTGCTGGAAAGAGTGGGGGTGAGATTGTTGCCACTGGCAGTATACAAGATATAATGAGGCAGAAAGGATCTATAACTGGAGAATACCTCCAGGGGACAAGACAGATATTATCTCCGAGGCAACGACGCACAGGCTCTGGAACAGAGTTGATAATTAAGGGAGCTCGAGAAAACAACTTAAAAGGCATTACTGTCCATATCCCTCTTGGTAAATTCGTATGTGTCACTGGAGTCTCTGGTAGTGGCAAAAGCTCCCTAATAAACCAGGTGTTATATAAAAGCCTGGCCAGCCTCCTATATCGAGCGAAAGACAGACCAGGTAAGAGTGATGGCGTTATCGGCATCGAGAATCTCGACAAGGTAATTAACATTGACCAATCGCCAATAGGCCGCACTCCCAGAAGCAACCCGGCAACATACACTGGAACATTCACCCCTATTCGTGAACTTTTTGCTTCTGTTCCCGAAGCCAAGATGCGTGGCTATGCTCCAGGGCGGTTTTCCTTCAACGTAAAAGGAGGCCGCTGTGAGGCCTGTCAGGGAGCAGGTTACGTTCAGATTGAAATGCAGTTCCTGCCAGATGTTACCGTACCTTGTGAGCTGTGCAAGGGAAAAAGATACAACCGTGAGGCATTAGAGATTTATTTCAAAGGCAAGAATATTACCGAAGTCCTCGATATGACCGTGGATGAGGCTCTTCTATTCTTCGCTCACTTCCCAACCATAAAAAGAAAACTGGAAACAGTTCGGGATGTCGGGTTAGGGTATCTTTGCCTGGGGCAACCATCTCCTACGCTTTCCGGGGGCGAGGCTCAGCGGGTAAAATTAGCAGCGGAACTATCTCGTCGTTCCACAGGGGAGACTCTCTACATACTTGACGAGCCAACTACTGGACTTTCCTTCTATGATGTTGATTGTCTACTGCAAGTACTACAACGATTGGTAGACTATGGCAACACTGTAATTGTCATTGAGCATCATCTTGATGTAATTAAAAACGCCGACTGGGTCATTGACCTTGGACCAGGTGCTGGAGATGAAGGCGGCTATATCATAGCCACTGGCACGCCTGAAGAAATAGCACAAAACAAGAACTCTTCCACTGGACAATATCTACGTGCTATATTATTAGATAGGGGGAAAATAATGTCATGAGCACTCGGATGAGCAGAAAAGAAGTGCTTGACTCTGTCCAGTCCAATATCCAAAACGAGGACAGAATAAGGCAGATACTGGTTACAGAGGCTGTTATGCGTGCTCTGGCCAAACGACTGGGAAAAGACATCAAGGAGTGGGGAATCACCGGACTTCTATACGACATCGATGTTGAATTAGTTGAAGATGACCCTTCCAGCCATGGTAGACTTGGAGCCGATATAGCACGTGAACTTGGGGCCAATGAAACTATGACTCACGCCATTTTATGTCATAATGCAGCTAATGGTATCCCTCAAGAAACGGAACTGGACGAGTCGCTTTGTTGCGCCATATCTTTGAGCAAGTTGCTCATTTCTACCATTTCAAATCACCTGGATGATCTGTCAAAACTAACAGTTAAATCTGTAATCGATAACTCCAAAGAAGGAGTTAACGATTACACCGCCGAAGAAGAACAGATTGCTCTGTGCACAAAGCTAGGACTAGAAAAAGAGGAGTTTATTGCTCTAGGCATTGAAACCATAAAAGACATGCCTCCGGAACTGAAGATATAAGCAGCACAACAACTTGCAAACATAGCATCCACTAAAACAATACATCTTAAATGTTCTATCTCCCATTAATGACGTTCTATACTCAGCCTCAGAGATGCAGCACTTTTTCATTAATAATATAGCCCAGTACGCATGCCATGACGAAATACTCAGTGTTTCGAGTACTAATTTCCTATTGCTTTTAGAATATATTGATATATATTAGAAGTAACCATTAGTATGTAATAGGGGATAAAGATAATGCTAGAACAAGAGTATTCTATAAACAAGATACCCGAAAGGATGCTGACAGTCAGGGAAGTCGCCTCTATCCTCAATGTCCATCCCAATACCATCAGGAGATGGAATAGTAAGAAACTGTTAAATTCATATATAATCGGACCAAATAACAACATACGGTTCAATCGAGAGGATATCCTCACATTCCTTGATGAATCTAGAACGTAGCATCAATTGAGCATAGCCAAACAGTAAATCCGCATACAAAACAATATGAGTAAATAAGTTAAAGACACCATTCAGTGGACTTGCCTCCATTATCTGTCGTTGACCCATGGAAATGACATATCGACTTACATCAGTTAGTCAGTAGACAGTTAAATCGCTGATATAGTATTATTAATGATTGAGGTAAAGAGGTCTGGCTTGTATTGCAACAGACAGGTAAACTTGTATTAGAGGTATTATTATGCAGATAGATAAGCTCCTTAGTTTAATGACAGAAAAAGGTTCTTCAGATATGCATCTTAGAGTTCCTGGCCCACCGGTATTTCGTATCGATGGTATGCTTATTCCTCAGGAAGAGTTGTTATTACTCAGCCCTGAAGACCTAAAAGAGGCTTTTAGACAGATCACTACAACCAATCAGAGAGAAACATTCTATCAGGAACTGGAACTGGATTTTTCCTATAGTTTGCCTGGAGTAGCACGGTTTCGGGTTAATGCCATGTTGCAAAGGGGAACCTTGAGCATTGCCTTCCGCCGGGTACCATTTGAACTGCCAAATATCGATCAACTGCAACTGCCACAACTTTGCAAGGATCTCGTTCTCAAGCCAAGGGGATTAATCCTGGTTACCGGCCCAACTGGTAGTGGAAAGAGCACTACCCTAGCCGCCATGATTGAGTATCTCAACGAGCACGAAAGACGAAATGTCATTACTATAGAAGACCCTATCGAATATCTATATGCAAACAAGCTTTGTATCCTCGCCCAAAGGGACATGGGCGATGATACAAAATCATTTTCCAATGCTCTGGTACACTCCCTTCGCCATGACCCGGATGTCATCCTCGTAGGTGAAATGCGTGACCTGGTAACTATAAGTACAGCTATTACTGCCGCCGAGACAGGTCATTTAGTATTGGGAACATTGCATACTATCGATGCTGTTCAAACCGTTGACCGTATAATCGATGCTTTCCCTCCTGAGCATCAACGCCAGGTCAGATTACAGCTTACTCAGGTTCTAGAGGCAGTACTATCCCAGACACTCCTGCCCAGAATCGAAGGCAAGGGTAGAGTTGCAGCCTTCGAGATACTGATTGCTACCGCCGCGGTGAGGAATCTAATTCGAAACAGTAAAACTCACGAGCTAACCAGTGCTATCCAGCTAGGGGCTAATGATGGTATGCGGACACTGAATCAGTCCCTGGCTACCTTAGTAAAAAACAATAAGGTAACAATCGAAGAAGCCTTAAGCAAGAGCAGCAACACAGAGCAGTTGAGAAGGCTGATTCAGAGTTCCTGACTATCTCATGCAGCATTATCCCCAAACTACTACAGGAGTTCCATCTCCTTGGTAATACTGGTGAAGTCCTCGAATGGTTCACATTTAAGCCCATTACCCTGGTAATAACTAAGTAGTTCTTCTCTGGCGAAAACATGCTGAGCTTGTTTTGCAGGGGCGATATCAGAATCGCCATTGCCCACATATATCACTTTATAATTCTGCGTTAAAAATAACTGAATATAGGCCTCTTTGAAAGCATCATCCAGCAACTTCCCATCAGGCCCTATGTACTGGACTTCCATATTGCCAGCTTTAAAACAGGTTCTCGCTGCGTGCCACTCAACTTCTCCTAAACCATAATAATCCAGTAAGGCCTGTATATAAAAGTCCAACCCGTTGCTAACAATGACCAACCTGAAATCTCTCTTAGAACAATAATCCACAAACTCACTGAACCCGGCTCGCAGCTTAACCTTCTCCATTATCGTTTTTAGTAATGTCTTTTGCTCTACTTTAACCATAGAAAAAGTCCTGGCATTGAATTGACCAACAGATATTTTATGTTCCCTGTGTTCTTGCAGCACTTGATGCCAATCTCCTCTGGCAAATTCCTCCAGGACAAGAAAACTGGCGTCAACCTCGGTAATAGTGCCGTCAAAATCACACTGGATTAGAGTCTTCATGGTTTCTCCTATGTCTTAACAATCTTATTCTTGTTGCTAGACCAATAACTTAATTTCCAGGGGGCAGTGGTCAGAACCCATAACATCTGACAATATACTTGCTCCGGTAACCGAATCTAACAGGCTCTCACTAACGAAAAGATAGTCAATCCTCCAACCTACATTTCGCTCCCTGGCGCGTGTTCTCATACTCCACCATGTATAATTATTCGCTTGTTTATTTAAATAGCGGAAGCTATCAATAAATCCATGAGATATAAACTTATCCATCCATGCCCTTTCAATAGGTAAGAACCCGGAGATTCCTTTATTTTCATTTGGACGAGCCAGGTCGATTTCCTCATGGGCCGTGTTATAGTCACCACAGACTACAAGTCTCTCGCCTTTTCTTTGCAGAGGTTTAATAAAGGAAAGAAAGGCTTCATAGAACTCCATCTTATACTGCAAGCGCTGCTCACTTGCCTTGCCATTGGGGAAATAGACATTAAACAGCGTTAGGAAAGGATATGTGGTGATTAGAACCCTCCCTTCAACATCAAACTTTTCAATGTTTAAACTGGTAGTAACCTGTATTGGTTTGTCTTTACTCAGCGTAGCGACCCCACTATAGCCCTTCCTCTGAGGAACACTCCAGTTAGTATAGTAACCTTCTGGGTACTCAATACCGGAAGGGATTTCTCCTGATTGAGCCTTTATCTCCTGTAAGCAAAGGACATCAGGAGACTCTAAATTAAACCAGTTCAGGAAACCTTTTTTGTGTACGGCCCTGATTCCATTAACATTCCAGCACAGTATTCTAATTTCTCTCTTGGTCATATTCGGCTTGCAATAGTATCCTAATAGTATAATTGGGAACAAAATGTTAGAGTAACATATCTACCCGTATATATAAATATCTCTGTTAAACAACGGAGAAGTACACAGGTTTATAATATACGAAAGAGGGTCTTCTAAAAGCAGCAGACCTCTTACACTTTATGAAGGAGGAACTCATGGGGAAAGATATAGTTGCAATATTTATAGATGGAAGTAACCTATATCACGCGTTAGAATCTAATTTCAAGCGTCACGATCTGAACTTTACTGAGTTCGCAAATAAACTTACTGGGACAAGAAAACTATTCCGCATCTATTATTACAACATACTACAGGACCAATCTCAGTGGCAAGAAACTCACAAAGAACAACAGGATTTTCTTGATGGACTTCTCAAGACACCTTTTCTGGAGATTCACCTGGGGACAACTAAAATAGCCCAGGGTCTTCATATTGAAAAAGGTGTAGATATTATGCTAGCTACAGACCTGTTGGACTTTGCATGGAATAATCTATACGATGTTGCTATATTAGTAAGTGGGGATGCTGATTTTGTATACGCCATCCATGCAGTAAAGAACAGAGGCAAACATGTCGAGATAGCTTATTTTGACAATAGTATATCAAAAGACCTCTGGAATATGGCTGACGACCGTCTACTACTAGACGGGACCTTTTTCAAGGGACTATGGACCAGTAAACGTTACTCCAAACGTAAAAGACCAAGTAGAGGGAAAATCATGGAGAATAAAGTATAGTGCCAGCAGAAATAATTTTCTCCCAAACAAGCTAAACATTTCAATGCTGTATGCGGCTTAGGGAGAAAGTAATCACTATCACAGGCGTAACTGTAGAACGGAAACAGAATATCAATGGATTACTATAAAGTACTGGAGCTCTCCCAAAACGCCTCTGGGCAGGAGCTTAAAAATGCGTACAGAAAATTAGCCATGCAATACCACCCTGACCGTAATCCTGGCAAGGAGAAGTGGGCCCATGAGAAATTCAAAGAGATAAATGAAGCTTATGGGGTGCTTGGTGATCCTCAAAAAAGAGAACATTATGACCACTTTGGCACTGCTGGTAATGTTAGTGATGTTTTTAGCAGCCCATTCACCAGGACAACATTTGGCAACATAATGAAGGATTTCAGCATGGCGGGACTCGGGTTCGATTTTCTGGATAGCATATTTCAAAGTCCGCACAGAGGCAGAGGAGAAGCCTCCTCGTTCAAGAAATTTGTCAGGCAAAGAGGAACAAGTTTTGAAGCCTGGCCAGGAAATAAAATCAACTTGAATGAGATATTTTCTCAGGCAACAAAACCCAAGCAACATACATTGCGCTATGAACTTATTATCACCTCAATAGAAGCCAATCAGGGAACAAACAAAATCCTTAACGTGAACAAGAGGAAACTGGACATAAGAATCCCACCAGGAGTAAAAACAGGTAGCATAGTCAAACTTAGTAACGCTCGTATGTTACTTGATGGAAATTCCGGCGATGTTCTAATAAAAATAAGAACTCGTTAGCATATTACTGTTACGAGTTACTGTCTGGAAGCAAGAAGCTTCTTCCCCGTGCTCATAAAGTTGCCTGCCTTTACTGCCTTTGTTTTAGTAAAGGAGCCATACTTTTAAACTCAGCCGTTCCTGCTTGTTCAAGCAGTTGGAAGATAATAGTCTCAGTACTACTAATCACCGCGCCAGCTTGACCAGCAATCCTCAATCCTGCTTGCCAGTCTGATTTATAACGAGAACAGACAGCATCACTCGCTACACTCACTTCATAATTATTAGCAAGTAAATCCAACACCGTCTGTAGTACACATACATGCATCTCAAGACCAACCAAGACAAAATGCTTAACACCAAGACTCTTCACTTTTTCCAGAAAAGCAGGGTTTCGATAACAACTGAATGAGAGCTTCTCTATTGGTTGATACAAGTCACCCAGTATCTCTACCAATCCTTTACTTGTTGGTCCAAGTCCACGAGAATATTGCTCCGTTACTATGAGGGGTATCTTTATCAACCCGGCTAAACGAACTAGAAGCTCGATATTCTTGGTTACTTTCCTACAGGTATCTCTCTCCATAGCCCCAAGAAGCTTTTCCTGGTGATCTATCACTACGAAAGCCAAATTATCCTTATGAGGACGAAAACGACTACCTGATACCATTTCGTTATTATTGAACCCCATAGCAAGATAAATTAACGCTTTGTGTATTGCTTTGCTTTACGAGCTTTCTTAAGACCGTATTTTCTACGTTCTTTGATCCTGGCATCCCTGGTGAGCAAGCCTCCCCCACGCAACACTGCTCTGAATAGCTCGTTCTCTTTTACCAGTGCCTTGGCAATGCCATATTGGATAGCCTCTGCCTGCCCACTTTTACCTCCCCCTGTAACTTTCACCATAACACGATATTTACCCACAGTATTAGTAACCAGAAAAGGCGTCTCTATGGACCGTTGATGCTCGAGACGAGGAAAGACTTCACCATAAACTTTATTATCAACAAGTATACTACCTTCACCTGGTAGCAATCTGACCTGTGCTATTGCGCATTTACGTTTGCCAGTAGCCCAAACATAGTTCTCTGTACTCATTAGCTATCACTCCCCTTTTCAGCAAGCTGGCCATTATGTGGATGTACATCATTGGAATAAACCCTTAGTTTCCGGAACATGGCCGCCCCCAAACTATTATGTGGCAGCATCCCTTTGACTGCTAGCTCGATAACACGAGCTGGGTTACCTTTAAACACATCTCCATATGTCGGTTTTTTCAATCCACCATGATATCCGGAATACCGATAATAGATCTTCTGTACTGTCTTCTTCCCGGTTACCTTTATCTTGGCAGCATTTATTACGACCACATAGTCACCGGTATCAATGTGAGGTGCATATATTACTTTATGTTTACCCATGAGCAATACGACTACCTGAACCGCTAACCTCCCCAGTATCTTGTCCGAGGCATCAATTACATGCCATTTATGTACAATCTCCTTAGCGCTGGGAGTATATGTTTTCATTTTTGTCCTCCAAGAGGCTTAGCATAATTAACCCTGGTTAGACATAACCCACGAGCCGGGGCCACCGGCCCAGCCAAGCCTACGTGTCTCTCTTCAAATATTTCACGAAATTTGCCCAGTTGTATCTTTCCCAATCCCAGGCTCGTTAACAGTCCAACTGTACTACGCACTTGATGTGGTAAAAAGGAATTAGCCTTAATATCAATAGTGACAAAGTCATCCCGTCGATCTACCTCCGTATTATACACGCATCGCACAGTACTTTTACCCTCTTCTATAGCAGGGCAAAAGGATATAAAATCGTGCTCACCTTCAAGAAGTTGACATGCATCTCTCATAACTCCGACATTCAATTCATTCGGTACAAACCCTGCAAACACTTCATGAAACGGTGATCTAATTTTCCTGTTAAATATTTGATAACGGTACTCTCTACTCAAAGCATCCCTTCTAACATTAAACTCCGAATTCACTACATACGCTGCTTTAACTTTTATATCTCTGGCTAAGTAAAAATTCAAACCTTTAACAAACGTTTC
Organism: uncultured Dehalococcoidales bacterium; assembly: GCA_964654015.1. Lineage (GTDB taxonomy): Bacteria > Chloroflexota > Dehalococcoidia > GIF9 > AB-539-J10 > JAUUZT01. Next base: position 33,969 of record CAZZHQ010000011.1, on the reverse strand, counting down.
TGTGTCAAATTCTTTTACTGTCAAAAAACTAAACACCTGCCCCTTAGCATGCACCCCGGCATCAGTCCTACTAGCTGCCATGATTCTACCGGTCTCCCCACACAGATTCCTTAAAGCTCGTTCGACCTCCCCTTGAACGGTCGCTACCCCAATCTGCCACTGAGAACCATGATATCGTGTGCCATTATATTCTACAATCAAAGCAAACTTTACTGGCTCCACTACTTAACCAGTTCGATTTGAGCCATCGCAGCATTGTCACCTTTACGAGGCCCTAACTTCACCAGACGAGTATAGCCACCTGGTCGCTCGCCGTACCCTGGCCCTATCTCCCCAAACAATTTATCAATAACTTTCTTATCATTACTGAAAGCTAAAGCCCTACGCCGCGCAGCCAGTGTTCCGTCTTTCCCTAAAGTAATCATCTTCTCAACGAGGCCTTGTATTTCTTTAGCTTTAGCTTCTGTAGTAATGATTTTGCCTCTAGCTAAAACATCGGTTACCAGGTTCCGATAAAGAGCCCACCTATGGCTTGATAACCTGCTTAACTTCCGCCCAGATACCTGATGTCTCATTCTTTTTCCTTCTTCTTAGTATTAACCGGAACCGCACAACCCAATTCCGCCAAAACATCTTCCACTTCCCCCCTGGATTTTGCTCCAAGCCCAGGCAGAGGAGGCAACCCATCTTTAGCAATCTCTATAAGCTGCCCTATATTTGTAACGCCACCCCTTCTCAGGCTATTAAAAGCGCGAACTGATAAACTAAGCTCTTCAATAGGTTTATTGTATTTCTCTGCTGGTATTGAAGAAGCTCTTCCAAGACTTCCCACTCCCTCTGTAGCTGCTATCTCTAACTCCATGAAAGGTTTAAATTGATTGATTAACACATTAGCACTTTGTCTGACTGCCTCTCTCGGAGAGATAGTGTTATCAGTCCATACCTCTAAAATAAGCCTTTCTGAGCTCCTCTCTTCACCTGGTGATATTGGAACTACAGAGAAGTTAACTTTGTGTATTGGAGTAAAGATAGCATCAACTGGTAGAGCTCCTACAGGTAACCCCTCACTTGATTTGCCTGGAATATAACCTCTGCCCAATTCAACATTAAACACGACATAAAATTTAGCATCAGCCGAATCTAACGAAGCTAAATGAAGTTCAGGATTGGCAATTTCGAAGTCAATCGAAGGCTTGATATCAGCAGCGCATATTTCCCCTTCCCCTGCCACATCAAGAACAAGTTGTTTTCCTGGTTCATCAGAAAGTGGCTTTAGCCTTAATTCTTTAACATTCAGGATAAACTCTATAACGTCCTCTTTCAAATTAGGAATACAACAAAATTCATGTTGAATCCCGTCAATTAGAATCCACGTAACTGCAGCACCAGGCAGAGAACTAAGTAGTACGCGACGCAGGGCATTACCCAGAGTCACACCAACTCCCTTCTCTAGAGGTTCAACAACAAAACGCCCATAATTACCAGCAGTCTCCGTGCATTTGATATCTGGTACTAACAAATCAGCTAACAAAAAAACCTCCTCTTACTTACCTTGAATAGTATTCAATGATAGATGCCATATCATATTTAGCCTCAAAATCACCCTCAGCAGGTAATGCTAAAACAGCACCTTCCATTTTTTCTTCGTCAAGGCTCAGCCAACCAGCAATAGCTTTTGCTTTAACTTTCTCCACAACGGTCTTATAGAGTTCAGTTTTCTTGCTACTCGGACACCAAGTTATTACATCACCAGACTTAACCAGGAAAGAAGGAATATTTACCTTGCTCCCATTAACCAGTATATGATTATGATTGGTTATTTGCCTTGCCTGAGAACGAGAGTCCCCAAAACCCAGACGATAAACAACATTATCCAGACGCCTCTCAAGTAGAACATAAAAGTTTTCGCCTGTATTGCCATTCGCTCTGGTTGCCTCAGCGAAGAACTTACGGAACTGCCGTTCCAACATTCCATAGCTAAATCTGACCTTCTGTTTCGCTCTTAGTTGCAGTCCACGATCTGATATTTTAGGCGCCCTGCCCTGAAAACGTCCTCGGGACGATGCATTCTTTTTCTCTATAGGACACTTAGGGCTAGAGCATCTCTCACCCTTAAGCACAAGCTTCTCGTTTAAATAACGGCATAAATGACACTTTGGTCCAGTATAACGTCCCATACTACACTCTTCTCCTTCCACGAGGGCGACAACCATTATGTGGAATAGGGGTTACATCTCTAATGCCGGTAACAGTGATCCCCGCAGCTTCTAAAGCACGAATAGCAGCTTCCCTCCCACTGCCAGGACCCTTGATATAGACCTCAACTCGTCGTAAGCCATCTCCTATAGCTCGCCGCGCCGCTCCTTGAGCAGCCAATCCAGCCGCATAAGGAGTACCTTTTCTGGAACCCTTAAATCCAGCAGACCCTGAACTACCCCAGGATATTACATTGCCCCCCTTGTCAGCGATAGTAATTACGGTGTTATTAAAGGTGGACTGGATATAGGCCCTGCCTTCAACAATCCCCTTACGTACTCTTCTTGCCTTAACACTCTTTTTTTTCTTTGGCATTACTCCTACAACCTCTCTATTTCTTAGTTGCTCCTCGCTTCTGTCCCCGACCTGCAACTGTCTTACGTGACCCTTTTCTCGTACGGGCATTAGTTTGCGTATTTTGTCCACGGACAGGCAGATTCATACGATGCCTTGTTCCACGTATACAGCCTATCTCGATAAGCCGCTTGATGTTAAACTGGACCTCTCTCCGTAAATCTCCTTCCACCTGGTATTGGTTAGTGATGATGTTACGAATATTAGTCACATCCGTATCATTGAGATCCTTTACTCTGATGCCAGCATCAACACCGGCAGCGGCTAAAATCTGCCGACTTCCTGTAATTCCGATGCCATATATATGTAATAACGCTACTCTGATTGGTTTATTTTGAGGAAGGTCTATTCCCGCTATACGTATCATACTCTATTACCCCTGCCTCTGTTTATGTCTTGGGTTGTCACAAATAACTCTAACAACCCCTTTTCTTTTCACAATCATACATTTATTACAACGACGCTTAACTGAAGCTCCTACTTTCATTATTGTTAACTCCTGAACTAAAATCTTTAAATGATATAACTTATCTAACTTTGATGTCAAAAACACTATTTTAAACGATAAGTAACTCTCCCTCGACCTAAATCATAGGGAGAAAGTTCAACCAACACTCTGTCTCCAGGAAGTATTTTGATATAATGCTTTCTCATTCTGCCTGAAATATGGGCCAAGACCATATGGCCGTTGGCCAATTCAACACGAAACATCGTATTAGGTAAACACAACGTTACCTTTCCTTCGATTTCTATTTTCTCTTTTTTTACCATAGCTCCTAAGAACAGGTGAGTACTTCAGCTCCTTCATCGCTAATGGCAACTGTATGTTCAAAATGGGCAGAAAGACTTCCATCAGAAGTCAACACCTTCCAATTATCATCACTAACTCTAGTATGCCAATCACCAGCATTGACCATGGGTTCAATGGCCAAGACCATACCTGTCCGCAATAATGGGCCTTCCTCATATGCAAAATTTGGTACCTGTGGATCCTCGTGCAAGTTCCTTCCTATCCCATGCCCCGTATATTCTCTAACCACTGTAAACCCTTTTGACTCGACATAATCTTGTACTGCTGCCGAAATATCCCTAACATGGCCACCACTACGAGCCTGTCCAATACCCGCCTCCAAACCAGCCTCTGTAACCTCAATAAGTTCTCTGGCTTTTTCAGTTATCTTCCCCACAGCAACAGTAATAGCTGAATCTGTATGAAACCCTTTATATACAACTCCTGCATCCAAAGAAACGATATCTCCTTCTTCTATCATACGCTCGCCAGGAATACCATGTACTATCTCATCATTAACAGAAACACATAGATTAGCGGGGAAACCATGATAACCCTTAAACGAGGGGATAACACCACGCTTTTTCGCCTCTTCTGCCATAATAGTATCAAGCTGACACGTCTTAACCCCTGCCCTGGTTTCCTCTCTTAATTTATCTAAAATACCCGCTAATATCTTGCCGCATTGCCGCATCACGGCTATCTCCATAGAAGACTTAATAATCACCATATCTCTTGCTACACTAACATGGAAAGTATCTTTTCAGCAACTTCCTGTATTCCTTGATTACCTTTTACTGTAACTAATTTATCCTGCTCCTTGTAGTAACCTAATATAGGAATCGTCAACTCTTTAAATACTTTCAGCCTTTCCTTCACAGTCTGCTCATTATCATCCAATCGCTGATACAATTCTCCACCGCATTTATCACATTTATTTGTCACCTCAGGTGGAGAACTTTGTATATGATAAGGTGCCTGGCATTTTTTACAAATCAAACGTCCACTGAGCCGCCTCACCAGTTCATCTTCAGGAACCTCAACATATATTGTTTTATTTACATCTTTCCCCTGTTCTGCCAACACCTGATCCAGCGCCTCTGCCTGTTGCAAAGTCCTGGGAAAGCCTTCAAGTATCCATCCTGCACTACAGTCAGGCTCGCTTATCCTTTGTAAAATCATCTTTATTACTATTCCATCTGGAACCAGAGTTCCTTTCTCTATATAACTCTTCGCCAGTAGTCCTAACTCAGTTTTTTTATCTATGAATTCCCGAAACAGGTTCCCAGAAGCAATATGAGTCAAATCCATACTGCGGTGTATTATGTCCGCCTGAGTACCCTTTCCTGCCCCTGGAGCACCCAACAATATAATATGCATCTTCCCCCCTCACCTCACTTCAAGAAACCATCATATCGGCGCATAGTTAGTTGAGACTCAAGTTGCTTCATTGTATCCAGTGCGACTCCAACTGCGATAAGGATTGCAGTGCTAGAGATTGTCAATACCGTGACACCTGTTATTTCTCTGGCAAAGAACGGCATGACAGCGATTGCACCCAGAAAAAGCGCTCCACCAAAGGTTAGATGTTTGATAACATTATTTAAGTACTCTGCTGTAGTCTTTCCTGGTCGTACGCCAGGAATAAACCCTCCCTGCTGTTGCAGGGTTTTAGGTAAATCCATTTGTTCAAATATAACCATGGTATAAAAGAAGGTAAAACCCAACACTAGCAAGAAATACAAACCCCAGTAGACCAGCCCTATAGGAAGACTAGCCCCAGAATTAAAAATATTGTAAATACTATTCCATAAGTTGGTATTCTGCCCACTCGGACTCATAAAATAACTGGCTACCAAGCTGGGAAACTGCATCAAGGCAAGAGCAAATATAAGTGGAATCATTCCTGCTGTGTTCACTCTCAAAGGAATAAAAGTTGACCCCGATTGCCGGTACATTCTGCCTCCACGAAAACTACTTCGAGCATATTGCACAGGAATACGCCGATGAGCCTCAATGAACGCAACAACAGCCACCAAAGTAACCAATCCAAGAACTATAAACACAATCAATCCAAACGGGTCTTCCTTAGCCACGAAACCACGACCTATCATATCCGGCAAGCTGGCTACGATACCACCAAATATGATTATTGATATACCATTTCCAATACCTCTCTCGGTAATCAGTTCGCCTAACCAGATAAGTAATACTGTGCCAGTGGTTAGCGATGCAACCACCACAATGGTCACCAATGGGTCAAGATATTCAATGGCGCCCTGGCTACGTAGTAAAGTCACTTGCCCGTATCCAGCGATAGCGGCCATAGGCACCATGACCAGATGTGTTATTTTATTTATCCTGCGTTTACCTGCTTCACCTTCCTGCGCAATACGTTGAAGAGCAGGAATAACAGGAACCAGTAATTGCATAATTATTGAGGTAGTAATATAAGGGTAAACGCCCAGGGCAGCAATGCTGAAATTTTTCATGGCGCCACCGCTGAAGAGGTTAAGCATACCTAAAAGCTGATTCTGTTCAAATAGCTTGCTTAAGGCCTCTGTATCCACACCGGGTAATGGAACATGCACCAGAAAACGGAAGATAACCAAGATTGCAAATGTAAATATCAGCTTGCGTCTTAAATCTGGCAAGGCTACCAGGTCTTTCATCGCCTGAAACAGGCGCGAATGCTTTTCCCTATTCTGCATACTAAATCCTCTCTACTTTTCCCCCCGCGGCCAGTATCTTTTTTTCCGCAGTACTAGAGAATTTTTTAGCTTTAACAACCAACGAATGATGAAGCTCCCCGTCACCGAGTATTTTTACCGGTTGCTTAATCGAACGAACCAATCCCGCCTGACATAACTTCTGAACATCAATTTCAGCAGCTTCAGGGAATATTTCCAACTCCCCAACGTTAACGGTATCATATTTAACCCTAAATATATTCGTAAACCCCCTCTTCCTCGGTAACTTTTGTATTAATGGTAACTGCCCACCTTCGAACCCAAGCCGTACACCTCCACCAGCGCGAGACTTCTGTCCGTTACAACCCCTCCCCGAGTAGGTCCCATGTCCACTACCATCTCCCCGTCCCACCTGCTTTCGATTATGTTTAGAGCCCAAGGGCGGTTTCAACTCGTTCTGTCTCACTCCACTTCACCTTCTTCTAAACTTTCAATAGCTGTTTTAATTTCCTTCTTTAAATTGGCGAGCCCAAGCACCGTCGCTCTGGCTACGTTAATTTTATTGGAACTACCCAACGACTTGCTAACGATGTCTTTTATACCTGCCATCTCAAGCACAGCACGAACAGTATTGCTAGCAATCATTCCTTTTCCAGGAACTGCTGGTCTCATTAAAATCTTTGATGCTCCGAACTTAGCCAGAATTTCATGTGGTATGGTCGTTTTTTTAATAGGAACTTCAATCAGTTCCCTTCGCCCTGCAGCACTGGCTTTATGTATAGCTTCAGGCACACCAGACGCTTTAGCTAGCCCCACTCCTACATGTCCATTCTGGTCTCCAACTATCACTAGAGCTCTAAAATGTAGCCTTCTTCCTCCTTTAACCACCTTGGTCACCCGATCAATAGACAACAATTTTTCATTGAGCTCCATCTCTGAAGCATCGATTTTAGATTGTTTCCCAATCACCCTAGTAACTGCTTTCATACGGTAGCCCTCATTTCACTCACAATATACATCATTTAGAACGTCAGTCCTTCTTTGCGGGCGCTTTCCGCAAGAGCTTTTACCCTCCCATGATACATGTAACCCCCTCGATCAAAGACCACTGTCTTTATTCCTTTATCCAAAGCCTTTCTGGCAATTGACGAACCTACAATCTCAGAGTTTTTGGTCTTATTCAGTTTTTCAACGTTTCCTATTAGCTGAGAATCTAAGGTTCCTGCTGAAACCAAGGTCTGGCCTATAGAATCATCAATGATTTGAGCGTAAATATGATTCAGGCTGCGGAAAACACACAACCGAGGTCGAACAGATGTACCGGACACCTTTTTCCTCACCCTTTGGTGCCGCACTTTCCTGGCAAATGTTGAATTTTTCTTAGCCATAACTATTTTTATCCTTTAGCTGCTTTACCAGCCTTACCTGGTTTAAGACGTAATCGTTCTTCAGCGTACTTAATACCCTTCCCTTTATACGGATCAGCTGGTCGTATAGCACGAATCTTCGCTGCTATCTCACCCACGATTTCCTTATCAATACCCTGAATGTGAATCAGGTTATTCCTTTCAACAACGGCTTTAACGCCACTAGGAAGAGGGACTTCGACAATATGACTAAAGCCAACTTGTAGCTTGAGCTTGTCTCCCTCTTGACTCGCATTGTATCCCACACCCTTAATTTCCAATACACGCTCAAAACCCTTATTTACCCCTTCAACCATATTGGCTAAAAGGGCGCGTGTAAGTCCATGTAACGCGCGATGTGTCCTAATATTACTAGCTCTAGTTACCAGCAACTGTCCGTCCTTTAATTCTATTGGCGTAGCTGGAGAGAAAGAACGACGCAGTTCTTTATTATCTTTCCTCACTACTACCTCATTGCCTTCAAATGCCACCTCAACTCCTTGAGGTACAGAAATAGGCGACAAACCAACTCTAGACATCCATTCCTCCTAACCTACCATACATAGCAAAGAACCTCCCCGCCAATCCCTCCCCGCCATGCTTTTTGCCCTGTCATAATACCTTTAGACGTAGACACGATAGCAATACCTAGCCCACCATACACACGTGGGATTTCACCTTTTTGATGATATACCCGCAAACTAGGTTTGCTTACCCTTTCCAATCCCAGCAAGGCGGGCTGTCCATCTATGTATTTTAGATATATCTTGATAACCTGTTGTGTTTTGCCCTTGATGATCTCATAATCCTTAATGAATCCCTCTTCTTTTAAAATACGCCCAATTGAGAGCTTCGTACGGGACGCGGGCACTGGTACCTCTTCATGGCCTGCCACAACCGCGTTACGGATTCTGGTCAACATATCAGCAATCGGATCAGTTATTGTCATCTAAACTCCTCACCAGCTCGACTTTCTTACTCCAGGGATCTGCCCTGTTACTGCGAGCTCTCTAAAACAAATGCGACATAACCCAAACCTACGCATAAAACCACGCGGTCGACCACACAACCGGCAACGGTTGCGCTGTTGTACTAAGAATTTAGGTGGTCTATTCGACTTGGCAATCTTAGATTTTTTAGCCATTTTATTCTCTCCTGAACGGCATCCCCATGAGCTCCAGCAGACATCTAGCCTCCTCGTTGTTTGGAGCCGTGGTAACTATTGTTATTTGTAACCCGCGAACTTTATCTACCTTATCGTAATCAATCTCAGGGAAAACAAGTTGTTCCTTAATCCCCAGACTATAATTACCCTGACTGTCAAATGAGTCCACTGAGACACCTCGAAAGTCTCGGAAACGCGGCAACACTACATCAACCAGTTTGCTGTAGAATTCATACATCCGTTTACCACGTATTGTCACCATAAGCCCAATAGGCATGCCTTCTCTTAACTTAAACGCCGCGATGGATTTCTTTGCCCTTGTAATCACCGGGTGCTGCCCTGTAATCGCAGCCAGATCTTTCTCTGCTGCCTCAAGAACTTTTGGGGTTTGTATTGCTTCACCCAAGCCTATGCTGACTACGATTTTATCTAGTCGGGGCAACCTCATCGGGTTACTATACCCCAACCTTTCTTTTAGCATAGGAACTATCTCTGTTAAATACTTCTCTTGCAATTCAGCAGCCATTTAAAACCTACTCAGTCAATTATTTCCTTGCACGATGAGCATATTCTCACCTTTCGACCATCATCTAGAAAACGAAACCCGATACGCATACGACTGCTACACTTTTCACAAAACAACTGTACATTCGATACATCCATCGGTCCTTCTAACTCGATAATACCAGCCTGTCGGGTTCCACGACTGGCCCGAGAGTGACGTTTTATCATGTTGAGTCCCTCAATAACAACCCTCTTTTGCTTGCGCATAACACGACGTACTTTCCCCTTCCCCCCTCTATCTTTACCAGCGATAACCACTACAGTATCGTTCTTCCTAATTTTCATATTAATCTTATACTACCTCTGGAGCTAACGATATTATCTTGTTAAATTTCTTATCTCGAAGCTCCCGAGCAACTGGCCCGAAGATGCGGCTCCCTTTAGGATTATTCTTCTCATCAAGAATCACCGCAGCGTTTTCATCAAATTTAATGTATGAACCATCCGGTCGTCTATAACTATTAGCCACGCGTACCACCACTGCCCTGGTTACTTCACCCTCTTTTACCATGCCATGTGGTGTAGCACGTTTTACTGTGACGACAATGATATCCCCCACATGCGCATATCTTCTCCTTGTCCCACCAAGCACATTGATGCACATTACCTGCTTGGCTCCAGTATTATCAGCTACTTTAAGTCTGCTATAGTATTGAATCATATTCCCTTCAATTGCTCCGTCACGACTGCCCGACCCTTAGATGTTATCTCTAAAACCCGCCATCGTTTTTCTTTTGATATAGGCCTTGTTTCTAATATTTGCACTTTATCACCAACATTACAAATACTATCTCCATCATCCACTTTGTATTTCTTGATTCTCCTAATAGCTTTACCGTAGAGACGATGACGTTTCACAACTTCTACACCTACCACAACCGTATTTACCATTTTGGTGCTTAACACCAGTCCTGTCAGAACCTTTCTTTTTCCAATATAAATCATCTTATGCCAAGTTCCTTTTCCATTATTACGGTTTCCAGCCTTGCAACCTCTTTTTTCGCTCTGGGCAACTCGCGATGATTAACCAATTGTCTGGTTACCAGACGAAAACGCAGGGTGAAGAGGTTTTCATGTGCCTCTTCCTTTTTTTTCAACAGCCCTTCAACGTTAAGAGCCCTCATCTCCTCAATTTTCACTCTATACCCTCTTTCTTCATGAAGCTAGTAGCAATAGGGAGCTTATAGCCAGCTAAATGTGTAGCCTGGCGTGCCATACTTTCCTCTATCCCACCCAGCTCGAACATAATCCTTCCTCGTTTAACCACAGACACCCAATGGTCAGGAGCTCCCTTGCCCCCACCCTGTCTGGTCTCTGCAGGTTTTTTAGTTACAACCTTATCTGGGAAGATGCGAATCCACATCCGTCCGCCACGCCGCAGAAACCTAACCAACACTCTACGTGCAGCTTCTATTTGCCTTGCTGTTATCCATGCCGTCTCATCAGCTCTTAAAGCAAATTCTCCAAAAGCTATCTCAACACCCCTATGAGCAGCACCTTTCATCCTGCCTCTATGTACTTTGCGGTACTTCACTCTCTTCGGTTGTAACACTTTCTCTCCTTACTTCAGAAACGATATCACCCTTGTATATCCACACCTTTACCCCAATACAACCCATCAAAGTACGAGCCTCCGCAAAACCATAATCAATATCGGCCCGTAATTTATGCAGTGGCATTTGCCCCTGGTGAACGCTCTGTGATCTGGCAATTTCTGCTCCTCCAAGCCTTCCCCCACATTTTATCTTCATCCCTTTGGCTCCAAGTTGCATCGTCCTGAATGAAGCCTGTTTCATGGCACGCCGCACAGGGACTCTGCCCACAAGCCTCTCTGCAATGTTTCTGGCTACCAAACAAGCTTCAAGTTCAGGTTGCTCAATTTCCCTAACAGTTAACCTGACCTTCTCACCACTAGCTTTCTCCAATTCAGTTTTTAACGATTCTACATTCTGCCCACCACGACCAATCAAGATACCGGGATGTGCTGAGAATATGGTTATACTCAACTCATTTCCTGTTCGCTCAATTTCTACACGAGCTACATGCCCCGCAGCACATTTTACATCAATAATTTTACGTAATTTTAAATCACTCAATAAATACCTGACGTAATTCTTCTTACTGTACCACTTGGCAGACCAACCGCGAATATATCCTAGTCTAAAACCATAAGGGTGAACTTTATGCCCCAAATTTATCCCTCCTCAAGGAAAACAGTAATATGACTTGACCTCTTTAAAATAGGGCTTATTCGCCCTCTCGACTTCGGACGGAATCTCTTCAGAGTATGCCCTGAATCAGCAGAGATACTACTAATTTTTAAATCTCTGGACGATATCTGCAAGTTACTTTCAGCATTCGCCACTGCCGATTTAATTGTTTTAGCTACTGCCTTAGCTGACGGGGTAGGTGTAAAGTCAAGAAGCGTTAAGGCCTCAGTCACACCCTTACCTCTCACCATATCTACAGCCAGACGAACCTTTCTGGAAGAGATACCGATATCTTTAGCTACAACTCGTAATTTTGCCAAGTTTTATCTCCTTGCCTGTACAGTCACCTTTGCCTTGGTGATATGTCCTCTGAATGTCCGCGTGGGAGCGAACTCTGCTAACTTATGCCCCACCATATTTTCTGTAACGAAAACAGGTAAATGTTTCCTGCCATTATGGACAGCAATAGTGTGACCTATCATCTGCGGAAAGATAGTAGAAGCACGAGACCATGTCTTTAATACAGCCTTCTCTTTAGAGTCATTGAGTGCCTCAATCCTCTTCAATAATTTAGCATCACAATAAGGCCCTTTTTTTAGTGAGCGTGACATTTCTACTTTTCCCTTCGTCTAATAATCATTTTATTTGATACTTTACGACGACGCGTCTTATGACCTAATGCTATTTTCCCCCACGGTGTTTTAGGATGCTTTAATCCTATTGGAGACCTGCCCTCACCACCACCATGTGGATGGTCACGCGGTGTCATTGCAGATCCTCGTACTGTAGGCCGTATCCCAAGCCATCTTTTAGCCCCAGCCTTACCCAGTACTATATTCTCATGATCAATATTGCCTATCTGACCAACAGTGGCCCGGCATCTCTCATGAAATTTACGTAACTCCGTAGACGGTAAACGTACTAATACATACTTACCCTCTTTACTTACTACCTGAGCTGAAGTGCCCGCACTATGAACAATCTGCCCACCCTTACCTGGCTCTAATTCAACATTGTGCACCAAGGTACCCGCAGGAATCAAAGATAAAGGTAGCGAGTTACCTGGTTTTATATCAACATCATCACCTGCCTGTATAATATCCCCCACACTAAGTTTAACTGGGGCCAAGATATATCTCTTCTCTCCATCGACATAATTTATCAGTGCAATCCTAGCCGAACGGTTTGGGTCATACTCTATTGAAACAGCCTTACCAGGAATTCCAACCTTATCCCTTTTGAAATCAATTATACGGAGCTTGCGTTTGCTACCACCACCACGATGACGCACAGTTATTACAGCACGATTATTACGTCCTGCATTCTTTTTTAATCTTACTAACAAAGACTTTTCGGGCTTTACGCCAGTCAATTCTTCGAAGGAAGCTCCAACTTTCCCCCTCCTTCCAGGAGAAGTGGGCTTGTAGGTTTTTAACATCGTATTACTTTCTCCGTCCCTTCCTTATGGATGATTCCTCTGCCAACGCGTCTTCTTCAACAGTTTTTTGTGATGATGCTTTGACATCTTGTTTTTTCTCCATTTTACAACTGAACCCACTGCTTACCTTTCCTCCTTAGCCTTATATAAACTGTGCATGAGAAGAATCATCCCATTATTGGCTTCTATATTATTCACACTTCGTCTCATCCACAATGGTACTTTAAACACCTTCGAAAAAGGTAATATTATCCTTAGGATCCAGTCTTACTATCGCCTTCTTCCAAGATGGTGCCTTCACCAATCGTCCACCCATCCTCTTGTTCTTTCCTGGAATAGTGATAACATTAATTTTAACCACGTTAACTTTAAAAGCCTTCTCTACAGCTTCTTTTATCTGTGGTTTATTTGCACACTTGGCCACTTCAAATAAATATTCATTCTTTTCATCCTTCAGCATAGTAGCTTTTTCAGTTACCAAAGGACGTCTCAATACTTCATAAGGATGCATTTTCACAGGCTTGCGGTTCTCCATATTTTTTCTATGTTTCGCAACGCAGGAACAGTGACTATCATCGTTTTGTAAGACAGCAGTTCCAGAACACTAATCTGCGCACTGGGTAGCACTTTTATGTTACCCAAATTGAGCGCCGACCTCCGCACATTTACACTGGATTCCTCAATAACAATCAGTGCGCTAGTATCTATACTAAGCGCCGTCAACACATTACTCAATTCCTTTGTCTTCGGTCTTTCAAAAGAAAGCCCCTCCACTACCTTCATGGCCCCTTCACTTACTTTAGAAGACAGTACGCACTTCAGCGCAAGACGTCTCATTTTCTTGGGCATTGACTGGCGGTATGAACGCGGTTTGGGCCCAAAAGCTACTCCACCTCCTCTAAGCAGTGGAGACTTCACATCCCCTCTTCTAGCTCTTCCTGTATGCTTCTGAGCATATAACTTACGTCTACTACCTTTAACTTCACCTCTAGATTTTGCAGAGGCTGTTCCTTGACGTCGATTAGCCAATTGCATAACCATTGTCTGATGAACCACCGCCTCATTAGCGGGCAAGCTAAAGATACTATCATCGAGCTCCGTCTGTCCAACGACTTCTCCAGCTATATTATAAACAGAAGTTTGCATACTCTATTTATTCACCTTCTCAATAACTAATACAGAGTTCTTTGCTCCGGGTGTTGCGCCATTAACCAGAAGCAAATTACGACTCACATCTACTTTTACTACCTTGAGATTCCGTACAGTACATTTCACATCTCCCATATGCCCAGCCATACGTAATCCTTTGAGCACCCGTCCGGGAGAGCTGCCAGAACCAATTGAGCCAGGGGCACGATGACGGTCAGATTGCCCATGTGTCTTTGGCCCACCTCTGAAATGATAACGCTTTACAACACCAGCAAATCCTTTGCCTTTCGATATACCCCTTACAGTTACTCGATCACCGGTTTCCAAAAAACTCAAATCTACTTTCTCTCCATCCTGAACTGATTCAATCTCATCAGTTCTAAATTCTCGAAGATAGTCTAGATTCCCTGTTGTTTCTGTGGTACTACCCGCCTTCTTAAGGTGTCCCTTTTGTGGAGAGTTAAGTTTTCCCGTCTTTACATAACCCAACTGGATAGCATCATACCCGTCTTTAGCCTGCTTCTTCACTTGAGTGACATAGCAAGGACCTACCTCGAGCGCGCTAACCGACACCACTTCTCCTGTATCCAGAAATATACGAGTCATGCCTATTTTTTTTCCAAGAATATATTCAATCATATTTTTCTCTACAGCTTGATATCTATCTCTACTCCAGAAGCTACATTTATCTGAGTTAAGGCATCAATTGTTTTATTTGTTGGCTGTAATATATCAATGAGCCTCTTATGCGTCCTGATTTCGAACTGTTCCCTGGAATCTTTGTCTATATTAGATGCACGGTTAACACAAAATTTCTCTATAGTTGTAGGTAATGGTACAGGGCCTACAACTATGGCGCCAGTTCGTTCCACCACCTCCACTATTTGACTCATGGACTGATCCACCAGTTTATAATCAAATCCCTTTATTTTTACTCGAACTTTCTGATCAGCCATTATCCCCCCTCCATTGAAGTTAAAACTTGCTCAGTTAATCCTTGTGGCAATTCTTCATATTTATCAAATTCCATAACATACGTTGCTCTGCCCTGACTAAGCGATCTGAGAACGCTTACAAATCCAAATGTCCTGGCCAAAGGAATATAACACCGTATAACAGAAGACTCGTCACTAGTTTCCATACTATACACATGCGCCCTGCGAGAACTAACTTCCCCAACGATTTCACCTAAATATTGGTCGGGGGTTGTTATTTCCGCCTTCATAATTGGTTCCAGCAGGATGGGTTCCGCCTTGGCTATTCCAGCTTTTAAGCCAATTGACCCTGCTATTCTAAATGCCATCTCTGAAGAATCAACGTCATGATAACTACCGTCAAATAAAGAGACATTAACATCTACTATGGGATACCCTCCCAACTTCCCGCTTTGCAAAGCTTCTTTGACACCTGCCTCTACAGCAGGTATATATTCTCTGGGTATAGCACCACTACGAATTTCGTTACTAAACTTGAACCCGCTACCTCTCTCCGACGGTCCCACTTTAAGCCAAACGTGTCCAAATTGCCCTTTGCCGCCTGATTGGCGAACAAATCTCCCTTCAGCTTCCACTGATGTAGTAATCGTCTCTTTATAAGCAACACGAGGTTTACCAACCGAAACCTGCACTCCAAATTCACGAACTATTCGTTCTGCCAGAACCTCAAGATGTAATTCTCCCATTCCCGAGATTATTACCTGACTAGTTTCAGGGTCACTTTTCGCTTTAAAAGTGGGATCTTCCATAACCAGTTTTCCAAGAGCATCTCCCATTTTATCCTGATCCGCCTTGTTTTTTGGTTCTATTGCTACAGAAAGAACAGGTTCAGGAAACCGTATCGTCTCAAAAAGTACTGGATGCGAACTATCACAGAGTGTATCACCAGTCTGTGTTTTTCTAAGTCCCACCGAAGCTACAATACTACCAGTATCAGCAATGCTAACCTCTTCGCGTCGATTAGCATGCATTATGTATAATCTGCCCAAACGCTCCTTCACGCCCTGGGTAGCATTAAGAATTTGCATGCCCCCTTTAATCTTACCGGAATATACCCTCAAATAAGTAAGCTTGCCCATAAAGGAGTCAGTAACAACCTTATAAGCCAATGCCGAAAATGGTTGCTCATCATCCGGCTCACAAAAGACCTCTTTTTTACTTCGGAGGTCAATAGCTTTAACCGGAGGTACATCCAAAGGAGATGGAAGGTAATCTATAATTGCATCAAGTAACGGTCGAATGCCTTTACCTTTTAACGCACTACCGCAAAGTGCAGGAACTACCTTGTCTTTAACTGTCATTTTCTTTATAGCTGCTTTGAGTTGAGAGCTATCTATTTCCTGCCCATCAAAGTACTTGAGCATAATATCATCATCATATTCAGCCACCTTTTCTATGAGGGCGTCACGACGTTCGGCCGCAACAGCCCGATAGCTTTCAGGGATGGGATTTACCAATGGCATTACCTTTGGATCCTCAGAAAAAGTAACAGCTTTGTTTTCTATGAGATCAATGATTCCCAGAAATGAAGCCTCACTGCCCAGAGGGATCTGCACTGGCAACACCGTAGCTTTCAAGCGTTTCTCGATCATGTCAATCGTACGATAGAAGTCAGCACCCAGTCTATCCATCTTGTTGATAAAGCAAATTCTGGCTACGTTGTACTTATTTGCCTGACGCCACACCGCTTCAGATTGAGCTTCAACTCCAGCCACAGCATCCAGTACCACGACTCCCCCATCCAACACTCTGAGACTACGCTCTACCTCAGCTGTAAAGTCCACATGCCCTGGTGTATCTATAATGTTGATACGATTCTCATTCCACTCACATGTAGTAGCTGCCGACGTGATTGTAATACCACGTTCTCGTTCCTGATCCATCCAATCCATCACCGCCGTCCCATCATCAACCCCTCCAATCTTATAAGTACGTCCAGCATGATACAGGATTCTCTCTGTAGTAGTAGTCTTACCCGCATCAATGTGGGCAATTATTCCGATATTTCTCACCCTTTCCATAGGGACAGCTCGTGACATTATTTTATTCTTTACCTCAAGTACTGCTTCCAACTTACCTTCTTACCAGCGATAATGGACAAAGGCTTTATTGGCTTCCGCCATCCTATGAACATCATCACGCCTCTTGATAGTCATACCTTGACCTTGAAGGATATCGCTTAACTCGGTGGATAGCTTCTCTGCCATGGATTTTCCAGCACGTTTTCGCGCGGAAGTGATAATCCAACGCATAGCTAAAGCATTACCTCTGCCTTTTTCAACTTCTATCGGTACTTGGTATGTAGCACCGCCAACACGCCGCGGTTTAACCATAAGCTGAGGAGTAGCATTAACAATCGCCTTCTCCAGGACCTCTTGAGGTTCACTACCAACGCGCTGGCTAGCGAGTTGCATTGCCTCGTAGACTATATTTTCAGCCGTCGCTTTTTGTCCTCTCAACATTAATCTGTTGATAAACTTCGCAACTAATTGGCTATCATATTTAGCATCAGGTTTGGGTATTCTCTTTACTACTTTTTTTGCTTTTCTTGACATTCGATTCCCTTTTAGCCCTGATTTCGCTTTGTACCGTAGAGACTACGCCCTCTTTTACGGCCGACTACACCTTCGGCATCAAGAGTGCCACGAATAATATGGTACCGGATACCTGGCACATCTTTAACCCTACCACCACGAATCATAACAACGGAATGTTCCTGTATATTATGCCCTTCACCTGGAATGTAGGCATTCACCTCCATTCCATTAGTCAACCTGACACGGGCCACTTTACGCAGGGCCGAGTTAGGTTTCTTGGGGGTAACAGTTTTAACCTGTATACATACCCCTCTCTTCTGAGGACATCCCTTAACCCACCTGGTTTCATTAGTCATAGCATTATGAATGAAATGCAACGCAGGTGCCTTGGTTCGTCTATTAATTTTCTTTCGCCCTTTTCGGACAAGCTGATTAATCGTCGGCATTACTTTTCCCCACCTACTTAATACAATCCAAAAAGCCACCTAGTTTTAAACTGAGCCACAACATCCAAAAACCCAGCCCAGTTCCAACCAGCTGGCTTTTCTTTAGCATTAAGCGATTTATTCCCTTATACGACCATTGAACACAGAAATTTAACACAAAGAAACTCATCGTGTCAAACGATGCTGGATTGACAAGCCTCTCGCTGTGCTTTAATATGCTACTAGTTAGCTATCCCAACAGAACCAGCCAGGGACTTTACTATCAAGCACCGTGTAAAAGTGAAGAGTACCACGCAATTCGGGTAAGGCAAGGAGCAAAGCAGTATTATGCTGTGAACAAAGAGTATAGCTATTAGACTGGAAGAAGATTGAAATAATAAGCATAAGTTTCTACTCGCTATATGCCTGATAACTATATTGCCAGCAACTTGAACATAACATTCATAACCAATTACTTGTTTAACATGGTCTTGAAGATACAATATGATCATTCAATGTGATTTCGATGGCACCATCATAACCAACAACCTGAGCACCTTGCTTAGAGAGAATTTCGCACCCAGAAACTGGCAGGATATTGAATCAGACTATCTGAAAGGAAATATTTCTGTAGAACGAAGTAATAAATTTCAGTTTGCATTGATAAAAGAGCCAAAAGATAAATTGCAGGAATTTGTATGCCAGCACATCACCCTCAGGGCAGGTTTTATTGATTTTATTAATTATTGCAATGAGAAACGCCTGCCTTTTGTTATCGTTAGCAGTGGGCTTGATTTTTATATAGAGCCTGTATTAAAAAAGGTAGGTTTGCATAATCTTGAGTTATACTGTGCACAAACAGCTTTCACTCGTAACGGTATCAAAGTATCCTATTATGACCCTGAAGGAAATCCCATCGACGAAGGATTCAAGAGCAGCTATTTTAGATGGCTTCAGAAAAGAGGCGAAGAGGTTATTTATATAGGAGATGATCTCTCGGACTTGGATGCCGCACTCAAAGCGAACCATGTATTTGCTACTGGTAACCTGCAGTGTCTACTTGAGAGAGAGTCTGTTACATACCATAGTTATTCTGACTTCCATTACATACTCCAAATGGTTAAGAATCTTTCATAATCTCAATTCATGACCGATTAGAGCCGTGTGGAACAGATTATAACTGCTCAGTCACAGAGTTTGACCTTCCTCTTAGTATTAAATATAAGGTGGATTATTACTGACAACATACACCATGCTAAATTCCATAGCAGGTCATCAAAGTTGAAAACAACTGTTACGTCTGTGGAATCACAGGATGGTGGGCCATTGTGGACTCGAACCACAGACCCCGGTCTTATCAGGACCGTGCTCTAACCAACTGAGCTAATGGCCCACAGCAAATATACTATATCTTTTGCTCAAAGCGGGTGTCAAACCAAAAACAACAAGCCCTTTTAAATAGGACCGTCCAATGCTTTTATCCAAGTATTCCCAGAAAAACGCCTCCCGCAATAGCTGCGCCAATAGCCCCAGCCACATTAGGTCCCATAGCATGCATTAACAAGAAGTTCCTTGGGTTTTCCTTCTGTCCTAATACCTGAACCACTCTCGCCGACATTGGTACAGCCGATACCCCTGCGGCCCCAATCATCGGATTTATCTTCTCTTTTGAGAATAAATTCATAATTTTAGCCAGTATTACGCCGGCTGCTGCCGCACTAGCAAAAGCCACAACTCCCAAAACCATTATCAGCAGTGTCCTTGGCCGTAAAAATACCTCTGCAGGCATACTTGCACCGATAGCCAGAGTCAGAAAGATAGTCACGATGTCAACCAGTGATGTTTGGGAAACATTGCTAAGCCTCTCAGTAACTCCACACTCCCTGAACAAATTACCCACCATAAAAAGCCCCATAAGAGGAGCAGCCGCAGGAACAAACAGTATTACAACGACTGTGGTCATTACAGGGAACAACACTTTCTCCACCTTCGAGACATGGCGTAGTTGCGGTTTCATATAAATAGCTCTTTCCTTCTTTGTGGTGAGCAACTTTATTATAGGAGGAAGAATAATAGGAACAAGTGCCATGTAAGAGTAACAGGCCACAGCAGTAGCCCCTATTAAATGAGGGGCTAAAATAGAAGTAACATAAATGGTTGTCGGTCCTTCAGCTCCACCTATTATGCCTATCGAAGCCGCTTCAGCAAGACTGAACCCGCCAATTAACGCCATGAAGAAGGCAAAATAAACTCCAAACTGTGCAGCAGCACCTAACAGTAGCGTTTTCGGATTAGCCAGCATCGGACCAAAGTCGGTCAGGGCTCCAAGACAAAGGAACATGATCGGTGGCAAAAATTGCCACATAACCCCAAACTTAAATATCCGGGATAAAATCCCCACCGGGGTCGTTGGCAAAACTGACTGGTCAGTTTGCTCCATAGTTAACACTGAAGCCAGTACCTGGCCAGCCTCCACGCGCTGTCCTGGCGAGACTTTAATCTCATCTACTCTTCCAAAAACAGGGGCTATCACCTCCCCAGACTCAAGTTCAAAGAGGATATCCCCCTCCTTAAACTTTTCTCCTTCCACCATCTGGACCTGCACCACGTGACCTTCTACAGGAGCACGCAACATCATTTCGTAATCCATCACCCCACCAAGAGGCAAATTAACCAGGATCATACCAAATCCGATAGGAACCAATAGCAGTGGTTCCATCTTTCTGGCAACTCCCAGGTATATAAACAGGCCGCCGATGGCAATCACCAAGGCATTACCCCAATAGAAATGTTGAAAGCCAGTCTCTATTAACCCAAACACCTTTGTTCCTCCAGTTAACTATTGCTAGGATAACCCATATAAAGCTATTATACCTTTTGTTTTTCCTTTGGTTCGCCCTTATCGAGCCTGTTCGCTACAAGCTTCGTTATCCAAACAACAAAACCCAATATCACCAGGATGATAAACACCAAGCCAAAGCCACCCGCTGCGACCTTTACAGCCAAATTCCAATCTATCATTATAGTGTCAAGCCCCCCTTAATCTCTTTCCTCCCACAGGATATCTATCGTATGTTTAATAGTCCCATAACTGAACCCACGATAACTAAGAATATTTTCCAAGCGCCGTCGAAAGCTAGTTTCATCCAGATGAGCTAATGTTCGGGCTCTATTGTCCCCCAAGGTATAGGCATTCCTTTCATCATCTATACCTTCAGTCACCTGCCTAATTATACCTTCTTCTACTTTTTTTTCTACAAGTTCCTTGATTATCAATCGCTTACTCTTGGGCTTATGGGACAGCTGAGCATCTTTCCAGAATATTGCAAAAGCATAATCATTGATTATATCTTGCTCTTTAAGTTTCTCGATCGTCCTTTCAATTATTTCTGAGTCAAAACCACGTTTCCGTAGTCGCTGTTTCATTTCCCCTTCACTTCGAGGACGATAACTTAGATAACGATAGGCTACATCAAGGCATTGCTGAGAAATATCATAGCGGACCACCTGACTCTGTGCCTATTTCCTTTAATCCGCCGCGGTCGTGGTTGACGTTTTCTGCTTAAGCGAAATGCTTGCAATATCTGGCGAATTTCTTATCTGCTGTTCTAATTGTAAGGCAATATCGCCATATTCTTTCAAATACGCCTTACCATTTTCTCTGCCCTGTCCTAATTTTACCTCGCCATAGGTGAAAAACGCTCCTGCCTTTTTCACTATACCCGCTGCGACACCGAGGTCTAATAAATTTCCTTCCTTACTGATACCATGGCCAAACATAATATCGAATTCAGCAGTCCTGAAAGGAGCCGCTACTTTATTTTTAACCACCCTTGCTCTGACCCTGCTACCTATTACCTCGGCCCCTTGCTTTATTGCCTCACTTCTCCTCAAGTCTATTCTAACCGAGCTATAGAATTTAAGTGCCCTTCCTCCGGGAGTTACCTCAGGATTGCCAAAAACGATGCCAACTTTTTCTCTAAGTTGATTGATAAAAATCACCGCTGTTTTAGATTTTGATATAGCGCCTGTCAGTTTCCTTAAGGCCTGTGACATTAATCTAGCCTGCAACCCAATATAGGCCCCACCCATTTCTCCCTCTATTTCAGCCTTGGGAACCAGGGCTGCCACACTATCAATAACAATAACATCCAGCGCTCCACTCCTGACCAGTGTTTCAGTGATCTCCAACGCTTGTTCTCCTGTATCAGGTTGCGATATTAGCAGGTCATCAAGCTTTATACCACAATTAGCCGCGTAAGGAGGGTCCAAAGCGTGTTCAGCATCAATATATGCCGCAATGCCTCCATTTTTTTGAGCCTCCGCAATGATATGTTGAGCAAGCGTGGTCTTACCAGAAGCCTCAGATCCGAAAATTTCAGTAACCCGACCCCTAGGAATACCCCCAACACCCAAAGCTAAATCTAGTGCCAGCGATCCCGTAGAAATGACCTCTCCTGTCAATTCAGCAAATTCCTGGCCAAGCTTCATGATAGAACCTTTGCCAAATTGCTTTTCAATCTGTTCAATTGCCAATTCAGCTGCCTTCTCTTTATCTGTAGCCATAGAAGTCATGCTAGCACAATTATCTATCACAAAGCAATAGAACCTCGTTGTTCATGAAGTCACGCAAGAAAAACCCTTACTACTATCGGAGAGAATGTGTTTCATCGTAATTCTAATACAACCAAAAGGGTTAGATTCGATATTGACGTTATTCTCCGTCTACACTATAGTTAACCTTGACTACGACAAGAGGGGGAACTGAGATATGATTAATGGAGAGAGCCAATTTTATGGATATGCTGGCAAATTACTGAGAATTAATCTAAGCATGGACAAGGTTTCAGAAGAGGGACTGAACGCTGAGATGCTGAGGAAACTTCTGGGGGGAGTAGGATATGCTGCACAGTTATTATATGACGAAATCCCAGCATTTACTGACCCCTTAAGTCCTGAAAATAAGTTAATATTTGCCACCGGCCCTTTAACTGGTACTGGTGCCCCCGGATCAGGCTCTATAGAAGTATGTTTCAAGTCTCCACTTACTGGTATCTGGGGAGAAGCACGTGCTGGAGGAGAATGGGGTAGTGCTTTGAAGAGAGCGGGTTATGATTTTCTGGTAATAGAAGGCAAAGCCAAAGAATCAAAATACATCGTTATTCACGATAGCAAAGTAGAGATAAGACCTGCAAAAACACTTGAAGGGAAAAGCTCCTCGCAAAAAGAAAAGAGCCTTAAAAAAGATGAACTCAAAGACGCATCCTTTGAGATTGTTGAGATTGGGCCTGCGGGCGAAAACCTGGTAAATCTGGCCTGTATTATGAGCAAATCCCGCGCATTTGGAAGAGGGGGAGCAGGCGCAGTGATGGGGTCAAAGAATCTACTCGCAATCGCAGTAAAAGGAAGCGGTAAAATTCCGGTAGCTAAACCAGACGAGTTCGCCTCAACCTGCAAAGAGCATTACAAGAAGGTTCTTGAGATAACAGCAGGGCAAGGGATGGCGCCAGATGGCACCACAGGCATGCTTGTTGGCTGTGACGATGTAGGAGACATTCCAACAAAAAACTGGAGGTCGAATTCATGGGGAAAGGGTCAGAAATTTTACGCACACTTTAAAGATAAAAACCTGGTAAAGGCCGAAAACTGCTATAAGGGATGTATCCTTAGATGCAAAAGAATTTGTAAAGTGGACTCAGGACGATGGAAAACACCACAACACGAAGGTGGTGAATATGAGACCATGTCCGCCTTCACTTTTTTTGTATACAATGAAGATGTTGACGCTGCAGTACATGCAGGCTACCTGTGTAACGAGTATGGCATAGACACAATTTCCACCGGTGCAGTCATCGCCTTTGCCATGGACTGCTATGAGAACGGCATCATTAGTGGGGTGGAGGCAGACGGGCTGGATTTATCATGGGGAAACGCTGAGACCATGGTGGCACTGGTAGGCAAAATAGCCAGCAAGGACGGCCTCGGAGAGCTCCTGGGCAAAGGAGTCAGACAGGCAGCAAATGAACTTGGCAATGGAGCGGACAAGCTAGCAATACATATAAAAGGAATGGAAGGACCTGCACACGATCCGAGATCAGGGAAGGCTCTGGCCGTAACATATGCATTGGGAAACAGAGGCATGTGCCATATCCACCCACTTAACGCCGCGGCCTACGACAACCGAAAGAATAATTTCGGACTAATTCCATACGGACTGACCGATCCTCAAACGCTGGATCGCTGGGAGGAGAAAGGCAAAGGAAAGGAAGCCAAGCTTCTTCAGGATTTCGGGATCATACCAGACGTGCTGGGCATTTGTAAGTTCTACATATTCCGAGGGATAGGACCAGATGAGCTGGGCAGATTAATTAGCACCTTGACAGGTTGGGACGTCAACGGGCAAGAAGTACTGTCTGTAGGAGAACGCGTATATAACCTGCAAAGGAAGTTCAATGTGAGGGAGGGGATAAAGAAAGCAGATGACATGCTTCCAGAGAGATGCCTGCAAATGCCAGAGTTCGGAAAATACTCACCAGTGTCAGAATGCCAACTAAAAGACCCTATAAGTATGATTGAGGAATGTTACAAAGCCAGGGGCTGGGACCAAGAGGGTATACCTAAAAGTTAGAGAGGCTAGCCTTTCTTTCTCAAATACAGCATCGGTATTACCCAGGCAACACTGCCCAGAATTAAAGCCCCTGTTGCCATAGAACCAGCTCCCAGAAGCGCAACATCCTCCCAAAAATACTCAGGGAACAATCTGGGCAGATAACCCGTACTTGCCCACCAGGGATTACTAAAAGCGAGATGGTGGAACCGGAAGAATAATTGTTCGAAATCGACCAGAACAGTGGTTAGTCCCATAATAACCATAACAGCCAGGGTCAGAGCACAGCCGTACCTTACTCCTGTTGCTAAATCCCACCAGTGGCCCTTTATCCGAAGCAGGAAAGCTAAGACATAGCCAGCCAGATAAGCCAGGCTTACCAATAGAATCAAGGAATTTAGCAGAAACAGGCGTCGAACATCGGCAAGATGGGTAAGTTCGCGATTCTGCTCATCCTCCTGGTACAGCAAGAATTCTTCACCGGACCTCCCCTGCACCGTTAACTGGGGCGTCTCTACCCTGTAATTGAAGTAATAAACCAGTGTACTGGCAGCCTCGGTCAATTGCTGTCTATCAATTCCGGTATCTTCACTTACAGCATACCTGTCGAACCCATACTCATAGAGACGAACACTATTAATCTCCAATTGAATAGTGCCGGTAACAAGTGTTAGAGAAACACTAATAATAAATAACTTGGCAGCAATACTCCTGATAATCTTCAATTTACCCTCGGAATATGGGCAGCTTACAGTACAAAACAGGCATGTTATAATTCACAGTATGCCTGCGAAATTTACCCATCTTCACGTTCATACTGAATACAGCCTCCTTGACGGGATGTGTCATATCCCTCTTCTCATCGCTAGGGCTAAAGAACTGGGCATGGATAGTCTGGCCATCACCGACCATGGAGTGATGTATGGCATCATCGATTTTTATACTGCAGCTAAAGAAGCTGGCATTAAACCCATCCTTGGATGCGAAGTATATGTTGCTCATACTAATCGCCACGATCGAGACCCAAAATACAGAAAACCATATCATCTTACGTTACTGGCTAAGAATAAGGAAGGATACCACAATTTGATAAATCTGGTTACCAAGAGCAACTTCGAGGGGCAGTATTACAAACCTAGAGTAGATAAAGAACTATTGGAACTGCATCACGAAGGGCTTATTGCTCTCTCTGGCTGCACTAATGGAGAACTATCCCGCCTCTTTCTGGGAGAACAAGACGATGAGGCTGCTACGACAGCCTCCTGGTACAAGGAAGTATTCGGTGATTATTACCTGGAAATCCAAAGACATCCTATTCCTGAACTTGAAATAATAAATAAAGGACTTCTCCACCTTTCCAATAAACTCGATATACCTCTGGTAGCAACAGTCGATACTCATTACATAAATAGGGAAGACGCATATGCTCATGACTTGCTGCTATGTATAGGAACCAATTCCTCTATGCAAGATGAAAAAAGAATGAAAATGGCAGGGGATTATTTCTATCTTAAGAGCCCCGATGAGATGGAACAACTCTTCAGTGACTTACCCCAAGCTATAGAAAATACTCAACATATCGCGGAGATGTGCCAGCTAGAATTAGACTTCAATGAAAATCATTTACCAGAGGTAATTCCTCCTGAAGGCAAAACGGCAGAAACCTTTCTATCCGAGATATGCTGGCAAGGTCTGGAAAAGCGCTATTCGATTCCTAACCGTGAAGCAAAAGAGCGACTTGAATACGAACTTGATGTGATTCAGAAGACTCACTTCGCCGATTATTTCCTGGTTGTTTGGGACATCGCTTCCTTTGTCCGAGAGGAGCATATCTACTTTGGCGTACGAGGAAGTGCCGCTGCCAGCTTAGCTCTATATTGTCTTGGCATTACGGACATCGACCCCTTGATTTACAATTTAGTTTTCGAGCGCTTTCTCAATGTTGAGCGAAGTGAGATGCCAGATATCGATCTTGATTTCCAGGATGACCGTCGCGACGAAGTACTGGCCTACGTCAATGAAAAATATGGAATGGACCACGTAGCCCAGATCATTACCTTCGGTACCCTGGGCGCAAGAGCAGCGTTGAGAGATACGGGGAGAGCCCTGGGTTTGCCTTACAGCCAGGTAGACCAAGTCGCCAAACTGATTCCTCTTGAGCTGACAATAACCCTGGATAAAGCCCTGGAAGATAGCAAAGAGCTTAATGACATCTACTCCCAAGATGAGATTGTACGCAATCTTGTTGATTCAGCCAGGAAATTGGAGGGTCTTGTCAGGCATGCCAGCACACATGCAGCTGGTGTTGTTATAGCGCACGATCCACTTACTGAGTATGTGCCACTCCAACCAACAAGCAAAGGAGCAAAGAAGGCTGCCATGACCCAGTACCACATGAAAAATATCGCTCTCCTTGGTCTTTTGAAAATGGATTTTCTGGGATTGTCAAACCTGACCATTCTGTCCAAAACGATAGACACCATTCAACAGACACGTGGTGAGTCCATAAATTTGCAGCAAATACCACTAGATGATAAACAAACCTTCACGTTGCTTGCTTCAGGAGAAACAAAGGGTGTATTTCAACTGGAGAGCAGTGGCATGCGTCGCTATATAGAAGAACTTCAACCCAGTAAATTCAGCGATATCGCTGCTATGGTGGCACTTTACCGCCCCGGCCCAATGGAACAGATTCCTACTTTCATCAAAGCCAAGCAGGGAAGCATCCCTGTTCATTATGCTCATCCTGCCTTGAAAGAATTTCTGAAAGAGACTTATGGAGTTATTGTTTATCAAGAACAGGTGCTGTTTATTGTGCAGGCTCTTGCAGGTTATAGCCTGGGACAGGCAGATATTTTTCGCAAAGCTATGGGGAAGAAAATAGCAAAGGTAATGAAGACGCAAAGGAATAATTTTGTTGAAGGCGCAGAGAGAGAGGGTATAGAAAAAAAACTGGCCGAAGAAGTTTTCGATTTGATTGAACCTTTCGCTGGCTATGCATTCAACAAAGCACACAGCGTAAGCTATGCTCTCCTGGCTTACCGTGGTGCCTACCTTAAAGCCAACTACACCTCTGAATATATGACGTCCTTCTTGAATACTTATATCGATAATACTGACAAAGTCCGCTTAGCGATAGCTGAGTGCCGCCATCTAGGCATCCAGATGCTGCCCCCTGACATTAATAAAAGCCAATCAGATTTTGCCATCGAGGAAATAGAAGGCAACAAAAACAACATTCGCTTTGGGCTAGCCGCCATTAAGAATACTGGCAGTTCCGCTATAGAGAACGCCCTATCCAATCGACAGCATGGGGGCACCTTTCAATCTATAGAAGATTTCTGCCAACGAGTAGATATGCATAGCATAAATAGAAAGGCGCTTGAGAGCTTAATCAAGGCTGGAGCTTTCGATTCCCTTAGCGACCAGGGGTCGCTCCTATATTCTCTGGACAGAATTATTTCCTTTGGCCAAATGGAACAAAAAATGAGAGCGACAGGACAAACCAGTATGTTCGGGGAGCTGATTAATTCCTATCCTGCCCTCCTTCTCGATAACCCAGAAAAAATCCAGTCCAATCAGAGACTCAAATGGGAACGGGATTTATTAGGAGTCTATCTCTCCTCTTCATCTCTCAATATGCTGAATTTTAAGCATCCCACCTTACATACAGTATCGTGTGGCGACATCAACGCTGATATGGCCAACAAGACTATTAACATCATAGGCATGATAGTATCACTCCGACAGGCTTATACCCGTGACAACCGTCCATTTATCGTAGCAACAATAGAAGATGCCGAAGGAAGCCTGGAAGTAAATGTTTGGCCAAGGCTATATGAGAGCAGTAAAGCACTATGGCACGAAGACAATATCCTTATTATGAAGGGTATACTGAAAAACAGAACTGGAGGAATTCAGCTAAATTGCCAAGAGGTATGCAGCTATCAAGATACAAATAATGGGGGGATACCCCAATCAGAAGCGGAAGCAAAACCAGAAATAAAACAAAAGCTCCTTACAATAACACTCACTGAGACAGGGAGTTCCGACGAAGATATCGAAATTCTAAACAAAACCATCGCAATACTTCAGCATTATCCCGGGGAAAGCACCGTTTCTCTTGATATTATTAGTGACGAGGAAACGACCTGCCTGGATATGCCCAAGGTAAATATTAATTATTGCCCAGAACTGGTGAAAGAAATAGAGGATTTGTTAGGGGTAGACAGCCTGAAGGCGGAGTAGGGTAACTCTCCTTCTGTCTCTACTGCCGCCAGCAGAGGCTGGTCAGCTTTCCTGCATATTAGAAGCAGAGTCAGGCTATGTTTATGACTCTACAATCATTATTCAGTTTCCACTATAATGACGCCATAGTTACCATCTTTACGACGGTATAGCATGCTAACCTTGTTGGTTTCCGCATCAATAAAAAGAAAAAAGTCATGCCCCAGTAGCTCTAATTGTTCCGTTGCCTCGTCGATGGACATAGGTTTAAGCAAGAAATGTTTGCTTTTTACTACTTCCGGATAACTAATTTCCTCTTCATCCTGGCCAGTCCCCTGCCGTTCCAGAGAAACCCCTTTCCTTTTCTCATACAACTTGCCTTTATACCGTTCAATACGATTATTCAGTGCGTCCATCACTTTATCTATGGCTGTAAGAATATCTGCAGCATATTCATGGGCCCTGATTATAGTCCCTTTACTATCAAGGGTAACCTGTATGGCAAATCTTTGCTCTGGCTGTTTCAACTTTCTCTCAGAGATCTCCACTTTCCCTTCTACAAGTGAGGGTAAATGATGGTCCAACTTGCCAATTTTTTTATTAATCTGTTTCTCTATTGTCTCAGAGACTTCTATATTCTTGGCTATTATTTGCAGTTGCATCTCTCCTCCTTATTTGTAGGTTTCCCTCGCTATAGTTAGTCCCCATACCGATATAGCCCCCTGTTTCTTGAGAGCTAAAGCACATGATTCCAGGGTAGCACCAGAAGTACAGACATCATCTATTAAGATTACTCGCTTGTCATTTACCCTGTCATCATGGCATGTAAACGCATCAATAACATTACTCCATCGCTCTTCCACGGCTGCCGTTTTTACCTGAGGCTGTACTTCTTTCACTCGAGCAAGACAATTATCAAGTACAGGCATTGTTATCAACTTGCCTAAATTACTTGATATGAGTAAAGACTGATTGTAACCTCGTTCTCTCAAACGCCGTGGATGTAAAGGAACAGGAACCAGTATTTCACCAGGCAAATTATGCTTTTCTAAATACCCTGCGAGCAATTCAGCAAGGCAAAAAGATAGCGCTTTCAGATGCCTGTATTTAAGTTCGTGTACGGCCTTACGGATTACTTCCTCGAAGCGGAAAGGTGAGCGTATGCCATCGATTACACCCGGCCTCTGCCTACAGTTTTGACATAACATGCCACTGGCTTGTGTTGTGCCACATCTAGGACATAAAGGTGGGAACAAATAGGGCAATTTCTTCCTGCACTCATGACACAGAAAACTGCCTTCCTTTCCACAACCAACGCAATGACGTGGGAAAAAAGAATCCAATACCAAGTCACCCAAGCGACTCAAACGCGGCAATTTGCTGTATATCGACTAGCCTCTAATGGGCACGAGTGTGAAGTGTCCCGTCGAGTATCGGCTCATTGATATATACCTCGCCATTCCTGATTTTGATATTGAAACCGCAATCAGGATTGTTGCATACCCAAGCCTTGTAGTGAATTGGTGCGCCCTGACCGAAATCCGAAAGAGGCAACAAATCACCAGTGCCACATTTCTGACATTTAGGATACGAATTATTTTCCAAGGGTCCTCCTCCCATCCAAAATAATTTACGTAATTTTATACCAGAAACGGGTTATTATCAAGCGCAGTTATTAATACAAATAATTATTAGCTCAAGGAATCTTTTTGTTTAAACCTCAATTAACTCCTAAAGCTTCGCCGTAAACAAACAGGAATAAATAGCCCCAGTTGGCGTCAATTTGCTTCTTATAAGACTAACTGCTTCGGCATTAAACTGAAAGTCTGCTTCAAGCTTCAAGGATTTTATGAACGTGCCTATTTTTCTTTTCTCTTCAGGTAACATGCTGTCACTTAGCCGGGCCAGGGTTAAATGAGGAACAAAAGGGCGACTCTCTTTTGGAAAGCCACGAGATGAGAGCAAGAAATCAATCTCTTGCTGCAATCTTGTTAGTTTGGCCACTTCACCGTTAATAGCAACCCAAAGAACCCGCGGCTGTCCCAAATCAGGGAAGGCCCCCAACCCAGCTATCTCCAGGTTAAAAGGAGAGATTTCCTTAGTAGTTTCCTCCAAGATTTTACTTATCTCTATTTCTTGTTCCCTCGAAATGTTACCTAGAAATTTCAGTGTCACATGAATACCTTCTGTGTTCACCCATTTGATTCCAGCATATCCTTCCTGCTTCACTTTATGCTTAATCTGTTCCAGTCCTTTTTTAACATTTTGTGGCAATTCAATAGCTATAAAAGAGCGAATCTGTTCACTGTTTTGTATCACTGCTGCACCCCTTCAATTCTCTATGTAATAATTTCCGTGCATTGGCACCCAGGATTTCAACCATCTCTTCGTTATTTAACTTCGAGGCTCGTATTTGAGTTATTATTTGAGATGGTTCCAGAAGAGGGCAATCGCTGCCAAACAAGATTCTATCACTACCAATCAAACCGCTGACCTGTTTAAATATCTGTGCTCTATAGAGAAATACAGTAGCAGCAGTGTCGAAGAAGACATTAGCCAAAGTGTCTCTTACTTCTGGCATCAGAGTATAAAAGGGTAAGCCTCCACCCCAATGAGCACACACCAATTTAAGCTCAGGAAACTTCTGTATAAAAGAGTAAAGTAAAGACGGAGTAATGTTACCTTTGCCAGCATACTGATGCCCTACCGGCTCAGACGAATGAGTTAGAAAGATTAGACCATGCTTTACTGCCTCGCTAATCAATGGCTCCATTATCATACTATCTGTAAGGCAATAACCCTGAACATCAGATCTCATTTCGCCCAACCCTTCTGCTCCTGCCTCAGCACATTGAATCATTTCCCTTATTGCCGTATCTCCAGCCATCGGCTGAACAGCACAGAATGCAACAAGTCTATCAGGATACCTGGATGTTGCCTCAAGGATGTAATTATTGGTCTCTACACAGATATCCTGATTTACCCATCCTATATTGAGCACGACAGACACATCAACCTCATTTTCGTCCATACGCTCTATCAACTCTTCAGCGGTTATCAGCCTCGCTTTTGAATTAGAATACAACAGTGAAAAACAAGGATCGCGCCTGGCATATTCACTACGGTTTTCCTTTATCCATGGAGGGAATATGTGAGTATGAAAATCTATGATCACATCTGCATTATAACTAAGTTGCTTGATGGTTCAAAATCAGCAAGCCCACGTAGATTTCCTGATGGCAAACTCCAGGACAGCCTCCATCTAATTATAGATAAGACAGGGCTCATCTGAGCCCTGTCTTAAATCATTTATTAATTCCCTTTCTCCGGTAGGTTATTCACTTACAACAAATGTCTAAATCCTAATATTACTTCTCTGTAAGATAAATCGCCCAAGGATGGCTAGCCTTTAATCTTGATTGCAGCCAGCTTTTCGATAGCTGTAATAAGAGCCTGTGTGCCCTTTTCATGCAGTCCATCCGCCTCAACGGAATGGTATAGCTGATGTACCAAAGCCACTCCCGGAAGAGTTGCTTCACCATCACCAGCTGCCTCCATCACCAAGCGTAAATCTTTCTGGATGGTCTTAACCATAAAACCTGGTTCAAAATCTCTTTTAAGGATTTTGGGGGCAAGATTAGAAAGTTGCCACGAGCCTGCTGCTCCGGCACTTATAGCTGTAAACATTTTGTTAAGATCTATATTTGACTTTGCCGCCAGAGTAAGTTCTTCGCATACGGCGAGGATATTGAGAGCACATCCTATCTGATTACAGAGTTTGGTAACCTGGCCGGAACCATGCTCCTCTCCGATATGGGTAATATTCTTTCCCAGTACCTCAAGAATGGGCATACATCTCTTAAGTGCGACTTCAGGCCCCCCTACCATAATGGATAGTGTACCTGCTATGGCCCCCGTATCTCCCCCACTGACCGGAGCATCCAGCATATCAACCCCTTTTTCTTTTAATTTAGCAGCAATCTCTTTGGTAACCTTTGGTGACATGGTAGTCATGTCAATCAAGGTCATGCCGGGACGCACTCCTTCTATTACTCCGTTTGGTCCAAGAACAACCCCTTTGACATCTTCTGATGCCGTTACCATGGTTATAACCACATTGGTCTTTTCCGCAACCTCCTTCGCCGATTTCGCTGCGACTGCACCATATCCCACACACTCATCTATGCCAGCTTGGCTGCGATTCCAAACAGTTACTGAATAACCAGCATTAAGTAAATTCTTGGTCATGGGCTTTCCCATTATCCCGAGTCCGATAAATCCTACTACTTCCTTTGGCATTAATACCTCCTATTGTTTTTTCTTCTCGCTGACTGAATAGAATAATCAACAAGCTAAATAATACCATATACAGTTCAACTTTCCAGTTCGCTAATAATCCAGAGGCGTCTATTAAATCATGGCGTTAATCCCAATCTGTTGATTCCAGATTATAAGCTCCTTTATCTGCAATTCATAGTCCACGTACAAGCCCTTGACACTCCTAATTACCAATCTTCATAATGCCCTTAAATCGTCTGTGATTTACGCTACAACGCATAGTTGATTCAGGCAGGAAAATGGAGGGGACCTATATGAATAAGACATGGAAACCAACGACCGGAGGTATTCTGAGTATTATTTGTGGGTCTTTTGGTGTACTCGCTGGCCTGGTGGTTGCAGTAATGGGAGGGAGTATTACCTGGCTGGCAGGTATTCCTTTTGCGACAAGAATCCTTACACTAATAGGCAGTCCGATGATACTGTTTGGGGCAATAGCAATAGTGGGTGGCATTTATGCCATAAAGAGAAGAGTCTGGGGCCTGGCTCTGGCTGGAGCTATATGTGCGCTACTGGTCCCTCCACCTCTTATTTTGGGTATACTGTCTATAGTATTTATATCTATGGGCAAAGAAGAGTTCAAGTAACGTAGCTAGTACCTCTAGTGACCGTCATATAAGCAAGTACACCCTGGCATTAAGCAAAATTTGTTATGCCGAGGGAGGGACTCGAACCCACACTCCCTTTCGAGAAGCGGATTTTAAGTCCGCCGCGTCTACCATTCCGCCACCTCGGCAAGTTGATAAAGGCGGCGAGCGGATTTGAACCGCTGAATAGGGGTTTTGCAGACCCCCGCCTTAACCACTTGGCTACGCCGC
>CAZZHQ010000010.1:0-47388 GCA_964654015.1 uncultured Dehalococcoidales bacterium | reverse complement strand
GACGCCCTAATAGAGAAAACTATTGTCCGTCTCGGTTGTCGCCAATCCAAGCGGTTTAAATACTTATTCTGTTACATCCAAGCTTGCTGCCTCCTGAGAGGTCAGCGGCACCGATTCATCTTACCAGATTTTTCCTGTTTGGACAAAGGTTTCCTCGTTATTGGAATAATTCGAAGTCTTGAGTCACTCATATATTGTCATTGCGAGGAGAGATAGCGACGAAGCAATCTGGGAGGAGGGAAGGTAATCCGAGGAGTAAACCATACTCATCCCGCCACGTCAACCCGGATTGCCACGAGGTCTGCGACCACTCTCAATGACGAGGATTAGGAATAGCAAAGGGGGAGGCAGTGCACTGCCTCCCCCTTAATAAACTGGTTAAATGATAGGTCTAGCTAGCGGTTCTGCGTCGCCTGACAAGTATGCCGGTTCCGGCTGCAATGGCTATAGCCAGAGCAACCCAGGGTGCCACGATAGTCATCTTATCCGGTGAAAAGGCTTCTCCCCCTACCGGGCGAGATGGTAACGTTGGTTTTGTAGCCACCTGTCTTCTCCCCTCTTCTCCATCAAGGTATATATTATTTCCATCGGTCAAGGCTTGGTCGGTGGTTACTATTGCGCCGTCTGAGGCAAGGATGGCAAAGGCCACCCTGTCAACAATTCCTGTCCCGTCCTCCCATGAGATGACGATGTTTCCATTTTGGTCTATGGCCACATCACCGTCGTCGTCATCCAAAGGTGAAGTGGTTACCTCGGTAATTGCTTTTACCACGTTGCCACTGCCGTTAAGGATGGTATAAAAGATATTGTCATCTTCCCCTTCAACAGGCTCACTCCAAACGATTACGATATTTCCACCTGGTGTGGCAGCCACAGAGGGTTGATCGGAATCTTCTGAACTTGTGGTGATCTTCATATTTCCCTTAATTATGCCTCCGTCAGCACCACGGATGGTAAACCAAATCTGCTCTGCGCTCCCATCATATTCTTCCCACACAATGGCGAAGTTTCCACCAGGTAATACAGCGACATTCACGTCATCGGAATATACATCAGTATTTGTAACCCGCGTACTTACCACCACGGTGCCTCCAGTGCTACTCAGGACGGTAAACCACACTTCGTTGTCCGCTGAGCCAGTATGTTCCGCCCATGCAATGACAACGTTATTGTTGGTTGCGTCTTTGGTGGAGGTGGCCACCGTTGGGTCATTTATATCGTTGTCGCGAGATATAATTGTCTGTGGGGTAATTACGTTCCCCATACTGTCCAGGATGGCATAGGCTACCGGGTCATCTCCTCCCTCTGGGGAAGATTCCCAAGCAATGAATACCTTTCCATCAGGCGTAACGGCTACACAGGGGTCTCCGTTATGATAGATAGTGCTGGTCAGGGCTGTAGCAGCCTTAATGACGGCTCCGCTGCTATCAAGTACGGCATAGTGTATCTGGTCGTAGCTACCGGCTCTGTTTACCCATGCGACGATTATGTTTCCATTCGGTGCTATCGCTATCGAGGGACCATGTACATGATCATAGTCATCTTCGTCTGTGAGCTTAACATCTGTTACTGTCTGGTCCTCATTCATGATGCTTACCCATACCTGATCATACCCATCTACATCATACATTATATACGTCTGGGCAAAGTACATCGACCAGGGTTGAGCACCTGCTGTTGAGGGACTGCTCAAAACTAATGACATGAGTCCCATGCTGCACAGCAATGCCAGCGCCAGCAGAATTGAAAAACCTTTAACTGATACTGATTTTACCATCTCATTATCCTCATCCTATTTGTTTACTAAACTAAATATATATAATCTAATTTTATAAGCTCTCATATAGCATTCCAACTACACTACAGGTAGCTGCAATTAAACTATGGTTCTATAGTATTAACTAGAATGTTACTTGTCAAGACATTTTAGTAAAATTTGTTAATGTTATACGATTTCGCCAACAAAAGGGTATTTTATAAGCTACAGAAATAGGATAGCTGAATAGTGGTCAATTATATGAAAAGTTCTTCGATACTAGCTAGTAGCTGGTCTGCTATGACAGCAAGAATAGCTGCAGGAACTGCTCCTTCAAGGATATAGGCTATGTTATCCTGTACCAGTCCGGCTATTATTGGAGACCCAAGCCCCCCAGCCCCGATAACCGCACCGATCATGGCTGTCCCGATATTGATGATGACCGATATGCGCACGCCAGCCATAATCACTCGTGCAGCAAGAGGTATTTCAACACGGACTAATGCCTGAAACCGGCTCATCCCTATCCCGTATGCCGCGTCAATGATGTTCGCAGGAACGGCACCAAGCCCGGCAATTGTATTACGTACAACGGGGAGCAAACCATAAAGGAACAGGGCAATCACCGTAGGTACTAGCCCAAATCCAAACATGGGTACAGCCAGCGCCAGAACAGCTACCGGAGGGAATGTCTGGCCAAATGAGGTGATATCAGTAATTATCGGCAGGAAATTCTTACCACTGGGGCGAGTTACCCATACTCCAAGTGGTATTCCTACCAGAATTGTAATACTGCTCGAAATGAGCACCAGCTCCAGGTGCTCTCCAACTAAAACGAGCAAGCTTGCACGTGGATGTATGACCTGAGACTCGCCGGGAAATAGAAAACGCAGAGCATTTTCCCACCAGCTCATATTGGCTATAAGCAAAACAAAGGCGCTAATAAATATAGCCAGGAGTATCCAGCGTCTTGTTCGACTTTTACGCATAATCTATGCCTCTGTTTCAGCCGTAGCCGCTTCGATGTCGCTTAAAGCTACCTCGCCAACCAGGTGGCCGCTGTCATCAATTACTGGAATACACTTAAATCCTTGACCTAACATACGTGATAGCGTTTCACGAAGGGTGGCGCTATTTGTGATAGCAATCTCCTCCGGATTTCCCCGAACTACTGCTTCTTCAACAGAAGAAGCTTCTGACAGGCTTGTCCTGTCTATCCATCCAATTAGCCGCTGGTCATTATTCACAACCCAGACCCAATGGCATTTCTTGCAGATAGAATATACTTCACTCATAGCTGTATTAATACTAACTGAAGGGGAAGGTTTAATTATGCCTTTGATACTGATGCGAGACAGGCGTTTAAGCGCTCGATCTGTACCTACAAAGTCGTGGACGAACTTGTTTGCGGGCCTGGCTAATATCGCTTCTGGTGTGTCGTATTGTACCAGCTTACCAGAGTCCATTATGGCAATTCTATCGGCAAGTCGGATGGCTTCATCAAGGTCATGAGTGACCAGGATAATGGTCTTTTTTAGTTCCTGCTGAATGCGTATAAATTGAGCCTGCAACCTCTCACGGGTAAGAGGGTCAACTGCCCCGAATGGTTCATCCATAAGCAGGATTGGAGGATTAGCAGCAAGTGCTCGAGCTACCCCAATACGCTGTGCTTCGCCTCCAGACAGTTGATTTGGATATTTCGATGCCTGTTCCAGCGGATTAAGCCCGACCAGTGTGAGCAACTCTCCAGTGCGTTTAATAATACGGTTTTTCTCCCAATGTAAAAGTTCAGGTACAATAGCAATGTTTTCCTCGACCGTCATATGGGGGAAAAGGCCAACGCTTTGAATCGCATAGCCGATTGACCGACGGAGCTGCTCTGGCCTGGATGTATGTATCTCCCGTCCATCAACAAAGATACGCCCCGAGCTGGGTTCAACAAGGCGATTTATCATTCTCAGAGTTGTCGTCTTACCACAGCCCGAGGGTCCGATAATTACACAGAGCTCTCCGTTATTTATTTCAATTGAAAGCTCATTTACTGCCACCGTGTCTCCATAGCGTTTTGTAACTTTCTCGAGACGTATCATTAGTTTCCTCCTGCTAGCCCTTCCGGTGTGGCCATTTTTACCATGGTTCTCATGATGGCATCCACCATAATGGCCAGTACAATGATAGGGATGGCACCCAGAAGGATGAGGTCAGTGGCAGCCTGTCCCAGTCCCTGGAAGATAAACCAGCCAAGCCCCCCTGCTCCAATGAGTGCCGCTACGGCAGCTAACCCGACGGATTGAACCGATGCGGTGCGAACACCTTCCAGGACAAGCGGAGCGGCCAGAGGCACTTCTATTTTTCGGAATACCTGGATACGGCTCATCCCCATCCCTGTTCCAGCATCAATCACTGCTTTATCCACCTGTTGCAGACCCACATATGTATTGCGTACGATGGGGAGTAGTGAATAGATGATAAGGGCAATAATGGCTGGGGTGTCTCCTACACCACGTATGCCAATTTCTCTAAGGGCTGGAAAGGTGAATGATAGAATTGAAAGTGGGGCAATTAGTAAACCAAACAAAGCCAGGCTTGGTATCGTTTGGGTAATGTTTGCTATGAAGAATATAGGCCTTTCGGCCCGCTTACTTCGCGTTGCCCAAATGCCCAGCGTGATACCAAGTATTGTGCCAGTGGCAACACTTATACCAACCAGGAATATGTGATGTAACAACTCCTGCACGAAGCGCTCTTCATGTCCGGCGAACTCCTGTAATACAGAAAAATCCTTAAACCATCCTGCAATAAGTAGAAACATAAGAAATACGACTCCTGTCCATGAGACCATATTTCGCAGGACAGGTGAATTATCGAGTCTTTGGCGTGAAGCGAATATTATAATATAGGTGGCAATGAGGGTCATCCAAAAGCCAGCACCGAGTGACACCCGTGCGTACGGCACTTCACCTTCAAGCAACCTGGTAGCAGACAGGCCGGCAAACACAAAACTGAGGACAAGGATAAGATTGGCAGCGGCGCCCAGTATCAATGCCGGTATTTTTTCTTTTCGAAAATAGCTGAGGCTAAAACAAACAAGCCAAAGCGCCAAGATTATTGCCAAGCCGGTCCAGCCGACGCTTTCGTGAAAGCTAAAACTTATCCCGGCGGAAATACGGTTTGGTTTAAGTGTAAGCCAGCCAACCAGTAGTGAGATAAGACCAATAACCACACCAGTGATAGTGACGGAATCGCTGGCGACCACTCGGCGAATCATATTATTACTCAATTATGCAGATTATGATCCATTCATGAAACTCTTTGAGATAAGATATTCTCTTGCTACATCGGCCGCATTTCGCCCCTCAACCGCTATTTTGGCGTTGAGGGTTTGCAGAGTTACCAAATCCAGGGATTCAAAGACCGGGTCTATGATGCCAGCAATTTCGGGATATTGGTCAATAATTTCCCCACGAACTCTGGGGGCTGGCTCATAAACGGGTTGCGCTCCTCTCGGGTCGGCTAGCACGACAAGCTTCAGGGCACTGAGAGAGCCATCGGTCCCGTAAGCCATGGCCGCATTCACGCCATCAGTGCCTTCAGATGCTGCTTTCTCAGTCTGTGCCGTATCACCACTTGATACCGTAAGAAGTTGTTCCTGATTAAGGGTGAAGCCGTACACCTCCTGGAATTTGGGTAGCGCTACTGGACTGGTGACGAATTCTTCGGAGCCAATGAGTTTTACATAGCCACCACGATTTACGTAGGCGGCGAAGTCATCAAGTGTGCTGATGCCTTCATCGTCAGACAATTTCTTCGGGATGGCTATTGCCCATGTATTGTTAGCCGGTGCTGATTTCAACCATACGATGTTGTAAGTTTCTTCATCGAGCTCCTTTACCCTCTCATATCCCTTCCTGGCATCATTCCAAACGTCTGATTCCGTCTCATCAAAGAAAAAAGCACCATTGCCCGTGTATTCAGGGTAGATATCAAGCTCTCCGCTTTCCAGAGCTTTACGTACGACGCTCGTTGGCCCGAACTGTGATTTATCGACTACATCGAAGCCATTATCTCTTAGCATAAGGATAATCATTTGAGATAAGAGAGCACCTTCCGTGTCAATTTTAGAGCCAACTTCTATTGGACCTTTGCCAACTTCATCCTGCCCAGCGCATCCTGACGCTGTAACTGATAGCAGTACTACAAAGGTCAACAGTAGAATTATAATCCTCTTCATGTTACCACCTCCAACCTTTTGTATTTGGATTAGACAGTATTATTACCATGCACTTTACATAGTCTTCTTTCTGCTGTCAAAAGTACTACCATGTTGGTTTAGATAGAGATGGGAAAAGTCATTGTGCCGCTGATGAGACTAAGGCCAATATTTGCTAATACTTTTGCCATCCTTTACCTTGAATCAGGCCACGTATGTAAGCTGCTTGGCCAGCATGTAATAGACCATCGTCCAAAATGCTAATCAGCCGCACTCCAACCGTGGGTAACGGTTGGAACCAGGGCTCATCAAGCTCGCGATCTAAATCAGTTGGAGATAATGTAACTAAATAGCCCTTTGTTCGTTCCAGTACTGCATGGTGGTAATCCAGCATTGTCTGAATATCCGGAGACTTAAATGATGATACCTGCTCAGGAGTATGACCGAATCCAATATCTTTGGGGTCGGGTGGGAGGTTAAATTTGGAAGACCATCCGTCACTGAGCCACAACTGCTTCTCATTCATCAATGAGGCTATTTGTGCGTCTTGTTGGCGCGTCAGGTGCCAGGTCAGCCAGCCAATGCTGTTGCAATCTGGCCGAGGTTGCCAGTTTAAATCATCCTGTGAAAGTCCGCTAAGGACATTGCTCAAATACCCGGGCAAACGTTCGTAAGCATCTACCAGCAAATCATTCCATTCCATAACTATCTCCTTTCTTTATATACATATATCTTAAGTAGTAGACCAATAATCCCCCGAAGTTCATTTTACCACTGAATTATGAGCTGTCAATGGGGGAAGAAAAAAGAAAGTGGGTCTACAGGTCAAGTTGTTATACCTGTAAGGCCCACTATCTGAACGATATTGTTTGGTGCTTTAGTTCCGTTTGAGGGCACGTATTTGCATGCTGATGATTGAGCCTGCTGCCTCTTCGATCATGCCTGATGACGTCTCCATCTTCTCAGCCAGTGCTTGTCCAATACTGCTGCTATAAATACTATCAGCCGATATCTCGCTTACAACTTCCACTTCTTGGAATCCGGCAGCTTTTACAGTTGCCAGGTATTCTTCTTTAGTGTTGGCTCCGGCAACGCAGCCAACATACGCTCCGATAGAATTCTTGATTTCTGGAGGGAGCTCTTTCAGCAATGCGATATCTGAGACCATTACCCTACCACCGGGTTTTAACACCCTGTAAGTTTCCTCAAAGACTCTCTTCTTGTCAGGCGATAGGTTAATAACACAATTGGAGATCACCGCATCAACCGAGTTATCGGCAACGGGCAAGTTTTCTATTTCTCCCAGGCGAAACTCAACATTGAGGTACCCATCCTTACCGGCGTTTCCTCTTGCTTTCTCAATCATCTCTGCCGTCACATCAACACCAATAACTTTTCCGCTTTCACCAACTTTAGCAGCGGCCAGGAAACAATCAAACCCGGCTCCCGAACCGAGGTCCAGTACTACTTCACCTTCTTTGAGTGAAGCCAGTGCCGTAGGATTACCACAGCCCAATCCCAGGTTTGCGCCTTCAGGTACGGCAGAGAGTTCTTCATCGCTATAGCCAATTGCCTTGCTTATAGTATCCTGCGTACTGCCGCAACCGCATCCACAACTGCCTGTTTGGCAGCAACTGCTAGTCTCCTGCAAGGCAATTTTACCGTAACTCTCCCTTACGGCCTTCCTGATTTCTTCTTTCTTCATTTGAAACCCCCCCTGTATTTATTTCTAAAGTATGTCTTTCATTATCGGGCTTAGCACACCCTTTACCATCTCAGTCAGCTGCTCTGCTCTAATCAAAGAAATGCAGCATATTTTCCCGTCCTTCTCCCAACAGGTAACGGCCAGCTTATCGCCGGCATGAATGTTTGCCTTATCTCTTATCTCCTTTGGGAGTATCATTTGCCCACGCTCGTCTATACTGACCAGGGCCTCAACTTTGCAGCAGCTTCGGCTTACGGTTGCTTCTTTAAAGCAATTTTTGTTGCCACACTCTTTGTTCATTTGCACCTCCATATAATCAGATAAATCAGTATATGCTGATAATACTATGTTGTCAAATGGAACCGGGCAAATATATATTCAACGAAAAACCGATGACCAAAAAGATGTGATCAAAACATGCTGCTGAAAATGACCTGGTATATTAATTATCGCAACACTTCTATTACATGCTTCCTTAACTGTGTTGCTCTTTTCTTGCTGCTTGGTACGAACCTGTCCAGTTCAGCCCAGAAGTCTTTGCTGTGATTCTTATGACGTGTATGAACGAGCTCATGGAGGATTACGTAGTCCATTAGCTCAGCAGGCAACCCGGCAAGTTGAAGGTTAAGGCTGATGTTGTTCTGGTGTGAGCAACTGCCCCACCGGGTCTTTTGATTTCGAATGAATACCCTGTTATAGGTGAAGCCATGCATTGCAGCCAGGACTTCAAGTCTTTTTATTAGCTTCGTTTTTGCCTGCGTCCTGTCAAAGCTTGTGTAACTATTTGAGATGCTTCCAGTCACTCTCCTGTATTCGTCAATTCTTTTCAGGTGCTTCTGTATCCATGATATTTTAGTGTGGACAAATTCCTCGGCCTTCTTAAAGGACAACCTGCCAGGAACAGCAACTCGAACTCCGGTAAGAGGTCGAACGTAGATAATCATGTGTCTGGCACGCTTGCTTCGTTCAAACAAAACTGTTCCTACGCCGTTAATTTCAGCGGTGTGGGATTTATTCATCTTCCCGCAAACCTGTACTCAGGCTACCCATTGTTAAAAGGGATTGCCACTGCTAGGGAATCAAGATGCGTGGTGACTTGGAAATCACAGCTTCGTTCAGTTCCAGTCCAAGCCCCGGCAGGTCAGGGGTGTAGTATTTGCCGTTCTGTGGCTGGTAATCCTGGATACAGAGTTCACGGTTTCCCTGCTTGATGGCATAGGTATGGTGTTCGTGAATCTGGAAGTTTGGAATAACTGCTTCCAGTTGCAGTGCGGCTGCCGTGGTAATCGGGCTACCACAACAGTGTACCTGGACGGTGATGTCGTAGACAGCGGCATAGTCACATATCTTCTTTCCCTCGCTGATTCCACCTACAAGGCAAAGGTCTGGTTGAATTACATCTATCGCCTGCTTTTCAAAGTACTGACGGTAGCCCCAGCGGGTGTAGAGACGCTCACCGGCAGCCATCGGAATAGCAACACTTTGTGAAATCTTAGCTTGAAGGTCGACATTCATATAGTTGGTGGGCTCTTCGTAGTAGAAGCAGTTGAACTCTTCCAGCACATGGCCCAGTTGAATAGCGGAGCTGGCATTGAGCAATGAATGCAGTTCAATGATGATATCAACATCAGGCCCAACAGCCTCCCGAATTGCTCCTACGCGATTGTAGAATAGAGTTATCTGCTTGTTGCTGAGTATTTTCTTCAGATTCCAGCCCCGTTCTCCTTTCTCATCGAAGATGATAGGGTCGACCTTCACACAGTCGTATCCTTCGCTAACGGCTTTGAGAGCAACCTCGGCATACTCTTCAGGCTTAACACAGGCTTTTATCTGCTCATCCCAGCCAAACTGAATCTGGCTGGCGTAAGTGCGCAGTTCGTCATTGGTCTTCCCACCGAGTAACTGGTAAATGGGCTGTCCAAATGCTTTCCCTTTGATGTCCCAGCAGGCGATATCGATGGCACTCATGGCACCATATACAACGGGTCCGCCGCCCTGTGCCCAGAAGCTGGAGCGGAATATGGTATCCCAGATTTTTTCTATTTTAAAGGGGTCAGCACCGATAAGGAAATTTTCAACCATGTTCTTTGCCATACCAACAGCAGCGGAATGACCAGTACCATAGGCCAGTCCAACTTCGCCCAGTCCGCTGATACCTTCATCAGTATGGACATGCATGATGATTGGGTGCCAGTAGGGTTGAATGATTTTGTCGCCTTCATAATAAACATCAAATATTTCTACATTGGTAACCTTCATAGTTCCATCCCCCTTTTACTCTAATTTGCCATATCTACAACGTTAAGCATTCTATAACGCCACCAGTTCTTTTTCAATGATTTTTGGCTCATTTTCTGTGTAATATTCGCTATCTCCAATGCTCATATTATTGTTCTTGGAGGAGAAGCAGCAAATGGGGGACTCACTAGATGTAATCATTAGAAATGTAGCAAGGTGCAAAGATATTATCTGATTGTATAGCTGGCAACGTGGAGGGTAGGTTTTCGGGCTTTGGTATTCGGATTGCCATTTAATACTGTACTTAGCAAGTTGTAATACTGCAAAGCTGGGAGATTAATTTCCTATTTGACAGGTGGCTGCTCAGATGAGCAGTTCTTTTCGTAAGGAAGGAACCAGTTCTTGCAGGCGGTCTTGCAGCGAGCTGGGAGAGGACCCATCCAGCAGAGGGGTGATGGAAATTCTGTTTCGTTGAAGTGCCCACAGGTCATGACCCTGTAAACCTGTGCCCAAATCAGGTATGCGCCTGATGTGGTAGCATTCTTTATCATTTTCATCGTGCTCTACGGCATCACAGTAACTTTGCTGGCTCTGGTTGGTGATTTCTATCCCTTCAAGC
This sequence comes from uncultured Dehalococcoidales bacterium, assembly GCA_964654015.1. GTDB lineage: Bacteria > Chloroflexota > Dehalococcoidia > GIF9 > AB-539-J10 > JAUUZT01. The sequence continues at coordinate 36,860 of CAZZHQ010000010.1, read as the reverse complement.
TCGGACAATGGCAGGTTGGGCAGATTGACGTTCAACAATAAATGCTCAGACAGCATACCATCTCTAATCAAGGTGGCAAGCAGTGCTGCCACCCTGGCGCTTGGCTCGAAGTGCAACTCTTCGTCATAGCCATTTAGCGAGACTGCCATGGAAGGAACGTCGTGCAGGTAACCCTGTATGGCGGCGCCCAGTGTGCCGGACACGACGACATCGTGTCCCATGTTGGAGCCCCTGTTGATGCCTGAAACAACCAGGTCTATCTCACCTGCAAACAGGGAGCGCAGACCTATGATAACGCTGTCAGCAGGAGTGCCTTCTACCGAGTAAGCTTCTACTTCTGCCAACCTGGAATTTACCCTGTTAACCCTGATAGCTCGCTTTAGGCTGATGGCGGTACCCACTCCACTCTGCTCTTGGTGAGGAGCCATCACCACCACCTGCCCAACCTTACTGAGCTCTTTCACCAGTGCCCAGAGGCCGTCGGCCTCTATCCCGTCGTCGTTACTGACCAGTATCTTCATAAGACTCTTTAGTTTCCTTGTTAATTTTAAATATTTTTGGCTCCCTATCAGGTTCAATAAGTTTTTCATCGACGTAGAGGTCAAAGTTATATCTCTGAAGCAAACCGTATTTTATATCCAGCCGGCAGGGTACTCCATCAATATCGAAGAGGCGTTTTGGCTTGCGGAAATATATCTGCAATGCCTTTGCTCCGAAGGTATCCACCACGAAGCCGTCGATTTTAATCCATGCCAATCCGAGCAAGTGAATTCGTCTTACCTCTACCACTCGCTTTTCATCGTTTACTTTGACAGTCCAGGTCTTTCGTAGATTTCCTAACATAGTTTAATTCTCCATCTTAATAATATAGTTACTTTGGGATATGCTATTTTGCTTGTCTTTGGGAGTCGCTGTCAAGCGCTGGTCTCTTTCACCACAAAGTAAACCTGAAGACAGCGAGAAATTTTGATAGTTCTAGGTTAATGGTAAATCATATATCCGCCAGGTTTTATAACGGTGTCCCCCCATGAATGCTGATGGCCTGAGAATCAGTACGTTGTCCTCCAGTAGCATGGAGGCTTCACATTGCCGGTAACCACGCTGCATGGCGTATTCCTTTACTTCGTTGAACAAAACCGCATCGATACCCAGCTTGCGGAAGCCAGGTCGAACCCCAAAGAACATGAGCCTCATCAGCGGAATGTGCCGTCTCATATGAAAAAGGCGGGCCAGTCGTACAATATCGGAGTCACCATACCAGTGCCAGCGCGGGCGCAATGCATGGTAGGGATCTGGAAAGGCACCAAACAACGCAGCAGGTTCTCCCTTGATGAAGGCGAATCGGACGAGGTTGGAGTCCGCAACCAGGCGAAGAAAATCTGCCAGGGCCATGGCCTCTTCACTGGTTAACGGAAGGAATCCCCAGTTCTTCGACCAGCAATCGTTGTAAATTTCAACAATCAGGTCCACCTCTGTAGCCAGTTTTTTGAGGTTCAGTGGCCTGGTTTCTATCTTCCTGCGCAGTCGCGCCTTCTCTGCGAGCTTCTTGATTCGGAGTGATACAGGAGTCTGTAGGTCAATTATATAGGCATGATAGTCTTTTGCCTTGAGGAAACCATATTGCTCCAGGAACTCGCCATAGAAAGGTGGATTGTGAGTCAGGTCCATGGTTGGAGGATACTGGAAACCGTCTATCAGTGTCCCCTGTCGTTCGTAAGTAGCGTTGGAATACTCCCCTGGACCACGCAGGGTGGTCATGCCACGACATTTTACCCAGTCTCTGGCGCTGTCCAGCAACACCCTGGCAACTTCGTAGTCGTGGATTACCTCGAAGAAGCCGAAGAACCCGATACTAGAGCCATAGTAGTCATTGAATCTTTTATTGATAGATGCCGATATTCGACCGGCCAGCTTGCCATTTTGCCATACCAGGAAATGGGTTACCTCTGCGTGCATGTGGTATGGATGCTTTCTTTGCAGGAGTCCTTCCATGCCCAATAGTCGATTGCCGAGCAGGTCGGCGTTCAACGGTGGTGTCCAGCAAGGGTCGCCCTTATAAAGATGCCAGGGCAACATGGCGAAGGTCTTTAATCTGGGATCTCCGAGAGGTATTTCTTCAATCACTGGTAAGAGACTGATATATCCCCCTTTCCAGAATAAAATCGCAGCAAGTATACCATAACCAGTATTGTCCTAATATAGTACAGGCTCTTTCTGTTGGAATGAAAGTAGATAGGTCTGCCAGGCATCCCACCATATTATAAATTGATTTCTACGTCGCTGAGTGTTAACTCTTTTTCAGTGACTGACTGCAGCGGAGGAAGTTGGCTAACATCTGTTCCTGGCTCGTACTTGAAAATATCAAATAGTTCCTTGTTCAGCATGAATATCAGGCGGGAGAGAGGAATCTCCACTGGACAGGCATCCTGGCACTGTCCGCAATTAACACAAGAATCCATAACATGAGTAATCCTTATCAGCGGGAACATATCATCGGGTGGAATCTCTCCGGCAGGTATAAGGTTTCTGTCTGCCTCTAGAATACAGTCCTTGCAATAGCATATGGGGCAAGCATCGCGGCAGCCGTAGCACTTGGTGCATTTGTCAAATTGCTTGAACCAGTAGCTGAACCGTTCATCGTTGCTCATTTCTTTGTTTTTAGCAAAATCCTTCTTTTGCCACTGAAGCGCCAGTTCTCTTGCCGCCTCATCCTTCTTTTTCCGGGTTTTAATGACATCATTGTCTGGCTGTTCAGCTTCGATATCGCCAGATTCAATTGCTGCCTCAATAAACTCAGCACCCTTGTCAGAAAATACCTCAATAAAGGTGCTATTCCTTTCTGTGGTTCCCCACTTGCCGCAGGCGATATCAGCCATTACTGGAATATTGATTTCACATCTCCGGCAGTTTTCCCGTCGCCCATATCCTCTTTCCTCCAGCTCTGCCAGTTCCAGTTCCTTTTCTGTTCCATCAGTTAAGCTGATTATCAATTTACCATCTTCGATATCCTCTGCAATCACATCAGCAGGGTCTACTCTGTATTCCTCTTTCATCATTTTCTTTGCCCTTGCAGGGAGGAGAGTACCGGTGCAGTTCACTCCGATGAGGAGTAGGTTATCAAGGGTAATCTGGTTTCTCTTGGCAAGCTCAATAATTGCCTTTGCGTCGCAGGGTTTAACAGTTACAGCAATTTTCAGGCTGGCTGCGCCGTCAAGATATTCTTTCAGGAAGCGTGCGATATTAACTGAGCTACAGTGCAGTGAGCCTGCAGTCTCCAGTAACTCTTCAGGGTTATTGATTAGAACCGGTATACCATCATATCTGTCGCCACCTTGTGCTTTGATTGCAAGCACACTGTCCACTCTTCCACTTTTTAAGGCAAATTTAAGCAACGAAGTAACTGCCCCACCATGTTCAGCTCTTTCCAGAATTTCCCTGTCTGAAGAACGAGCGATGTACATGTTTTCCTTCATCGTTTTAGTTCCATTCTGGCGGCACATACCTTAGTTTCGGCACACTTGGCCTTGGGGTCCAGGACTGAGATTGTCAGCGCATTGGCGCGGGAATCAGGAAAGTGAATAGGCACAAATAATAGCCCTGGTGGCACCTCGTTGGTTACCTTGGCTTCAGCTTCTATACTACCTCTTCTTGTTGTTACAACGACCATATCCTTATTTTTGATTCCCAGCTTTAAGGCATCCTCAGGATTTATCTCAACAAATCCTTGATGAATTTCACCTGTCAGCTTGGGAGTCCGTAGAGTCATTGACCCGGTGTGATAGTGGAATATACTTCTACCTGTAGTGAGAAAGTAGGGATATTCTTCATCAGGCATCTCTGCCGGGGCTTTATACTCCACTGCCTGAAAGTGGCCCAAGCCATCAGGAGTAGCAAATTTCTCTAAGAATAGAGTGGGCGTTCCTGGATGGTCCTCTGCAGGGCATGGCCACTGAATACCTCCCACTACCTTGCTCAGTCGTTCGTAACTTATCCCTTTGTACTGGGGAACACAGTTTCTTATTTCTTCAAATATCTGTCCAGATGAGCTGAAGTCAAAGTTGTTTTTATAACCCATCTTCTCGGCTAATTGACATATAATCCACCAGTCTGGTTTGGCCTCACCCGGCGGGTCAATAACCTTGTTTATCTTTTGTACTCGCCTGTCTACCCAGGTATGGGTTGCCTCTCTCTCTACCCAGGTAGCCGCTGGCAGTACCACATTAGCAAACTTGCTTATCTCGGTAGGAAATATGTCCTGGACTACTATAAAGTTTGCATTAGCTAAGGTTTTCTTTAATTTGTTTACATCGGGAGCAACCATCAACGGGTCTCCCCCCACAATATACAGATAAGGGCAGTTATTCAGCACGTCTATATAGGTAAGTCCTGGCTTTGTTGGCAACTTATCTACTCCCCAAGCCTGCTCAAAGAACTTTGCTGAGTCTTCACTCACACGCTTAAATCCGGGATAGAAAACACACAAGCAACCCATATCTCCGCCGCCCTCACCGTTTATCTGCCCTCTTAAGGCATTTATACCGCTTCCTGGCTTGCCTGCATGTCCGCAGAGAAGAGCCAGGTTAGCATGAGCCCTAACGTTGTCAGTGCCAACATAATGCTGTGATATGCCCTGGTCATAGAGAATACAACCCCTGTCTGCCCGGGCGTAGGTGATTGCCGCTTCTCTAATCGTATCTAATGGAACCCCGGTGATTGCCTCCGCTTCTTTCAAGTCTATCTGGGATAGGGCGTCACGCAGTTCATCGAAACCGGCGGTTTTTGAGGCAATAAATTCCTTATTTTCCAACCCTTCATCAAGAATTATTCGCATCATGGCATTGATGAGGGCAGCATCAGTACCAGACTTTAGCTGCAGGTGAATATCAGCCAGGTTATTGGCGGTGGGTGTCTTTCTGGGGTCAGTATAGATAACTTTGGCTCCTCTGGCTTTAGCACGAAGTACCCGCCGCGTTATCATGGGGAAGGTCTCCTTCAGATTAACGCCGGCGAGGAAGAAACAGTCAGCGAGTTCAATTTCAGGCTGAGACGTCTGCATTGCTCCTGAACCCATGGCAGGAATTAAGGCCGCCGCCGCTGGAGAATGGCACAATCTACCGCAGTATTCTATGTTGTTGCTGCCCATTACAACCCGAGTGAATTTTTGCATTACATAGGAATCTTCATTGCTGTTTCTGCACGAGGCGATAAAGCCAAAGTTTTCCGGGGTAGCTTCCCTTAGCTTGGAGGAGATGAGGTCAAGTGCTTCTTCCCATGATCTCTCTTGAAGGCTGCCGTTCTTTCTTATCAGAGGCGTTTTTAACCTGTCCTTATTGTAAATGTACTGGTAGGCATTCCTTCCTTTGGGGCAATTTGACCCTTCATTTATCGGGTGCTCTTTCCATGGTTCCTGCCCAATTATCTTTCCATCCTTGACGACCAGGTAGATGCCACAACCACAACTGCAATAGGGACATATAGTAGCTACATACTCAATGCTCATTACGACTCCTGTTAAACGGGCTTGGGCCAAGTTCTTTTAGAGTTTGGGTAAAACTTTTAATCGTTTTAGCTACCTTTGGCCCATCGGATGCTGCAATCCATTCCAGCCTGAGTCTCTCTTTCCCGATACCTATGGCGTCAAGGAGAGGCTTTATGCCGGTGACTCTTCTTCGAGCACTCAGGTTACCTCTCTGATAATGGCAGTCTCCAGGATGGCAGCCAGCAATAAGGACGCCGTCAGCACCTGCAGTGAATGCTTTCAGTATCAACTTTTCGTCTACTCTTCCAGAACACATCACCCTGATTATCCTGATATTAGCTGGGTATTTTATCCGTGTTGTTCCAGCAAGGTCTGCCCCAGCGTAAGAACACCAGTTACAAAAAAAACCAACTATCTTTGGTTCAAAATCGCCCAAAACTGCTCTCCTTGAAGATTACCTGGAAATAATACAGCCACCTAGCCTTGTGTAGCCATATATAGTGTTACAAAAAGCTCATTAATTTAATAAACACAGGATTTCCTGCGAGTACTTTTACACAAGCTCGTCACGAAACTGTGTAGCGTATAGTAAAAATGCCCCGCCACTATCATTGCGAGAGAGCCATCATTCGTTGAAACTTTATCTTGCTACTGCCTTAATTATACTCTAAGCATGATATGCTTTCTACCCTCTGTCTTATTTTTTCTACTATTATACTGTCCATGTTTTTATGGACAAGTTCAATGGCACTTTCTCTCCCAGGATTTCGTTTATTTGAATGCCTGACGAGGGATTTTGTTTGCATCCGAAAGGCGAGGCTCTTCCTTCAACTACTGCTCTGGCGAATTGTACACAATTTCTAAATCCGCAGAAACCACAATTTAGATTGGGCAGCAGTTCGTATATTTTACGTATTTTCTCTTTATTACTGAGTTCCATTGTTGCTTCTTTTATTGAGTTGCTCTATACTTAGTAGCCATGGTTGAGATTGAGTCTCAATATCATATAACTATTATAACCGCTAATAATCTCTTATTGTCAAGAAGGCGATTGAGATATCTGCTGCAGTAATCCATTGGCGTATAGTACAATTCTCGGCTATACTCTGCAGAAATATCGTATAAGTTAGAGTTACTATAAAGCCCTTTGTCATAGAGAAAAGAGAATTCGCTATATATCTGGCATTTATCCATTAGAGGGGGTGGATTTGTGGTTTTTACGAGATTTTCTAGAGAGAGGGTTTCTTGATTAGAAAAAGAAAGTTACCAAAGGTATTTCCTGGTTGGTGGACTGTTCTAGCTGGTAGTTTTATATCAGCGTGGGGAATTGGCTTTCACGTTCATGGATTCTCTGCATTATTTAAACCTATAGCCTCAGAGCTTGGGCTCAACCGGTCAGCGACATCTGTTGCCGCTAGCATTGCAAGGCTTGGCAAGGGGATTGAGTCGCCATTAGCAGGTTGGCTTGTTGATAGATTTGGGCCCAGATTCTTAGTTACTATTGGCATCCTCATCGCTGGCCTGGGCCTTATATTAATGAACTACGTAAATTCGCTCTGGTCTTTTTACGTCGTTTGGGGGGTTATACTTGGGACTGGGATTAATATCGGCTTAGAAATACCCCTGGATAAGGCAATAACAAGTTGGTTTGTAAAGAAAAGGGGAAGAGCATTAAGCGTTCGGTGGTTCTTCACCGGGCTTGCCGGGCTGGTACTGTTTTTTGTTGCCTGGCTCATCTCAACACAGGGCTGGCGGATGACCTGTGTTATAGGTGGTCTAGGTCTGTGGTCTGTGGGCCTGCCTCTTGCCTGGCTGTTTGTAAAGCCGCGCAGGCCTGAATACTATGGGTTGCTTCCTGATGGCACTACAACTGAGGCAGAGCTAGATGATGATGTAAGCCGAATGATAGACAGAGGGGTAAACTATGCTGCTGAGGTTCATGAGGTGGAATTCACTCTCAGACAGGCAATCAGAACGCCTGCCTACTGGATGATTATCATAGCAGAGTCTGTCCATACTGTGGGTTTCTCAGCAATACTAACCCATGGGGTACCCTTTCTAACCGATATGGGAATTGAATCTGTTAAGGCGGCAGGGTTAGTCGGGACTATTATTTTGGCTAGTACCCCCTCAAGGCTGCTAGGAGGCTTTCTTGCTGATCGGGTTAAGACAGGACACCTGAGATTTATAATGGGAGGGGCCTTCCTCCTGCAAGCTATTGGGATTACCGCTTTCCTGCTAAACCAGACCATAGCTATGATATATGTTTTTCTTATCCTCTTTTGGATTGGAGTAGGGATAGCACTCCCCTTTCCTGCTGCAATAAGAGCTCGTTATTTTGGCCGGAAGGCTTTCGGCTCAATCGCTGGAACCTCAATGGTTTTCTTAACACCGATTGGAGTGGTAGCTCCTATCTATGCTGGTTGGGTATACGATAATACCGGCAGTTACATACCTGCATTTACCCTATTTGCAATAGCATTCGTCATTTCTGCTGTCCTTGTCTCGTTGGCTTCAGTTCCCAAGCCTCCAGAGCAGGTCACCGATGTCCACAAATTCATGTGATAACCACTGCAAGCAACATCTTACTGTGCGCCCTCTCTTGATGTTGCCTGGGCTCTTTCTAAATAATATCGTCCATCAGTTGTTAGTACGAAACTCCAAAGGGTCTTTACCATACTCCTGGCACCAGTGCCTTTCGTTCCGGGGGATAATTATTAAACTGCTGGTGATACCAGTGCTGGTGTGCTCGAGCCCGTGGTACCAGGTTTGCTGCTGTCCAGACTGCGAAGGCAAGGCCGGGTAGCGACCATGTCGCTATGGCCCATCCAATCCACATAATAATTTCTCCGAAGTAATTTGGGCAGGATATCCAGCGATACAGCCCACCATATGGTATTCCGTATACTGTTTCCCCTGATTTCCGAAGGCTGTATAGAACTCTGTCCGCCCAACGATTAATTACGAAGCCCGTGATAAAAAGCAACAGCCCGATGATGAGACAGGGTTCTTTGAGCCATTCATTACCGTATCCGTTCGAAAGTGCAAAGATGTAGCGGCCGTTAAGGTAAGCATTTACCACATTGAAAAATATCCCTGAACAAATAACGAGTAGCGGCATTTGCTTGTTACTGTCACGCAGGCTGAAAGGATAGATGAAAGCGCGGTGAATATAATTTGCTTCCCACAGGACGAATAGAAGAAGGAGCGCAATTGTTTTAGTATTACTTCCAGTCGCAAAGCAAGCAACAAAAACCATCACGGATGACGTCTCCATGATAAGCCATCCAGATTTGTCACTGATTGTAGGCCCCCATCCTACACGGCTGTAACGGCCATATGGAGCCCTGATAAAAACAAGGGTAATAAACAGCAGTATCGCCAGTACCAACCAGGCGAGGATAAGCCACTGGAAAATCATTTGTTCACTCAAGGTGTTCTCTCCGGGACTTTTCCAGGTGAGCATGAAAGATAACCGTTTTCCTTAAACCAGCTCAGGGTATCCTCCAGTGTTTCTCGTAGAGGGCGTGGCTGGTAATTCAGGTCATCTGTTGCATGTTCATGGCTGACGGCTTGATTTTCACATAGTGTCTTCAGTGATACGCTGGTGTAGAGCGGCTGTCTTCCGGACAGGCGGGTAAAGGCATCTATAAATGGTAAGCCCATACGGGCCAGTGGCATGGGACAGATAAGGCGAGGAGCAGGGATACGCAGGGTATCTGATACGATGGTGGCTATATCGCCAAGCGATGCCTGGTGGCCTGACAAGATATATTTTGCTCCGCCCGGGCTTTGTTCTTCAGCCTTTATGGCTCCTTCGACGACATCACGAACGTCTACCCAGTCGTATCCACCGGGGACCAGGACAGGCAACTTGCGGCGAGCGAGCAACAGCAACACCCGTCCGAAATACGATGGACCATAGTCAGAAGGGCCAACGATGGCGGTTGGATTGATGACTATGGCATCCAGACCACGTTTAATTCCATCTTGAACCTCTTTCTCCGCAGCGGCCTTTGAACGGTCATAAGGTGGATATTTATCCGAGTCTACCAGGGGGCATAACTCGTTAACTGGCATATTCCCGGGGTTGCGTTCCAAAGCGTGGATTGAACTGAAAAATATCAGGCGGCGTACGCCACAATGCAAGCAAGCCTCTACCACGTTTCGAGTACCGCAAACATTTACGGCTTCACATGATTGCCAGTCATTCATTGTGATTGAGATATGAGCGGCAAGGTGATAGACCACTTCCACTCCATCAAATGCCCTGTATAAAGACTCGATATCGAGGACATCTCCTCGTGAAAGTTCTATATTCAAGCCTTCAATAGCCCGCCGGTCAACATGTACCAGTGCGCGCAGTGGTCGACCACGGGCAAGTAAAGTGCGTAGCAGGTTTGCTCCTATGTGTCCGGTGGCGCCGGTTACCGCTGTTAAATAAATGTTCCCTCCTGGCCTGGCAGTCTGTTCTATAAACCTGCTCGTACTTCAGCTTTTCGGCATATTATAACCCGAGCGGTCAAGCTAACTCTTGGCCTGAAAGCCCCTAACAAACTTGGTTCCGTTCCAAATCTATGGATAGAAGGATGGAATGAGGAGTCAGCTTTGTTCCTTATCCCGAACTTTGGAATGGTATCCTACTAGCTCATACATAGACACAACTTAAGATGTGGTATTATCGCTGGAGGCAGGCTATCATTAGATTATTCATTAGCAAAGAATGAAATATTGAGGAGGAGAAAGCAATGGATTGGAAAGATTTGCTGACAGATGGTTATGGGCGGATTTTGGGGGTGCTGGAGAGATCACTTGAAGGACTTACTGGGGATGATTTGAAATGGCAACCTTATACCGGTGCTAACAGTATTGGATGGTTAGCATGGCATCTAACACGCGTTCAGGATGACCATATATCCTCTCTCTCGGGAAAGGAACAGTTGTGGACCCAGGATGGATGGCATGCCAAATTCAATCGCCCACCTGATACCAAGGATCGTGGGTTCGGCCACACTCCAGAGCAAGTGGCAGCTTTTGAGTCCCCAGACGTCGAGACCTTACTTGCCTATCATCGAGCAGTGTTGGAACGGTCTAAGAGCTACTTCATCACCCTGTCAGATGATGACCTGGCCCGAGAGCTCAATGAGCCACAGTATCAACCTCTACCAGCGGTTGGAGTGCGCCTTATTAGTGTCATAGCTGATAATCTACAGCATGCTGGCCAGGCAGCGTATATACGCGGTCTGCTTCAAGGTTTGGACCGGAAAAAGCGCTAGGCAGGGTCCCCAAAACGGATTGTAATATCCTGGGAAGGCCATCTTGTCAAAATGCTCAGCAGCTTCTTGAAACACCGGTCTAATATTACTGCTGAACTGGTTTTTCAGGTGTCAGACATGAGCGTCCGGGACGTAACACCATGGAGAAAACTAAAAGTGAACATAATTGAAGTAGAAAAGATAACTAAAAAATTCAAGGATTTTACAGCCGTAGACGATGTTTCCTTCCAAGTGGAAACCGGTGAAATATTCGGTTTTCTGGGGCCGAACGGGGCAGGTAAAACAACAACGATCAATATGCTCTGCACGCTACTCACCCCCACCAAGGGCACGGCAACGCTCTGTGGATACGATGTTATTAAACAGCGTAGTGAGGTGCGCCGCAATATCGGCCTTGTTTTTCAGGATTCCACGCTTGATGAATATCTAACCGCGGAACAGAACTTACGCTTTCACGCCTATGCATATAAAATACCGAGGGGAATAGTCGAGCAGCGCATCAACGAGCTGATGGAACTCGTTGAGCTGTCTAGCCGCCGAAAGAGCAAAGTACGCACTTTTTCAGGGGGAATGAAAAGAAGGTTAGAGATTGCCCGAGGATTGCTTCATAGCCCACGAGTTCTATTCTTGGATGAACCTACGCTGGGCCTGGACCCTCAAACCCGTCGCCATGTCTGGGACCATATCCTTACTTTGCGGAAGCAACATAATTTAACTATTTTCCTGACAACTCACTACATGGATGAAGCCGAAAACTGCAACCGAATTAGTATTATGGACCATGGGCGTATCGTTACGCTGGACACGCCGGACAGACTCAAGGATTCACTGGGTGGTGATATGGTCACACTTCAGGCAGAGGACAATGATGCGGCGGCACTCGAGTTGAAAGAAAGGTTTAATCTATCGCCAACAATCGAGAATGGGACAATTACTTTCAGCGTACCCCGGGGTGATAAATTCCTGCCCAGGCTGATGGGCAAATTTAAGCAGCCACTACTTTCTATCAGCATCCACCGGCCTACCCTTGATGATGTCTTTCTAAAAAAGACCGGCCACGCCATTCGTGACAGTGAGGCAGGTTTCAAGGAACAGATGGGAGTAATGGTAGCGAGAAGGGGGCACGGAAGATAACATGGCAAATATGTTTCAGGCAATCTGGGTAGTGGCATACAGGGAACTGTTGCGTTTCATTTCAGAGCGGTCTCGCCTGTTATCATCCTTTGCCATGCCGCTGCTGTTCCTGGTAATTTTCGGCGCCGGTTTTAACCGCATTGTCGGAACAATGACTCCGGGAGTTGACTTCATCCAATTCATATATCCTGGCATTATTGCTATGACGGTGCTGATGAATTCGGTAATGTCCGGGTTGTCAGTAGTTTGGGATCGTGAGTTTGGATTTTTAAAAGAAATCCTTGTAGCCCCATTGTCGCGAAGTGGTATTGTCCTGGGTAAGGCACTGGGCGGTGCCGCAGTAGCAATTATGCAGGCCATTGTTATGCTTGTGCTAGCGCCGATACTGGGCGTTTCACTCAGTCTTATGATGGTCATCAAACTCATACCAACACTGCTGGTGATATCAGTATCTCTTTCCGGGCTGGGTATCCTGGTCGCTTCACGCATGCGTTCCCAGCAAGGTTTCCAGATGATAGTACAGATAATCATCATGCCCCTGATATTTCTTTCGGGGGTCTTCTTTCCCGTAAACAATGTGCCTGTCTGGCTCGAAGTTATATCAAAAATCAATCCATTGACCTATGGGGTCGATGCTATCCGTCAACTCTTTTTGGGCGAGGGGGCATCTGCTATAGGGGTAACCGTGATGGGGCACACTATGACCGTGTTTGAAGATGTCTTGATCGTTACGATTATGGGTATCGTGCTCCTATCACTCGCCATATGGTCTTTCAGCAAGCAGGAATAGCACCATATAAAATCGGTGCAGGAGACCAGTCAGCCAACAAATTAGTATTCTGACGAGCTAATCTCATAACACAGTTCATCGTATTCTGCACGAATGGATTAAGCGGTCAGGTGAACATCTTCCTGGGCACTGGACTAACCATGCAGTCATTAAGAAAGAATCGTTGAAAGGCTACAGTACAACTGACTTATTTGCGGTATAGTGGGTAGTAACATACAATCCAATCAGGAATGAAATGACATGGAAAAATCCAAATTTTCACTTACACGCTACAAAGACGAGAGAATTGTAGAGCTTGTGGGAAAAACTGACCACAAAACATTAGCTGTCTGGGCAATAGATTGTGCTGAGCGTGTCCTTCCATATTTTGAGGGAAAATATCCAGAAGACCATCGCCCCCGAAACGCTATCGAAACACTTCAAGCATGGATAAATACAGGGGTGTTTGAGATGGCTGTTATACGCGAGGTTTCGCTTGCATCTCATGCTGCTGCTCGCGAGGTAGGAGAGGATAATTCGGCTCGCTCTGCTGCCCGTTCCGCTGGTCAATCGGTGGCAACCGCACATGTTCATACTCATTCTATTGGTGCTGCAATTTATGCATTACAGGCTATATATAGAGCCACAAATTCCCCTGATGCCGATGCTGCCATAGGCAAAGAACGAGATTGGCAATATCAACACTTGCTTGAATTGGTAGAAAACTCATGCAGATAAGATCGTAATAAATTCTCTTATCACCATCGGTTAAATGCAATGAAATATTAAAAAATCCTCATTTCATCTGAAGCTGAGGTATCAATAGGTAGAACTTTTTGGTACCGTTCCAAATCTATGGATAGAATGAGGGAATGTTAATGAATGACCTGCACCCCGAAAACTAGCACCAACTTAATGGAACGATACAGCTATTGGGAGCAGGTCAGGGTACCCTGGAATTCTCTATCACGAACAGTGGAATGGAACCTGTTATTCAAAAATGGCTACTTTTCTGGAAATCTTTATTTAATTCCTTATTCACTGCTCTGCAGTTAGGACAAATCTTTTCAAGTAATCTACAAAAAGAATAAAAGATATTTTTTTTACTTTTGCGAGTGTATTTACATACCGGACACTCGGCACAATGTTTGACAGCGTCACTGGGTTTGTTTGTTTCACTACTCATTTTATTTATTTCTCCTGCTAACAACCGTGTTTATGTTAATCCTGATTTGCCGCCATATAGCCGTTTCTTCCATTGCACATGCCTGCCCATTGCCTGGCGCAGGATGCTGTAGAAAACAGCCATGATCAGGAAGCTCATGGCAATGGGGTGCAGGATTGCTGAGACGGCAGGTTCTCTGAATTGTTTATCTGTCATCCAGCGCATCGAGAGGATGATTGTAACCTGGGAAACTATCAGTGAACGACATATACTTGGGGCGGTTACAACGAAGAATTCGCACCAGAGCGAGTAAAAAGGCAAGAAAAAGAAAATTGTAGCAACCAGGATAAGTCCCGCTAGTGCCAGTGAGGACAGCGCTGCCACAGAGTATATACACTTTACAAGGCCATTCCAGATACCCCCGATATTTCGGTACATGCGGCAGGAGACAACTGAAGATAGATTAATAACTACATGCCGTCCGCCCTGGCGTTGTACCTCTATACCAAGCCAGATATCATCCAGTATCCTGGACTTTACTGCCTCATGCCCTCCAAAGCGCCAGTAATCCTCCTTTGGAAACAGCAGAAATTGACCGATGGCAATTTGCGGTTTGGGTTTCGCGGAGCGCTGAAGCCACCATAGCGGTAACCAGCTCAAGATGATGAAATATATCAATGGCATGGCTGCTTTTTCGGGCAGGGTTTTGGCTATTTGCCTGGGAAATCCAGAAAGCAGGGAGCATCCTGTTTTAAGGGCTGACGTCATTACGCAAGACAACATGTCTTCTGTGTGTACGGTATCAGCATCAACGAATAGCAACCATGAGCCTTTTGCTTTTTTTGCAAGCTGGTAACAGGCGAACGGCTTACCAGCCCAACCTTTCGGCAGTTCTTCACCATGTAATAGTTGAGTGCGCTCGCTACTGGAGGACATACGTTGAACAATACTGGACGTGGAATCTGACGAGTTGTCGTCCAGTACCAGGATTTCGTAGTTGGGATAGTCCTGTAGCTGGAGAGATTTTACACAGGCTTCTATATTGTCTTCCTCGTCCCTGGCGGGTATCAGGACCGAGACAAATGGGTATTTAGCGAGCGTGGCATTATCAGCATTTGGTTTCTTAATAACCCTCAAATTGAATACCATGTTGAGAGCAAAGGTGAATAAACCAATGACAACTACCAGATGATATGTCATTCTCTATTTCCACTTATAAAGTAACTCATATTTTATATCTCAATCCCTTTACCCATCCAACCGGTCGTATTTTTAAGTTCGGAATACCATTCAGTTCGTTACGATGCTTTATTGACAGTAAAAGCAGTATACCTGCCATAAGCAGAATCTGCCAGGATTCAGCTCCGGTAGCAACAAAGTAGACAATCGAACCCGCCGGAGCAACCATTACGGCCCAGGCGTCATCAGCAATGAAGAAGGCTCCCAGGCATATGAAGGCAGTGAATGGTATTATCATTGTTGAGCAGGGCAGCAGTCCAATCAGTGTACCAGAGGCGATAGCTACACTTTTACCCCCTTTGAATCGTAGTAGCGGAGAGAATGCATTCCCCGCCATAGCGCTTATCGCTATCACGGCAACAGCTATTCCAGGCAAATAAAAGATAGCATGCGCCAGGTAAACGAAAGGTATACCTTTGCAAACATCCAGCAAAACTGCCAGACAACCTGTAACTCTACCTCCGGCGTGGAAGACATTGGTAGAACCGGGATTGCCGTCCCCATAGTTTCTGATGTCCTTATTCAGAAATATGCGACCAATCCACAGGGAGAAAGGAAAGGAACCAAGCAGAAAGGCTGCCATAATCAGTAGAATAACATTAAATATTTCCATTGGTAGCACCTGCCCAGGTCAAGGATTTTTATAAAACATAGATACAGTGCAATAGAGTAAACTCTGGAATCAGAATAGTCAATGCTAATGGCAATTTTTCAATCACTGAACGAAATAGGATGGCGTAAGAGTGAATAGCCGCGAATGAAATTGCATGCTGGGTTTCGTGATAGGCTGGTGAATATCGTTGTTGGACATCCTCCTATTTAGCTACTTCCATATAGCCCCGGTATCGTAGCAGCTTTTGTTTACCTCATCAAGTAGCGATAATAGACGTCCATGTCGGTCGCCAATTGGAGTAAGTGGATAGCGGATAACACGTATACCAAGGTCGCTTAGCTGTGCGTCTACGAGCGCCTCCAACATCTCAGCTTCTTGATCTTTCGTTGTATTCGTCGAAAGGAACGCATAGTGTAGTCCTGCCCCACCTCGTTTGGCAATCCATAGGAGACGCCTGACTTGTGGATCAGTCATCGAGAAGCCGATAAATAGGCAGCAAGAGGTGGAAAGCTGCCTTAATTGTATTAGATTGCGCCAATCGTAACCTTCTGTAGAGTATGAGTGATAATCATCTTCAGCCAAAACAATTGGTACAACAGGACCGCCTCCTTGCTTCAAATAGCCATGAGGATAGAACAACGGCATTGAACCTTCGCGGGGAATCATCGACGATGCCCAAATAGGGGAAACGGAAATGGCACGATCCTCTAAAGCTTTTTCTAGTACGTCATCATAATTGTAACTCACCACCGCTGTAAATTTCTGCGTGGAGCAAAGGTCTGATATGGCGCGTATCAGAGGGGAAGGTTTGACCGATGATTCGTCTCTGTAGAGGGCCTTTCTTATGAGATACTGCTGGTTGTCCTTCGCGACCCGAGAAAGGATCATTTGTGCAACGGTAAGTGGATCATGAGCCTTGAGCAACGTGTCCGCTAAGCGTTGCGAGTTGTCACTCCACATGAAAGACTCCCAAAATGCGATGGAAAGGTTCTTAGGGGGGACGGTGGTGCTTTGTCCTTCATACTCGCACATGAACTGCCAGTGGGTGAAATAGATGCTCGCAATGTTTTTGAGCAGTTGTGTCCAAGTAGGGAAACCCGCAGAAGTTGAGACCCCAGCACCAGCCACGAGTGTGCAAGGTCGTTTATATACGGTTCGTGTAAGAGATAGTAGATTGCTGGCACTACGCCGACTCAAATCTTGCAGCCGTGGTGGGGGAAATGGGTTTGGAATTAATTTTTTCACATTATCAAATTAGATCCAGTTTCAGTTCTAGCAATTTGTTATACACTGGCTTCATTCAAGGTTCATAGAGGTATTATTTTTAATTATTTCAGCTAAATCCATCCTGTTTTTCTTTATCACGTCATCAAATATTTTTTGAATAAAAGGAGCAACATAATATTGAGAGCCTTCTTCTGGCGTTATCCCACAGTCTAAACAAGTAACGTAATCAAGTGACATCATATAGTGGTCGTTCAGATAGAAAAGATATGAAAAGTGCAATATGAAAATATTCAATAAATCTTTCGAAAACATATTTAAATAATCCAATCTATCTTTCAAATGTATTTCATTATCGTTATAAAGCATGTATTGATAAAAATTATAGTGTGTATGGTCGTTACAACGGTCTCTTATACTGTTATATGTTTTATCTTTGTAAAGTAATTCATTAATTTCAGTCAATTTTTCCGATTTCCTAATATACTGTGACATGACTCTAAATTCAGGAAGTTTTTCTTTGCCTTTTATCCAATTGTCAATTTTTTCGACCACAAAGTTTTCAAGACTAAAATTATCATCCAAATATAGGTTGGAATAGAGGTTAATTATCGTTGAATCGTAATATTTTCTCAATAATGCATATGAATCATTTATACGTCCTTTGATCAAAATATCTTTTATTGATTCGAGGGTCCCTTGTATAGATGAATATACATAAGAATCAATGTTACCAATAGCTTTTGTCCCTAGAGTCATAAATTGAAATATAGATGATGCGAGGCTTTTATAAAAGTCAGCATATTCTGATAGCTGTGTAAAAACTTGATGTTCTTTATATGTGTTATTTATCATCATTTTTCAATTTGTGCATAACGATTAAAGAGCTGGAATTCGATCCATTTCAGAATCCACCTCCTGACAAAATTGTTCATTCCGAAGAATTACATTGTGCTTAATCTCATTTAACTCCTCTCTATGTCAATGACAGATAACGACTAAGCTCACCTGCCACACCAGAGTGATATATCGACCAGCCCCTGACTACCGTATGACCCCAGATAGCAGAACAAGACTCACAAATCGCCGACGCTCTGGTGGTCAGGTGCAGCGCCTTGTTATGGCTTGTATGCATACAATAGTAATGAATAATCATCATTTTTACTAGCATATTTTTTACCTATCATTGAAAATGAATATTGCTCAAACAAATAGCGCATAACACCATTATTTTCTCTAGTTGTGGCAAAACAACCAGAATCACCTACAGCATTAACAATGAATTCCATGATTTTACGACCAACGCCATTACCACGTGCGGATGGAGAAGTATAGATCCAGCCCACTTCTAGTGAATAATTTGCAGCAAGACTGGGAACTCCAGCTTTTTTAAACACATTGTTTTTATATTGGTCATATGGTCTTTTAGTTGCTCCTATCCCAACACAACCTTCATCTTTCACAAAGATTAATTTTTCTGCTCGTTTTATCCGTTCGGGCAATCCTTGAGTGCTCACTTGACCACCTTCAAGAACCAGTGTTTTAAATTCATTTAGTTCTTCAATTGAGCATTCTTGCGGTGATTTTGAATGAATATCCATTATTCCCTATTAGCCATAACGTCGCTAATCAGCCGCGCGGCATTTTGCGTCGGCTGGATTAGCCTTGTTCTGCAATCTATGTTGATATGTGCACTTTATTTTCATCCCGTGATCCATCCGGATTTATCCAACTCAAGGGCGTGTTATAATTCATTGCGCTGCCCAGGTGTAGAGCAGCGATGAGAGTGAAGGATTGTCCTGGTTGGAGAAATGGATATGGGAGCTTTTCTTTGCATTCGTTCTGAACCAGTGGATTGTCAGGACTGTTTTTGTCGATATCAAAATCCACGTTTGTTGCCATAACGGAACTTTGGTTGAGAATAACAAAGCGAAAATCGGTTCTCCCAACTTTCACAAGTTCAGCAACGACACGTGCCTTTTCTTGGTTCGTTTCTTCTTTCGATATCAATTCAAGCTGTTTCTTTGCTAAGGCGGCGTTGATCGCCTCGAACTCAAACTGCTTTTCTTGGGTCCTGCGTGAGAGAATAAGAGAGACAGTTGAAATCACGACTGCCAAAAGAGCGATTAACGGGATACCAATTTCATACAGTGTCATCGATTTATGCTCCTATTGCTATTGCAGAACGATTAATAGACGAAATTCCTTTTATCCCTAAAATTTCTCGTTTTGCATATCTTATCTGTACAATATATCAGCAGTGCTGTCAATATATTCTTGCTTAAATTTGATATCGTTCAGATAGGTGAGAGACACATACATGGATTATGAAAGGGCACTTAGAGAGTCTAGAGAATTACTATCATAGTCCCAGGCACGTAAGGGACAGCCGACTTATTTAGCATAGCTTGTTAACGCTGTTTCCAGATTAAGAGAAACATATCCCCGTTGGCGCAAAGATAAATTGGTGATTCTTCTGTGTCGTGAGGGATTTAATTGTCCGCCCAATCCAGCTATTGGGCTACCTTATACCACTGGTATATCTACAACAATATTGGTAAAACAAAAGAAGGGAGGAGGTCTGATAACTTGAAGGAGAACAGTCTTACCAACTGCACAGATAAACTAGGCTCACTTGTCGCTTTAGGGCGCAACGGAATAACCGTCAGTTGCAGCGCATTATTGCCCAATTACTTCAAGTCGTTTCTTTGCTGGCCGAACCATGTAAAGCTCTTGATCTTCCTTTACCGCTAGTTCCTTTTTCCCATGAATTGTTTTCTCGAATTTCAAATTCGCTACATTGAATAAGTCTTGACTTTCGGCCTTGAGATAGCGCGCTGCCATACGGCAATAATCAGGGTCTATTTCGACGCCAATACTGTTGCGCCCGTACCTCAAGGACGCAACCATGCTGGTTCCTGATCCGCAAAATGGATCAAGAACAGTATCTTCTGTAAAGGAGAACATTCGCACTAGTCTCGACGCTAGCTCCAAAGGATACGGTGCTGGATGGTTCTTTAGAGATGCTCCAGGGATGTTCCAGATTTGCTGGAACCAGCGGTTAAAGTCTTTCTTTTCGATCATACTTTCTTGTCGCTGCTGTTCTGTTGGCTTCCTGTAGCCTCCAGGTTTCCGCTGCATTAAAATAAATTCCATATCATTCTTAATAATAGCATTAGGCTCATATGGTTTACCGAGAAACTTGGAGCCATTGGTTACCTCGTATGAAGCATTGGTTATCTTGTGCCAGACGATCGGGTTCAGATTATCAAACCCGATTCTCCTACACAGAACACAAATATCTGCATGAAGCGGGAAAACAACGTGCCTGCCAAATCGCCGTCTAGAAACGCAAACATCACCGACTACACAAACCAACCGCCCACCGGGAACCAAGACGCGAAACACGTGTTCCCATACGAGTTTGATTTCGTTGAGAAAACTTTCGTAATCCTCTATATGGCCTAGCTGATCAGGGTTCTCATTGTATTTTTTAAGATTCCAGTAAGGTGGAGAGGTGATTACGAGATGAATCGACTCATCTTGCAGGAATGATAGGTCTCTCGCATCGCCATTAACTAACCTGTGGATAGTCTTTTTCATCAGGAGATGAATCCTCCAACGTGTGCAGTGAGGGCATTCGCAAAATTATCAACCGACAATTCATCTAAAGGCGTAGCAAATAACCCTTGAGGTCCATTGTCACGATCTGAAGTAATGAAAGCGGATGCGGTGTAATGTCGCTCCAAGACGAGTTTTCTACAAAAAATCTCATATCGTTTCATGTATGATGCGACTTTGAACTCGGGGAATACCATGAAATTAGGTTCCTTTACACGGACTGGTCGTTGAGAAGACTGACAATCTTCAAGCATAAAAAAATATCCGAGAAAGGGTTGCGGACTTGTATGGAATGCGCCTTCCCGATAGGCAGTCCATAGGTCAAGAGCACTTCCCATTGCTTCTTCGGTTCTGTTGTTGAAATTGTTACCGAATGATGGCCCAACCTGTGATTTGGCTTCGATTGCAGCAATAAGTTTTCCGTCCTTTATTACGAGGAGATCCCACTCTTTTGTTGGACGAAAGAATCCCGGCAATTCGAGAGACCCCTTCCTCTGTACAAATTTAACGTCCAATCCTGTTGACGTGATAACCCGTGTGAAGAGTTCTACAAAACCATCCATCTGTGCGCCGCCAGTTACGGCACTTCGAAGACCATAGTCAACGCGACCACTTTGCTTTTGCCTGCGTTGTTGTGAGAGCCTAGTTTCCCAGTAGTGTGCTACGGCGGCACTAATCATTTCTTGTAAGTTCTCTGGCAAATTGAATTTATTCATTCACTCATCCTATCATATTATCGTTAAGAACTCACCGATAGCCTCGGATACCAATATATTTCGGTCAGCGATTAAGCTCACTTGGTCGCTATTGGGTACAATAGAATGGCGGTCAAATGCACCGCATTGTTTGTATTTTTATTTTCTATTGCAAATATTATTTGTTATTTATAAATGACTACTTTTCTGGAAATCTTTATTTAATGCCTTATTCCCTGCTCTGCAGTTAGGACAAATCTTTTCAAGTAATCTACAAAAAGGATAAATGATATTTCTTTTTTTACTTTTGCGAGTGTATTTACATACTGGACACTCGGCACAATATTTGACGGCGTCACTGAGTTTGTTTGTTTCACTACTCATTTTATTTATTTCTCCTTCTAACAACCTGGTTTACATTAATCCTGATTTGCCGCCATATAGCCGTTTCTTCCATTGCACATATCCACCCATCATTTGACGTGGAATATAGTCAATGCTAATGGCAGCAGGATTGACACGACTTAAGATTCTGTGGGGACATAGAAATGATACAAAAGGGAATAATCAGGGTACATTTTGTTCAGGTAAAAGACAACGATAGGTGCTCGTGGAATATAGCGAAATTTCGCTAGTGATTACTTAGCAGGAGTTTTAGTCCTCCCTATCAGCAGCATCTTGTCCACTGCTGTCTTTGCCTTAAGGCGAATCTCCTCGGTGACCTTAATCTCGTAGGCCATCTCCTGTAAAGACCATAAGACACTCTCCAGGGTGGTTAACTTCATGCTGGGACAGATAGCATGTTTAGAGACAGGGATGAATTTCTTGCCTGGGTTCTCTTTTCTCAGCCGGTGTATTATACCGCTCTCTGTTCCTACAATCACTTCTTTAACATCGTCCCTGTTGGCATATCTGCATAGTCCTCCGGTGCTTAAAACTTCATCGGCAAGGGCGATGACCTCAGGTCGGCACTCCGGGTGAACGATTACTTTAGCCTGGGGATATTCCTTCTTGAGGTCAGTGATATGCCACGGCTGTATTTTGGCATGAGTGGAGCAAAAACCAGGCCAGGGAATTATTTTTTTATCCGTCTTGGTAGAGACGTAATCTCCCAGGTATTGGTCGGGAACAAATAGTATTTCCTCACTTTCCAGGCTTTCAGTGACCTCGACAGCATTAGCTGAGGTACAGCAGATGTCTGACTCCGCCTTGACTTCAGCTGAGGAGTTGACATAACAAACTACCATGGCCTTTGGATACTCCTTCTTCTTCTCCCGCAACTGTTGAGCGGTAATCATAGCTGCCATAGGACATCTAGCATGTATTTCCGGGAGCAGGACTACCTTGTCTGGACAAAGGATAGAGGCTGTTTCTGCCATGAAGTGAACCCCACAGAAAACGATTACATCGGCATCGGTTTTAGCTGCTTTCTGGCTTAGCTCCAGGGAATCACCGACAAAGTCGGCTATATCCTGGACCTGCCCTAACTGGTAGTTGTGGGCAAGGATAACGGCAGTCCTTTTTTTCTTGAGGCTGACAATTTTGTCTATAAGTTCGTCATCACTATTTTTCAACATTAGCTATCCTCCCAATATTAGTATAGACATTCATTCTCTTTCCTCTGACAAAGCCAATGAGAGTTATACCTAAATCCTCAGCTAATTTTACCCCCAGGTTTGTTGGAGCGGATTTTGAGATGATTATCGGGATTTTTCTCCTGGCTACCTTAAGTAATATCTCCGAAGAAATTCTGCCGCTGGTGATTATTATGCGATCCTCTGTGGGCAAATCTGTCAGGATACATTCTCCAAAGACTTTATCAATGGCATTATGCCTGCCTATGTCCTCGTTGAAAACCAGGACGTTTATGCTATCACATAAGGCGGCGCTGTGAACACCTCCTGTTGCCAGGAAAACCTGTGAGCGGTGCTCGAACTTCTTTGCCAGGATAAATATTTCCCTGGCCGATATGCTAATCTGAGACTCTATTTTTTCCTGTGCCTGGACGTCAGCTGCGTTATAAAAGGAGGCTCCTCTTCCGCAACCTGAAGTAATAAACCGCTTGAATAAAACGTCTTTGCCAGGTTCCAAGCTCTCTTTGGTTTCCACCCGTACTATGCCCCTGCGCTCGTCAACCAGTATCTTGTTAATCTCATCCCTGCTATGCAGCAATCCTTCCGAGAAAAGAAAGCCGACAGCCAGATACTTTAAATCTGCAGGGGAACAGAGCAGGGTTACCAACTCTTCGTTGTTCAGGACGATGGTAAAAGGGATTTCTCTGACAACCACGTCCTCCATATCGAGCTTGTCACCCTCAGTAAGCCTTATTATAGGAATCTTCTCTACTTCTTTGCCCATCTTTTTCTATTCTTCTCAGTTCCTTTTCCAATGCTATTGAAAAGGTAATTGATTTGGCATATCACCACTTCTTTAAATCACTGGCTCTTTGAGCAAGTAGTGACCTTACCGTCACTTAGCGACCAGAAGTAAATCTTTTAGCTGTCCTTCTTCTGCTTGCTAAGGTAGTCATTGATGGCAGATTTAAGCGCCTCCTCGGCTAAAACCGAGCAGTGCATCTTAACCGGGGGAAGTCCACCCAGGGCTTCAACTACTGCCCGGTTGGAGATATCCAGCGCTTCATTAATGCTTTTTCCTTTCACCAACTCGGTGATCATGGAGCTGGTGGCTATGGCAGCTCCACAGCCGAAAGTTTTGAATTTAACGTCGGTAATGATATCGTCATTTACCCTGATATACAGTTCCATAATGTCGCCACATACCGGATTTCCGACATGCCCGACGCCGTCGGGATTTTCTATCTCGCCAACATTTCTCGGATTCCTGAAATGCTCCATTACCTTCTCTCCGTATAATGACCCTTTATCAGGCATGTTCTTTTCTCCTATCTCTGATTTTTGAAAAGGGGTGACATAGCTCTGAGTTTAGCTATAACTCGAGGCAGTATCTCCAGGACCCGATCTATCTCTTCCCCCGTGGTCCATTTACCCAGACTGAACCTTAGCGAACCATGTGACTGTTCATGGGAGAGCCCTATTGCCAGCAACACATGAGATGGCTCAAGGCTTGCTGTGCTGCAGGCCGAGCCGGTAGAAGCACAAATTCCTTCCAGGTCAAGGTTTAATAGCATTGACTCCCCTTCGACAAAGTCAACAGTAATATTAACATTATTGGGCAGTCTCTTTACGGGATGGCCGTTCAGGCGGGTATGGTCAATTCTCTCCAGAAGGCCCTGGGTGAGCTTGTCGCGGAGACATTTTACTCGCTCTGCTTCCTCTTTCATCTCCTGTTGAGTAATTTCTACAGCTTTACCGAAACCCACGAGGCCGGGGACATTCTCGGTGCTTGCCCTGCGGTTTCTTTCCTGCTCCCCGCCATTCATGAAGGAGACAAGCCTGGTCCCTTTTCTGATATATAACGCTCCTATCCCTTTAGGGCCATATAACTTATGGGCCGATATAGAGAGTAAATCCACCCCGAGTTCATTTACATCCACCGGAATATGCCCCACTGCCTGCACAGCATCGGTATGAAAATAGATTTCTGCCTCTCTGCAAATCTTACCTATCTCAGCTATCGGCTGTATGGTGCCTATTTCATTGTTAGCGTGCATTATCGAGACGAGTATGGTTTTACTGGTAATGGTCTTTTTGACATCATCAGGGTCAACCATGCCATATTCATCTACAGGGAGATAGCTTACGGTGAACCCTCTTTTCTCCAGGAACTTACAGGTCTGTATCACGGCGGGGTGCTCTATAGCGCTGGTAATGATGTGGTTGCCCCTGCTCTCATTGGCAAAAGCCGTGCCTTTTAATGCGAAGTTGTCTGCCTCAGTACCGCTGCCGGTAAAGACCATTTCCTCGTCGCGGGCACCAATGAGGCTGGCAACTCTGGCCCTTGCCTCCTCTATTGCCCCTTTTGCCTCCTGCCCGTAGGAATAAATGCTCGAAGGGTTGCCGAAGGCATCAGTAAAATACGGCAGCATTGCCTTCAGGACATCAGGATGTGTCGGTGTGGTAGCGGCATAATCAAGATAAATCCGTTTCATTATTTAATCTCCACAAAGGTTAATGTTGATGTCTGGTAAGTTTGTATTGGAATGGCACTAAAATCTGCTGCTCTGGTTCCAATCACTATATTATTGCATATACTGGTATGATAATTCTCTTTCTTCAGGGTTCTAAGCAAGCTAATCCGTCCCTCCTGTTACGTACCTTGTTTCGTCTGGGAAAGCTCTTGAAAAAGCCAAGTGGATAGGTAGCGCTCACCGGTATCGGGTAGAAGCACTACTATAAGCTTACCTTTATTTTCCGGTCTTTTGGCCAATTCCAGTGCTGCCCAAGTTGCCGCCCCCGAGGATATTCCGGCCAGTATTCCTTCCTCTCTGGCCAGCCTTCTGGCCATCGTTCCGGCGTTCTCGTTACTAACCTGAACAATTTCATCGATTAAATCCGTTTTTAAAACATCGGGGATAAAGCCCGCTCCGATGCCCTGAATCTTGTGAGGCCCCGAATTTCCGCCGGATAGAACCGGGGAGTCGGCAGGCTCAACGGCAATGGCTTTGAGTTCGAGCTTTCGTTTCTTTAGAGCTTCAGCTACCCCGGTGAGTGTCCCACCGGTTCCCACCCCGCAAACGAAAATATCAACCCTGCCCTCAGTATCTCTCCATATCTCCTCGGCTGTAGTTATCCGGTGTATTTCCGGGTTTGCCGGATTTTTAAACTGCTGAGCCATAAAATAACCAGGATTTTCTGCCACAAGTTGTTCCGCCTTTTTTATCGCCCCGGACATCCCTTCAGCCCCGGGTGTCAGCACCAGTTCAGCGCCGAAAACGGATAGAAGTTGCCTCCGCTCCAGGGACATCGTATCGGGCATGGTGAGGATGAGCCTGTATCCTCTGGCAGCGCAGACAAAAGCAAGGGCAATACCAGTATTCCCGCTAGTGGATTCAACAATTACGGTATCCTTGCCGATGAGCCCTTTCTCCTCGGCAGTAATAATCATTGACATTCCTATGCGGTCCTTCACACTCCCCAAGGGATTAAAGGATTCAAGCTTGGCTACCACTTCTGCCCTCATTCCCTCGGTTATTCGGTTTAACCTGACCAGGGGAGTGTTACCGATTAATTCGGTAGAGTCCCTGGCTATTCCTCTGGTAAGTTTCGGTATCTCTACCGTCTTATACTTAAACTTCTCCACTTTTTGAAATATCTCTGCCATCTTGATTTCCTCCTTGTCCTGAACTTTTAGTCTGTTTCAGGATGCATTATTCAGGTTAGTCACAAAATACCTATGCACCGATATATTTGGCATAGAGCCCTCTTGCCATAGCTTCATCATTCGTATCTTTCACGATAGCCCGCCCATCCGGAAAGATAACCATATCGTGATTATCTACTCGAAAACGGAGCATGAATTCGTTGTAACTTAGCTCTCCTAAAGACTCAAGGCGTGCTGCCAATTTTTCAAATGAAATATTCCCTGCCTCAGGATTTGAAATCTGCACCGCGTTTTGCCCGCAGAGAGAGGTCGCTCTTGTCCCAAATCTCGCCTCCAGAAATTCGTATTCGCCTCGACAGGCTGGACAATCTGCACGGCGGGCAATTTTATAACTGTCAAACTCTTCTCTCCAAACATCAAGGACTATGAGTTTACGACTGATTTCCCTGGCTCCGACAAGTATCTTCATTGCCTCAACAGATTGCAGGGAGCCGATAACAAAGGGAGCGGGGCCAATTACCCCTGCCGTGTCGCAGGTCAAGGTTTGCGTCCCAGTCGGATTGGATGAGAGACATCGGAAGCAGGGAGTTTCATGTGGGATGATGTTCATGGTCATTCCGGAGGAAGCGATGGCTCCACCGTAAATCCAGGGGATGTTATGTTTCAAGGAGACGTCGTTGATAAGAAGGCGAGTTTCAAAATTATCCAGCCCGTCTAAAATTAAATCCGCACCCTCGACGAATCTCTCAATATTCGCGTAGTTTATGTCAGCGACTATTCCTTCAATATCAATCGAAGAGTTTACTTTCTTAAGATATCGCTCGGCGGCTATTGCCTTTGGTATCTGGTTTCGTATGTCATCCTCATTAAAGAGAATCTGGCGTTGCAGATTGTGGTATTCAATAAAGTCCCTGTCTATAATTCTGATTTTACCAACACCGGAACGCACCAGAGAGCTGGCAATAATCGTTCCTAGTGCTCCGCAGCCAATGATTACTACGCTGCTATTGCCTAGTTTGTTTTGCCCTTCTTGCCCGATTTCAGGGAGAATGATTTGCCGTGAATACCTGTCAATCATATTGTCTGGGTTCCTTCTGCTTAAGCAGTTAAAGCTATCTGGCAGAAAACTTAGATGTAATACATGGCCTTCGCAGACTTCCCTTTTTCCTTTTGCCGCTCAACCAGGTCCTGTAAGGTTGTAGACTCCAGGACTCCAGTCATTGCATTTTTCAATTCAGTCCATACATCTCGGGTGACGCATAATTCCGAGC
The DNA here is from genome assembly GCA_964654015.1 of uncultured Dehalococcoidales bacterium. Classification (GTDB taxonomy): domain Bacteria; phylum Chloroflexota; class Dehalococcoidia; order GIF9; family AB-539-J10; genus JAUUZT01. Next base: position 9,133 of record CAZZHQ010000010.1, on the reverse strand, counting down.
GAGGACACAGCTTCGGATTATTAACACACTCCACGGGGGCAAGTGAGCCCTCAAGAAGTTGAATAACCTCGCTCAATTTTATCTCTTCAGGAGGCTTGGCCAACGAGACTCCGCCTTTGGCACCTCGGGTACTACGTATTAACCCTCCCGCTATCAGGGGAGTTACTAAATGCTCCAGGTATGATAGTGAAAGTTGCTGCCTCTGGGCGATATCTTTTAGCAGGATTGGGCCCTCTCCCTGGTTAATTGCCAGGTCTAATATGGCCCTGGTCGCATATCGGCCTTTGGTCGAAAGTTTCATTGACCTGCCTCCTTGTAGACTATTATGATAAACATAATACACAATATTCTAAAACAGAAAAGTTGTCAAGTTTATGATTCAGGCTGCAACTCGTAGTAAAGGAATTAGATAAACAAAGTTTACTGTTTTTTACGTCGCCGGACTAAGTAGGATAGAATATAAGTAAAATAGGTGCGAATAGGACTGATATGGATAGAGAGAGCTTTGATGAGCTTGTATTCAGAGCAATAGAGAAACTACCGACTGAGTTCCGTGACAGGCTGGAAAATGTTGATATTGCTGTGGAAGACAGGGCCAGCGACAGCCAACTCAATAAAGCAAGGCTCAGGCATTTTGAGCAATTGCTGGGACTTTACCAGGGTGTGCCCCGGACCAGGCGTGGTGTGCGTTATGGAATGGTCCTGCCTGACAGAATATATATCTTCCAGAAGCCCATTGAGGCCGTGTGTCGTTCCAATGAAGAGATAGAGCGAAAGATAGCTGAAGTGGTTCAACACGAGATAGCGCATCATTTTGGTACCGACGAGAAAACCATACGTCAGATTGAAAGCAACAGACGAAAAAAGGAACACTAACCACATAGGAAAACTTATATATTTGCCGCCTGCATTGGCATATTGCAGATGCGTGCTAGAATATGGCGATGCCCAGTTCCTTCAAACAATTCCGCCCATTCTATGGCTGGTATATAGTTGCTGCTACTTTCATCATCGGCTTCTACGTGGTTGGAGTCGTATTTTATGGTTTTACCACCATCTTCAAACCGATAGTTGAAGAGTTTGGATGGAGCTATACCCAGGTGTCGCTTGCCGCCTCATTACGTGGTGTGGAAACAGGACTGCTGGCGCCGGTTGTTGGTATGCTAATCGACCGTTGGGGACCAAGACGTATAGTCTTTATCGGGGGTTGCCTGACCGCCTTAGGCCTGTTTATGCTGAGCCGTACCACTTCCCTTGTCAGCTTCTATGTTTCCTTCGCACTCATCTCAACTGCTATGAGTACCTGCACGGTCACTGTGTTGATGACCGCTATCTCGACCTGGTTTCGAAGAAAAATTGGCCTGGCAATGAGTATTGTCAGTTGTGGATTTGGAGCAGGCGGACTGGTGGTTTTCATGATGGCAAGGCTGGTAGACGCTTATGGGTGGCGCATGACGGTGCAGAGTCTCGCTTTTGGAGTCCTTATTATTGTACTGCCCCTTGCACTGGTGCTGAGACATAAACCTCAACAGTATGGCTATCTTCCGGACGGAGACCAGATAGTTGAAGCATCGGCGGGGAAGATTGTCACCGAGGTGAAGGAATACGGGATTACAATAAAAGAGGCTATTAAAACGCGCACCTTCTGGCTCTTAGCGGTTATGTTCGTCTGTCAGCATACGATGGTTGGAACAGCAGTTACCCATGTCATGCCGTATCTTATTGACGTTGGCCTGGATACGACGATTGCCAGCCTGGGGGCAGCGGGGATACCGCTGGCAAGTATCATAGGTAGGATGGTATTCGGGACACTGGGTGACAGGGTAAGCAGGAAAAAGATGATGATCATTATGTTTGCCATGATTTCGTTGGGATTGCTGTCGTTCCAGATGGCTGGCACTTATGCTATTCCCGGCGTTATTGGCTTCCTGCTACTGTTTGGCACGGGGTATGGTGGTTTTAATTCGATTCGCCCTGCTTTTACCCGTGAGATATTTGGCACAAAGCAGTATGGCACTATCTTTGGCAGCCTTATTGGCATAGGGATGTTTGGTACTGTAGCTGGTCCCTTTATTGCTGGCAGACTGTTTGATATCCAGGGCAGCTATAACAATGTATGGCTGCTCTTCGCGGCAGTTGCCCTTGTGGCACTCGTGGCTACTACTGCCATTGACGAAAAACCATTATATTACGACGATGAGCTCACAGGTTGAATAGCACGGCGTATCTGAAACACGTTTAACCGGTGGCAAATCATTCTCTGCTTTATGTAGAAGCTACCTGGTATACCCAGACCTGGTGATTTACCTTAGGCTGACCGTTAGGAAGAGGCTGTAATTCCTCACTCACCTCTATGAGTTTCCACTTTCCCTCCGATTCCAAACCATCCTGCTTTTGCTTGAAACCGTTGTCCCTGTATACGTCAGGACGGAGGCTAAAAACGATGTGTCCACCGGGCTTTGTTATGCGAAGCAATTCATCAAGTGAACTTGCCGGCGCATGTCCTACAGTGAGTACACCGATGCTGATTACGGCATCAAAGGAATTGGTCGGGAAGTCCAGGGGCTCTCCCATCACCATACGGTAGAATGCTCGATATGCTTTTTTCTTTCGTGCTTCCTTCAGCATACCTGAAGACAGATCCATAGCCACTATGTACTTATAGTTCTGTTCAGCTAACAATTTGCCTACCAGTCCGGTACCTGCTCCGGCATCAAGTATCCTGGCCTCTACGGGCACATAGCGAGTAAAAAACTCGACAGCCCGCTGTGGCCCCAGCCAGCCGAAACCCTCTTCGAGGTCAGTGTCATATTTCTTCGCCCACTGGTCATACCGTCTCTCCAGTTCAATGTTATTGCGTGAATTACAAACCCACTTTACTTTTTTCTCTATATTCATAAAATCTCCTCTCACATAGACCTTATATATTATACCACTCTGGTTTATTTCGCGGTTGATATTACCTGTTTGTCAGGATGTCTCATCTTAAAGCCATGTTTGGTCAGGTATTTCTCCAGCAATATAGAACTCAGTATTACCAGCGGTAACGAGACCAGGAACCTGATTATAGTAAACTTTACACCAAGTAAGGAGGCCTCGAAGACAGCCATGGGAATTCGAGTGATGGCCGCTGAACTGAGATAGGTGAAGATTACCGACAGGCGTGCCCCTTTTCTATAGAGGCTGTAGGAAACAGGGAAAGCAACATAAATCCCGCCTACCGTCGTACTGGAAAGCAGGATAGCCCACAGGTAACCCCGGATACCAGATTCTACACCGAGGTGTTTTTCTACCGTCTCTCTCTTCACCCAGACCTCAAACAGGCCGATGAGAATAAAGGCGAATGGTACGATGAGGACCATAGTTAATGCAAAACTGCTGAAATTCATCCCGATTTGCTGTCCTGGTTTGAACCCTATTAAGAAGGACACTATCAGGAAGATGGCATAAGCAACAAGTATGATGGCATTACGTTTGCTTAGCTTCATGGTAATTCTCCATACAGTATGCCAACTGCAACTGAAATAATGAGTGCGATGAGAAAGCTCAGACTATTACGCATGATTGTTGCCCTGGTACCCATATATGCTTTCTCTATGGGATAGGTCACTACTCCCACCATCATGAGAGTAGTGGTAAAGGCGGCTAGAACCATGTACATCACTCCCCTGCTGAGCAAAAGTCCGGCTAGAGGGAAAGCGATAAAACCAGGTATAACGGTAATCGAGCCTATTATTGAGGCAAAAAGTACGGCGAAATACTTGTTTTCATTGCCCAGGTAGTGAGCAATCATTTCATCTGTAACAAAGTAGAGAACCGCAGATACAAGCAACATCATCACCAGGAAGGGCGGCAAAATATTTAATAGCCGTTTAAGAGCAATCTTAAGTGCCTGAAAGGTCTTCCCTCGGCTGACAGCAAAGGATATTATAAGAGCGATGCCAGTCGCGAACCATAGAATATAGCCTTCATTCACTGTGATAGACTCCTACTGTTTTATAAATCATAGTTTCTTCTTAAGTGATAATACCATCAGCATGCCTTTTAAGTCAGCCAGAGCCCTGGGTGAAAGGGCAGTGCCAGAAATTAATAAGTACAAGCTCGGTTTCTGCCGTTGTTTCTGTTCTTTACACCTCTTCCAGGATGCCAAGCTCTGGATTATCGAGTATAGCAACCACCCTACGGGCAGTCTTCTCACTTATGTCGAGGCAGCGGCCACGCATGTTTAGCTCATCAGCAATTTGTTTCTGCCATGGGATTTTATTGTTTAGGTCTGTTCCCATATGGGTTTTTCGAATATCGGCACAGCTAGTAGCTCCAAATTCTCGCTCAAACCACTTGCATAGCTTTCCAGCTATTTCCATCCCTTCGTTCTCCTTTGCCACCGCGTCTTCCTCGGTGCCTTTGAGATAAGAGGTGTCTCTACCATATTTTGTTCCCAGTGCAAGGCAGGCTCCAGTGAGTACTCCGCATACTGACTGGATTCCACCGACACCACCTGACAATAAAACGGAAGCCTTGGAAAGCATCTCATCTTCCATGCCACAGACTTCCTGTAACGCAACAAGTGTGCACTGTGCACAACCATGATATGTCTCCAGCAGTTCTCGGGCTCTCTTGCCTGCTTTATCTATGATTGCTGCGTTGCTGGGACTATGCTCCTGGTTTGTCATTATCTACCTCCATTGTATTATATTTGTTTACGATTGAAACTTTGGGTTAGCCTATGATAATAATACTCTAAGTGGACATTTGTCAAAGTTTACCGGGTTGCACAGATTGCTAATAGACTATGGATTACTGATTACTATATAATAATCATCCACGAAGATGTGGCTTCGGACAGGCTAAAAGATACGTTAAATCAGGCAGATTGAAACACCGCCCTTCTCATGTCGATTATTAGAATTATAGTGAGCTTGAATCCCATATTATTAAACGCCTGAATCGAATGAACTGACGTCAAAAAAAGGGAGGATGAATGACAAAGAAGATAGAAGTAAACCATATTGATTATCTGCAGCACACACTTAATGCCCTCAAGAAAGATGGATTATTGCTGACCTCGACGAGGAAAGATGAAAGCATTAACGTAATGACCATCGGATGGGGCACAATTGGCATTGTCTGGTCTTTGCCAATGTTCCTGGCAATGGTTCGCCCGTCGCGGTTAACCTACGATTTTATTGAACAGACAAGGCAATTCACCGTGAATGTGCCTGCCGAAGGGATGAGTGAGGCCGTGCTGTTCTGCGGGAAGAACTCCGGCAGAGATGTGGATAAATTTGCTAAAACTGGCTTAACTGCCATAGCTGGCAGGAATGTCAGAACTCCGATGATAGATGAGTGTATCCTGCACTACGAGTGTCAGGTCATCTATACCAACGATTTTGAAGCCGAGAGAATCCCCGAGGACGTGGCGACACGCTGTTTCCCGCAGGGAAACTACAACAGGGTATTCTACGGGAAGATACTGTCGGTGTTCGCCAACGAAGGGTTAGCCTGAGATTACAGCAGAGAGCTGATTTAAAGTTGACATAACGCATACCTGGTGGGTAATGTGTAGTGGTGCTATTTAGAAAGCTTGTATATTTGCTTGAACTGCTTAATAACAGAGGTGAAATGAAATGAGCGATATTCCACAGGTGAAACTGAACAACGGAGTGGTGATGCCACAGCTTGGATTTGGTGTACTGAAGATGAGTGATGGCGATGATGTTCGTAAGGCTGTCACGTGTGCACTACGAGAAGGATACCGCAGTATCGATACCGCAAAAGCATATGGAAATGAGACGGGCGTTGGCCAGGCAATCAAAGATAGTGGCATCCCCAGGGAAGAGATATTTCTGACAACCAAACTCTGGAATCGCGACCAGGGATATGAATCTACTCTGCAGGCGTTCCAGCAGAGCCTGGAGCGACTGGATAGCGAATATGTCGATTTATACCTGATACACTGGCCTGGAAAAGATAACTACAAGAATACCTGGAGAGCCATGGAGAAGCTGCATGGTGATGGCCTTATTCGTGCTGTCGGCGTAAGCAACTTTCAAATACACCACCTGGATGACCTGCTCGGCTCGTCTACTGTTGTTCCGGTGGTAAACCAGATAGAGCTTCATCCTTACCTGACGCAGGAGGAACTGAGAAGCTACTGTACTTCGCATGATATTAGAGTAGAGGCATGGAGTCCTCTTGGACAGGGAGCTCTCTTACAGGACCAGACCCTGCAAGGGCTGGCAAAGAAACACCAGAGGTCCGCTGCACAAATCATACTCAGGTGGGATATTCAGAATGGCATAATAGTTATTCCCAAATCGGCAAATCCCGCGCGGATAAGGGAGAATATGTCGCTTTTTGATTTCAGTATTGATGCAGAGGATATGAAATCAATCGATAACCTCAACAGGAACCAGAGGACGGGCCCCGATCCGGATGTATTCTTCTAATACGTCATTTTGTCAGTAGCGTTTCATGGTTGCAGTATGAGGCTGTATGAGAGGAGGTAAAGATGAATAGCATACCTCGAGTAACGCTCCAGGATGGAAAATCAATGCCGCAGCTTGGACTGGGTGTCTTTGCGATGCAGGATGGTAAAGAGGTCAGGGGAGCCATGAAAGTTGCCTTTAGTGAGGGGTATCGCAGCATTGATACGGCAACAGTCTATGGCAACGAAAAAGGCGTTGGACAGGCAATAGAGGAAAGCCAAATCCCAAGGGAAGAGATATTCCTGACCACCAAGGTTTGGAATAACGACCAGGGATACGATTCAACGCTTGGAGCTTTTCAGAAAAGCATGGACATGCTTGGCGTGGACTACCTCGACCTCTACCTTATTCACTGGCCGGTGAATGGCAAATATATTGATACCTGGAAAGCATTAGAGAGACTGCATCACGATGGACTTATTCGCTCTATTGGCGTAAGCAATTTCCAGGTTCATCACCTCGAAACTCTCTTCAAGTCAGCGAAAATTATACCGGTAGTAAATCAGATTGAACAGCATCCATACCTGGTACAAAAAGAACTTCGGGATTTCTGTACCCAGCACGATATTAAAATTGAGGCATGGAGTCCACTGGGTAGGGGAGCAGTGCTCGAGGACCAGACACTGGTTCGACTGGGGCAGAAATACGGTAAAACGTCTGCCCAGGTTACCCTGAGATGGCAGATACAGCATGACATAATAACTATCCCCAAGTCATCAAAACCTGAGAGGATAAAAGAGAACATCTCCATCTTCGATTTCAACCTTGAACAGGGTGATATGGATATTATCGATGGACTGAACAGGAATCAGCGTATTGGACCTGACCCTGATAATTATAGTTTTTGATGTGTTGCTTAGGTGATGATTCCCTGTTACTATGAGACCAGGTACTTCGCCACCTCTTTCTTGTTCAATTCAATACCGAGTCCCGGTCTCTCAGGTATTTCAAGGTAACCCCTGTTTATTGGAATAGGGCTGCTGATCAGGTCATCAATCCACGGCACATCACCCAGTTGATACTCCATGACAAGGAAGTTAGGAATACAGGCGCAGAGATGGACGGATGCCATGGTGCATACAGGGCCTACCATGTTATGCGGTGCTGTCAGCATGAAATAGGTATCAGCCATAGCGGCTATTTTTTTCATCTCCAGCATGCCGCCGGTGCGGGCGACGTCAGGCATAATTATTTCGGCGGCCTGTCGCTCGAACAGTTCACGAAACTCAAACCTGGAGCGCAGCATCTCTCCGGTGCATACGGGAATATCAATGGATTGAGCCACCTTTGCCATCACAGAGAGGTTACTCTGTGGCACGGGGTCCTCGAACCAGAGCAGGTCGCAGGGAGCAAGCTTCTTTCCCAGTGCCAGTGCTGTGGTGATGTCAAAAGCGCCGTGAGCATCAATTGCCAGGTCTATCTCGGGGCCGACTGTCTCTCTTACTGCCTCGACCATTTTCACCGTCTGTCGAAGCTCTTGGAGTGTAATTGCCCTTCCCAGTTCCTTGTTTACAGATTCAAGCGGCTCGTCCACATCCATCTTCAGCGCTGTGAAGCCCATGTCCACGGCTTCCAGTGCCTTTTCCATGTACTCCACTGGATTGTAATCAGCCCCGCGGAAGAATCCGTCACAATACACCCTTATCTTTTCGCGGCAGCGTCCCCCGAGCAGCCGGTAGACAGGAACACCAAGGCTCTTGCCAAGGATGTCCCATAGGGCTATTTCTACGCCGCTGATGGCGGGACCCGGATTTCCCAGCCGGAACATCTTTTCCCATAATCGCTCGATATCGCGCGGGTCTTGCCCGATTAGCAATCCCTTCATGGCGTGGATGGCCTCGATTATGCCGTTTGATTGATACAGGAGCGATTCCCCAAGGCCGGTGATTCCCTCATCAATTTCAACCTCAACAAAAACCATGGGGAACCTGGGCCAGTGACGGCCTTTTACTGCGTATGTGAGAATGTCGGTTATCTTCATTTGTGCCTCCTTTTGTTTATCCCTGGCAGCCGCAACTCAGCCTTTTCCATGGTCATGATTGACCAATTTTGCACCCTGTCCCATAAGTTTACATCTTGCTGTAGTCGTCTTCAGCCAGCATATCAACCCGTGGTGGTTTTGCCAGAAAGGCGGTGATTGAACAAATAATTGGCAGCGACAGTGAAATGAGGATGGCTAGCGAGTAGCTGCCAGTGGTATCGAAAAGGTAACCGAATGGTAGAGGTCCCAGTGCGGCTGTAGTTACCATACACATGGAGGCTACCCCTCGGATACTGCCCAGTCTGCGCCGCCCGAAGTAGTTTGCCCAGATAACCGTGTTGATGTTACTGGAAAAGCCGATGGTGAGTCCCATCATGGCTCCATAGACCAGTGCCTGCCAAGTTGAACTGATGGTGAAAATCCACAGTATTGTACCTGCCAGCATTAGTTGACTTGCTGCCAGCAGGTACCTGTTGGGCATCTTGTCTGCCATGAAGCCGGCTGTGAATGTCCCCAGCATATTCGTTGGCCCGATTGCGATGTATACAGAGGCGGCGATTGCAGGGCTGACGCCCATGCTACCCATTAGCGACACGTGGTGGAAGAACAGGCTGGTGGTTAGTAGAGGTAGAGAAATTCCACTGATAAGCAGCAGCCAGAAGGC